>PXDB01000032.1 GCA_003565155.1 Nitriliruptoraceae bacterium | reverse complement strand
GGCTTGGGCGGGTCTTCCGACACGTTCCAGATCGAAGGCACCAGGCGGTCGGGGGCGGGCGAGGGGTCGTCGCCTGGTGGAGGGGGTCAGGGGGACGCCGCACCGGTGAACGTGGCACCGGAGCCTGATCCGAGGGTGGACGCCCTGGAGCCGGCCTGGGGCACGCAGCCGGAGACCGGCGATCCATGCATCGCGCTGGCGCCACGGATCGGCATCGATCCGGGGAGCGAACTCGGCATCGCATGGGACATCACCACCTTGGAGATGATGGCGGACCCGCGGCTGGAGGGGACCGGTGACTTCTTCTGTGATCCTGCGATGGCTGCGGCCGCACCGCGACCCCACGGCGCTGCCAACGCTTTCGTACGCAGCGTCTCACTGCCGCAGCCGGAGATCAGCGTGGACCCCGGCATGGCCCTCACCGGCATGCCCGCCTACCTCGTCATCGAGGGACAGGACGACTTCGCACGCGCCGAGGCGCTCACCGGTTGGGGCACGCTGGACGTCGTCTTCGAGACCGTCGCCTTCCGGATCGACTGGGGCGATGGCATCACCACTGTGGTCGATGACGGGCGCGCCGGAGCACCCTATGGCGGCGACCCCACGCAGCAGATCAGCCATGTCTACGACCACCGCGACCCCGACACCGAGGTGACCGTCACCTCGATGTGGCGCGCGCAGTGGTCGGTCGACGGGTTCTCTGGGGCGGTCGACGGCTTGGTGGTCGAGGCGGTCCTCCCGCTTCCTGTCAGGGAGTTCCGGGCGATCCGGGTCGCCCCGGGCAGCTGATCCTGATCCCTGGACCGGGTCCGGATAGCGGCCGACGGCCCGTCAGCGCACCCGGTCACGCCGGTACGCCAGTCCCTGCGGCATCCACGTCCGTCCCGCCCAACCACCGCCCCGGCGTTCCATGGACCGACCAAGGCACCGGCGATGCTCGGCAGTTCACTCGGCCGATAACCGCAGCACGACCGCATCGAGGCCGCCCAGCGATGTGCCCGGCCCCTCCTCGTCCCGAAGGCGCACCACCACCTCGGCGCTGTCCAGCATCGCGGTGTCGTCCCAGCCCACGTCGGTGAGCAGTCCCTTCAGATCGATGTCCACCTCGGCGGTGTTGATCGCGACCAGGAGGCGGTCCTCGTCGTGGGCCCGCTCGAAGACCCACACCGGTCCCTCGCCCACCACCTCGCTGTAGCGGCCTGCGTGGAGTGCAGGCTCAGTGGTGCGAGCCCGAGCGAAGCTCGACACGCGCTCGAGGGTTCGCCTGTCCCACACCGACCAGCGTTCCTGGTCCCACGGCATGGGCTCACGGAACCAGCGATCCGCGAAGTCCGCCGCTTCCGGCAGGGCGTCCGTCTGGCGCATCCCCACCTCGTCGCCGTAGTAGATCGTGGGGAGGCCGGGTGCGGTCAGGATCGCGGCGTACGCTGCGGTGAGTCGGTCCAGGTCCCCGTCGGCCTCGTGCGCGAAGCGGCTCTGGTCGTGGGACGACAGGTAGGTCTGCCGCCGGGGGAGGGCGGCATCGGGAAGGCCGTCGTCGTCGAGCCAGGTCGCCACGGGCATCGCTACGGCCCGGGCATCCCCGCCGCGGGCGAAGGTGGCCAGCAGCCGGTCCCGGAAGGGGAAGGCGGTGGCGGCATCCAACACGTCTCCGTAGCTGTCGATCGTGGCGGGCTGCGCCCACACCTCGCCGAGAACCAGGGTGTTCGGCCAGCGTTCGGCGAGTTCAGCGGCGAAGGTGCGCCAGAAGTCGCGGGACGGGCCCTCAACATGGTCGAGCCGGAAGCCGTCCACGCCGATGTCGTCGAGGTAGAAGGGCAGCACCTCGTCGAACACGAACCCGCGTGCAGGCGGGTGGTCGAGGTCGAGTTCGGGCAGCTCGGCAAGGCCGGCGAAGGCCGCGTAGCTGTCGGGGCAGTCGGTGAACCGGTACCACTCGTAGAAGGCACTGTCCTCGCAGGCGTCCTGGGCGTCCAGGAACCAGGGATGCCGGTTCGACGTGTGGTTGAGGACGAGGTCGTACACCACCCGGATGTCGCGGTCCTGGGCGGCGCGCACCACTCGCCGGAGCCCCTCGATGTTGCCGAAGCGGGGGTCGACATCCAGCAGATCGGTCGGGTGGTAGCCGTGGAAGGACGGTCCGGTGTTCACGGGGGAGAGCCACAGGGTGTTGGCGCCGGTCGCGATGACGTGGTCGAGCCGCGCTTCGATACCGGCGAGGTCGCCGCCCATCCAGTCCGTCAGGGCTGCGGGGTAGTCGGGATCGTCCGGGTGGCCCGCCACCTGGGTGCCGGGCGCGTCGCCATCCGCGAAGCGGTCAACGAACACGTGGTAGAGCACCGCGTCCGCCGGCCAGGCGTCTGACGCGGCGGTCTCCCACTGCGCGGCGGCTGCTCTCGAGTCTGGGTCGAGGGTTGGGACGGTCCCCGTTGCCAGCAGGACGGCGGGGACCGCGACCACGGCGAGCAGGATCGTCACCAGCGCGATGGTCGTGGTCGGCGCGCGTCGTACGCCCGCAGCGGTCGCAGGACCGTCGGTCGGCGGCATCGATGACTCCTCGCGTGTCGTCCTCACAAGGGTGTCACCCGGTCGCCTCTCGGAGGAACACCGCCACCGTGCGGGCCGGCACGTGCAGCACACCACCCTCGATGTGCGAGAGGTGGTTCACCGGGTCTCTCGACCGTGTCAGCAGCGGGTGCAGTTTCCACCTGCCCGGGCGACGCCCGAGGCGCAGCTCATGCGGCTCCTCGCCGAGCTCGGTGTGCAAGTCCCTCGGTGTCGCGTTGAGGGTGAGGAGCAGGTCGTGATCCGCCCACCCGGAGCTGCCCTGCAGGGACCACGCCACCACGCCGGGGATGGCGGCGGGACCCGTGAGGCGGAAGCGCAGTACGCGCAGCACGTCCTCGGCCGTGGGGAGCCCGAACAGCGGCGACGACGCGCGGATGCGCAGCAGTTCCAGGACACGGTCGCGGCAGCCGGCGATGTGCGCGGGCTCGGGTCGGGGGATGCTGCGCAACAGGTGCGAGAGCAGGGGGCGCTCGTCCGGGTTGGAGGCCACAGGCGGGATACCGACGCCCCACCGGGTCGTCTTCGCGCTCCAGTCGATCGCGTTGATCAGGGGACCGGACCGGTAGGTGTCGCGGTCCAGGGACTTCGACCGCAGCAGCTCGCAACCCGCATGGAGGAACGGCGTGCCCTGACCGAGGATCGCCGTGGCCAGCGCCACGACCTGCATCCGGATCCGGTCCTCCATGGAGGTAGCGATCGGCAGCTTGGCCGCGAGGGCGTCGAACAGCGTCTCGTTGTCGTGGGCGGAGACGTAGGCGACCTGGTCCTGGGGTCGACGGGCGTAGCCGGCGCTGGCACCTCCGTACGCGATGTCCCGGCCGAGCCGGATCCGGCCATCCGCGCACGGAACCGGCAGCTCCGCGAGGTTGCCCCCCACACCGAGCATGACCCTCTCGTTGAGATCGAGCGCTGCGACTCTCTGCGCGTCGCGCTCGCCGTCGGTGAGTTCCAGCGAACCGTTCGGCTCCCACCACAGCCCCGAGGCGAACCCCTGCTCGGAACGATGCCCGACGTGGCTCCCGCCACGCACCGCGTCACGCAGCCGATCGTCGAAGGTGCCGATGCCGCTGCCGGCGAGCCCACGCTGGGTCGCCTGCAGGAACCGCGCATCGCCGGCGACCTCGCCGAACTCCCACCCCTCGCCGTAGAGCACCATCTGGCGGCCGTCCACACCGTCCGTGCGGAGGGTGAGCCGATCCAACGCTGCACGGAGTCGGCGGGCCTGAGCGGCGGGGTGGTGGCCGAGCAGGTCGAAGCGGAACCCATCCACGCGGTAGGCCCGGGCCCAGGTGAGCACCGCATCGGTGAGCAGCCGCTCCATCATCCTGTGCTCGGTCGCGGTGTTGGGGCAGCAGGTGGAGGTCGTCACGCGACCGAGGTCGTCGAGGCGGTGGTAGTAGCCCGGCACGATCCGGTCGAGCACGCTGAAGGGGTGCCGGCCGGCCCGGTGTGTGTGGTTGAACACCACGTCCACCACCACACGCAGCCCGAGCCGGTTGACAGCGGCCACCAGCTCGCGCACCTCACGGATGCGCGTCGGCCCGTCGGGGTCCGTGGCGTAGGAGCCTTCGGGCACCAACCAGTGGAAGGGGTCGTAGCCCCAGTTGTAACCGTCACGGTCAGCTACCGCCTGCTGCGCCGCCTGTGGTAAGGGCGAGTCCGGTGGCCAGGTGGTCGGTACTGCGCGTGCGTCGTCTGCGCTCACAGCCGACGCGATCGCCGGGTCAACCGGTGCAGCATCGGCCTGGGCCGGGGTGTCCTGGGCGGACGTGCCGTGGGCCGGGGTGTCCTGGGCCGGGGTGTCCTGAGCGGGGGTGTCCTGCTCAGGCCCCCCGGCTGGGGCAGCCGTGAACAGGGGTGTGCGTCGGTCGCTCCGCCGCTCCGGCACCGAGGCCATGTCGTTGATCGGCAGCAGGTGCAGGTGGCTGACCCCCGCCTCGGCGAGGTGCCGCAGATGCCGCACACCGTGGCTGCCTGCCAGGCTGAACGCGCGGTAGGTGCCCCGCAGCTCCTCGGGCACGCTGCCGTCAGCGGCCGAGAAGTCGCTCACGTGGAGCTCGTAGGCCACCATCCGCGCCTGCCCCGCGAAGGCCGGCTTGCGGGTCCCCTGCGCCCAGCCGCGCGGTGCCAACGCCGGGTCTTCGAGGTCGTCGAGGTCGAGCACCAGCGACCAGCGAGAGTCGGCGCTCAACCCCACCGACCAGGGGTCGGTCACGATGTTGCGGACCACCCGGTCCTCGTTCGGGTCGTAGACCTCCACCTCGAAGCGGTACGCGGTGCCCCGCCACCGGGGAGTGCCGACGACGCTCCACACGCCCTGGGCACCGAGGTTGAGGGGGAGGACCTCATCCGGCTCCCCGCTGTCGGATGCCGTGCGGGACCTGCGATCGGCGCGGGTCGCGCCGGCGACGCCAGCGGGATCGATGTCGCTGCGTCCACCGTCTGCCGCCGCCCCGTCGCTGGCGACGTCGTCGAGGTCGGTCGGCGGCACCCAGGGCTCCACGGCAGGGCTCACCGTCCGGTGGAGGTGGACGCCGCGGGCGGTCGGCGCCCACACCGCGATGGTCGGATATCCGTGCGTGTCCCAGGACACCCCGAGGGGCGCGTCGCTGGCGTAGCGCTGATCCAGCAGCAGCGCGGTCTGCACCCCGCTGGCGGCCACGAGGACGCCCGTCCCGTCCGTCGCCGTGACGGCGAGCTGTCCCTGCAGCCAGCGGTCCGGCACCTCGCCGTCCGCGTCGAGGTGGAGAACGGGACGCCCACCGAGGTGGCGGTAGCCGTCCCGGTCCGTGAGCCGGGCGGGCAGGCCGGCCGGGTGGGGTCGCAGCTGCAGCGTCACATCGGCGCCGATCAGCCATCCGTCGACAACGCGGAGTCCACCGTCCGCGGCGTAGTGCAGGTGGAAGGTCAGCCCCGGGGCCGCCGCTGCGGGCCAGGTGAGCAGCTGCGGGGTCACGAGGTGGGCCCGCCGCCAGCGCAGGTCGCGTGGGTCGTCGGGATCGGGAGCGGGGAGGGGAGCGGGCGGCGTCACGGACCCGCAGTCTGGCACGCGGTGACGCAACGTGCTCATCCGCTGGCGGTCGTCGCCCGGCGCCTGCCGACCGGTGCCCGGCGGCGTGACGGGGTGCGCGCACGGCCCGGCCTACGCTGCGGCGATGGACACCGAGCCCACGCCGCCGGCGGTGGACGCCACTGACACGCAGGCCCCGGTGCCGCCAGCGCCCGCCCTGGCAGCGCTGCTGCCGCCGGATGTCGACCTCGGCAACGGCGTGGGGCTACGCCATCCTGCTGCCCGCAGCGTCTGGTACGGCGTGGTGTGGGGACGGCTCGGGCGCGGTGATCTTGCTGCGCTCCACCTCGATGCGATCAGCGAGCCGCAGCTGCAACCCTGGATCGCCGCGGAGCGTGGACGGTTGCGGCGCGAGTTAGGGGACCACGCTGGCGCGGCCGGGCTGGAGGCTCCGGCGCTGCGGATGGCGACCGATCCGGTTGACCGCGTCATGCTGCTGGTGTCCCTGGCCGCGGACGCCGTCGGGCTCGGCGACGTCGAGGTGGCGGCTCGTCGGCTCGACGACGCGCAGCGGCACCTGGCGACGGCCACGCCGCCGGGTCCGCGAGCGCAGCGGCAGCGGTTGCGGGCCAGCTGGGTGGCGGTGGAGGTCGCGTGGGCGTCGGGACGTACGCCGGACGAGAGGCCACTGCCCCGCCTGGCCGCGGACGGTGCGCTCCGTCTCGATGGGGCCTACGAGGCGGGTTCTGGCTTCCACCTCGCGAAGGGGTTGCTGTTCGCCGGCGTCGTCCGACAGCAACCGGCCCTGCTGGACCGCGCGCTCGCGCACGCCCCGCCAGCCCTGTGGTGGGCGGTGCAGCTCGCCCGCGGGGCTGCCGGGATCCCCGGGGCTGAGGAGGCCGGCTGGCGGGCACGCACCAGCATCGTCCCGCTGCCCGCCTGAGCGCCGTGGCAGCGCAGGCGACGCCCGTCGGTGCACGCAACGAGGGAGGTCGTTCAGGGCGGTGGCACTTGCACCGTGCGCGACGGCGTCGCCGGTAGAGTCGGCTGCCGATGGCCACCTCCTCGAAGCAGCGCACCGCGAGGCCCTCCACCCCGCCACTGTGGTTGGTAGAGGGTCTGGACATCGTGGTGCGGAAGCGCTGGATCCTCGGCGCGGTCGTGCTCGCCGTGGTGGCGCTCGGCGCCGTGGCCGCCGTGGTGTTCCCCGACACCGTCCCGCCGACGGCCGGGGTCGGCGCGGCCATCGGTGTCGCTGCGCTGCTCCTCGGTATGGCGGCGGCGGTCGCGAGCGACGCCACGGAGCTGATCGTGCGAGGCCCGCGCCACGTGGCGGCCGCCGGCGGCGAGCTGGTAGCCGTGCTCCCGCGGGAGCCGAGCGTCGCTTCGGCGGGCCCGCTCGCGGCCGCCATAGAGGAGGTCCACGAGCCAGGGGCCCCCCTGCTGCTGGCCTTCGCGACGGCCGGGCGGGATGCTCGCCGGACCGTCGCGTGGACCGACGTCGTGGCTCGTTCGTTGGTGGCGCGCCGCCTGGGTGTCCTGCGCGTGGATCTCGCCTCCGGACGCTCGGACGAACAGGGTCTGCTCGAGGTCGTGCGGGAGGGCGCCCGGCTGGCCGACGTGGTGGAGTTCGAGCCGGGCGTGAAGCTCGCGAGACTGCGGGCGGGTCGCGATCACGGCGAGGCGCTGGACGCCCTCACCGTGCTGCCTTCCCGCCTCCCGCGTGATCTCGACATGCTGCTCGTGTCGTTGCCGACAGCGGTCAGCCGCCCCGTGGTCACGGCGGCAGCAGCGCTCGATCACGTGCTCGTGGTCGTCGAGCGCGACCGGACCTCGAGGGTCGACCTCATCGCGAGCCTCGACGCCTTGGAGGCTGCGGGGACCAACGCGCAGGTGGTACTGCTCGACACCTCGACGGCGTTGCGGCTGGCGCCCCCCGCCCAGGTCCACCCCGACGCCGAGGCGCGGACCCGCACCATCGCCTCCACCGTCGGCGCGTCGCCAACCGTCGGCGCGTCGCCAACCGTCGGCGCGTCGCCAACCGTCGGCGCGTCGCCAACCGTCGGCACGTCGCCCACCGCAGGGCCCGGAACGGGGCACGGACCGGAGCAGGTCACCGATACACCCCCTGCGGTGGACGTCGCTGCCCCGGAGGACGGGACGGCCGCGCCTGAGGTGGTCGGCGAGGGGCCGGGGGCAGACGCCCCGCACCGGGACGGAACCGAGGATCAGGTGGCCGCACCGAACGGCGACGGTGCGCCGGTCACGGCCGCGACCGACGCGGCTTCCACAGCGGGGTCCGGGGACGCTGACCTTCCGGAGCACAGCGGGTCGGACCCCGATGCCGGGCCCGGCGCTGCTCCCCGTTCCCGGGAGGACACCGACAGCCGCGAGGAAGGTGTACCTCGACGTGACGTTGATGTCCTCGAAGCCGCGGCAGCGGCGACCGCGATGAGCATCGCCGATGCGGATCAGGGGCCGCTCGACGAACGGTTCGATCCCGCCCCTGACGACGCCGGGACGACGCGGTCGGTGCCGGACGAGCTCCCCCTCCCGCAGGAGGAGCCGCGGGTCCAGTCGCCACTGGAGCTGCAGCCGGCCCCGGACGTCGCGACACGGGACGCCCATGCCGCCCACGACGCCCCGCCCCCAGGGCAGGTTCCCACCGCTCCAGCCGCTGCAGACGACACCCACGCCATCGGTGGTGCGCAGCCCGAGGACCACGGTCACCAGGGGGGCGACACCGACCGGACCCCCCGTCACGATGCGGACGAAGGGCAGTGGGTGGAACCGCCCGACCCCGCGGAGGAGGACCTGCTGCGCACCACCTCGCAGCTGGCCATCCTCACCCGGGACATCGACCTGCGCGATGCCGACGAGCCCGGCGATGACACCCCGCCGCTTCCCGATCCACCGGTCACGGCGGAAGCGGACACCCGCTCGGCCGCCAGCCGAGCGCGCGCTCTGGTATCGGAGGTGGCCGCGGAGATCGAGGGCGGTTCCTCCAGCGGCAGGGCGCAGCGGCGTGCCGACGAACAGCCGACCAGCGAGGACGGCGACGGCGGGAAGGACACCCTCCGCGGTGACGACGAAGCCCGATAGCCGCACCGGAGCCCGCTGATGCAACGTCGACCCTCCCGCCTCGCCGTACGCCGCGTGAGCGCTGTCGTTGCACTGCTCGCGGTCACGCTCGCGGCCTGCGGTGGAACGGACCAACCGGCGTCGGTCGAGTGGCGCAACGTCGAGATGGACCTGCCCGACCAGTGGTTCCTGTTCGAGGAGGAGGCGGACCGGCTCAGCATCTCCAACCAGGACATCGGTATCGGCGATGTCGCCGGGGAGCCGAACGAGTGGCCGGAAGGCGATGTCGTGGCGATGTTCTTCACCTACGAGCCGAACACCCGGCCCGACGACTGGCGGGAGCTGCTCGAGCAGCTCGATGCGGAGATCGAGACCGACAACCAGCTCCGCCTCGACGGCGAGGTGCCCGCCACCCAGCTGATCTACCGGTACGAGACCGAGGGCGTGCTGACCCGTGAGATGGTGGTGGTCATCCCCTCCCGGGCGATCGTCGCCCTCGCCCAGCCGGTCCCCCCGCCTGGCAGTGCCGACCAGACCGAGGTCTTCCTCGCCTACCTCGACGACTTCATGGGCGTGCTCGAGTCGGCGGTGTTCGGCGCGCCGGTGCTGGACTGAACGGACACCAGCGCGAGGCCGACGCCGACGGGGTCACGATGTGCGCGAGAGCTGTCGTCGGGCGTAGCCGAGCATCGTCCTGACCGGACGCCGACGCACGGCACGGAGCTTCACCCGCTCGGCCTCCAGCCGCTGTTCGAGGAGCGCCACGCGCCGCTCACGCTCCGCCAGCCGCTCGGCCAGCGCGTCCCGCTCGGCTTCAAGCGCCGGGCGGCGTTTCGGAGCGATCTGACGATGTCCCGTGGAGCCAGCCTGGACACCGTCGATGAGCAGCAGGCGGAGTTCATGGTAGGAACGGAAGTCGCTGGGTTCGGACCGGATACGGGCTATGCGTTCCGCGGGGAGAAGGTCTCTGCCACCCGTGAGGAGTTCCGGTTCGTGCCGTCGGACCCAGCGGCGCGCCGCTTGGCTGTTCACGTAGGTCACCGGGCCGGGCCAGCGGGGACGCCCGCGGTAGTCGCCATCCCAACCCTGGTCGAGCGCGTGTCGGATCAGACGTTCCGTCGGCTTGTCGAAGACCGCTCCGGAGCCCCGGTTCTGTCCTGCCGGGAACTCACCCGCGGCGACCGGTTGCACCCATCCGGGTCCGTAGATCGTTTCCAGCACCACCTCCGGGGAGCGCACCACGGGGTAGGGGTCGCCGTACAACGTCGCGGTCTCGGTGCCCTCGAGGTACCACGCCGGGATCATCGTGCGGGGGTTGTAGAGCGTCTGGGTTTCCACATCGAGCCGCCGTGCGATCCCGTCGTCGAAGACCGTGAACAGGAGCATGTCCCCGACGTGGGCACCGTCCACGCGGATGTGGATGTTGCTGGCGAAGCAGGACGCCTCCGGTGACCACGAGCCATCATCGAGGCGAAGGCCCTTGCGTCGCTTCTCGCGGAGCTCGATCCCCGCGATCGCGAACCGATCCCGCAGTGCGAGTACGCGCGCGCGATCCTCGGCGAGGAGCTCGAAGTCGAAGTCCTTGTCGTGCGGGATCATCGCGCCATCTCGGACGGCGCCGAGCATCGTCCCGCCGGACAGGACGTAGTGGATGCCGTGTTCCTCGAGTAGGCGCGCGATGGTCCTGAACGCGGCGTAGAGCGGGTGGATCTCGGTCACGCGGGCTCCTGGGGTCCAGCATCGTGAGCGGTGCCGACGGGCCAGTGCAACGTCGATGGGATCGACGCACAGGCCTGGCGAGCACGGCCGCCCGTGCCGTCAGCTCGTCACCCTGCGGCAACGCACGCTACTTTCTAGGAACGATACCGACAATAGGGCCGGTACGTATTCCTGCAATAGAGGTTCGCCGCGCCGTGCGGACCTGCTGCAGCGCATCTCCGAAGGTGGTCCGTGGTGCTGGACGAACACCCCCATCTCAAGGTCAACGACCCGGAGCTCGCCGGCCTCCTTGCTGCTGAGGTTGCACGCCGCCGACGCACCATCCAGCTCATCGCGGCGGAGAACGTGTCCTCACCGATGGTGCGCGAGGCGCAGGCCTCGGCGCTGTCCTGGAAGACCGCCGAGGGCCGCCCAGGCCGTCGCTTCCACTCCGGCTGCGAGGTGGCCGACGAGGTGGAACGCCTCGCCGAGTCGCGTGCAGCCTCGGCCTTCGGTGCGCGGCGCGCATGGGTCCAACCGTTGTCAGGGAGCCTCGCGAACCTCATCGCTTTCCAGGCGATCCAACGTCGTACCCAGCGCGGGGTTGGCGGTCTGACGGTGCTCGCGATGGGGTTGGATCAGGGCGGCCACCTCAGCCACGGTGCGCCACCGAGCATGACGCGCGACGTGCTCGGCAAGGTGCACACCTACGACGTGGATCCTGCGAGCGGCCTGCTCGACCTCGAAACCATCGCCGAGCAGGCAGCCGCGGTGCGGCCCGATCTGCTGATCTGCGGCGCCAGTTCCTACCCACGGACCCTCGATATCGCGGCTTTCGGCGCCATCGCCGCGGAGGTGGGTGCGCTCCTGTTGGTCGACATGGCGCACATCAGCGGCCTGGTCGCCGCAGGTGTCCACCCCTCGCCCGTACGGCACGCGCAGCTGGTGACCTGTAGCACCTACAAGGCCGGTGGTCCTCGGGGTGGTCTCCTGCTGGCGGGCGACCTGGCGGACGACCAACTGCTTGCCGAGGTCGACCGGGCCGTGTTCCCCGGAGTGCAGGGCACACCCGACCTCGGCTCCGTCGCAGCGAAGGCGACGTTCTTCGCGGAGCTGTCCACACCCGCCTACCACGGCACCCAGCGAGCGATCGTGGAGAACGCACGCCATCTCGCCGAGGGTCTCCGCGAGCGCGGACACGTTCTGGCGGCGGGTGGCACCGACACCCACATGGTGCTGGCGGACGTGCGCCGGGGGCTCGGGCTCTCCGGTGCTGACGCCGAGGTGGCGCTGGCGGAGGCCGGTGTGCTCGTCAACCGCAACCTGCTTCCCTTCGATCCGTCCGACGCGCGGACCACCAGCGCGATCCGCCTGGGGACCAACACGGTGACACGCGTTGGGATGGCCGCTGCCGAGATGGCCGAGGTGGTCGACGTGCTGGACGCAGTGCTTCGCCAGGGTCCGAAACCCGCCCACCGGGAACGGGTCGCGGAGCTGGCGGAGCGGTTCCCCATCGCGCCCGCGACGGTTGCTGCGCCGACGGCGGTTGCCGCAGCCCCTGGGGTTCCCGATGTGCGCACGACGACCTCCACCGGCACGCGCACGAGCCGCACGGTGTTCACCAACGGCGTGTTCGACCTGTTCCACGACGGACACGCACGGCTGCTGGAGCGCGCTCGTGCGGAGGGCGACCGGCTGATCGTCGGGGTCTCCTCGGACGCGAGCAACGCGGCTCGGAAGCGCCCACCCCTGCAGGGCTGGCGCACCCGGGCCGCGCGCGTGGCCGCCGACCCGCACGTGGATGCCGTGCTCGAGACCCCCTGGTCGGTCGACCTGACCGAGGCCTTCTACGCACAGCACGGCATCGATCTCCAGGTCCAGGGTGACGCCGGCTCGGACTTCGGTGTCGCAGAGGAGCTCGGGATCCTCAAGGTCATCGGGCGGACCGAGGGCATCTCCACGTCCAAGCTGATCGCCATCCTGGAGGCCGGTGAGGGCGAGCTGCTCGCCGGCGGGGCCCTCAACGACGTCCGCCGCGTCACCTTCGAGGGGGAACGGTTCGTCGTCAAGCACGGCTCCCGATCCGTCGCACGGGCCTTCCCGATCCCGCTACCGGATCGGCGGACCGCTGATGAGTACCGCGCGATCACCGACCTGCGCGCCGTGGCCGGCACCGCCGACGGTGACCGGCGGCTCACCCCGGCGATGCTCGTCGAGCCGGTCTGGTTCGACGGCACGGACCTGCTCATCCTGCGCTCTGCACCGGAGGGTGCCGAGCCGCTGTCGTCGCTGCTTGCCCGTGGTGAGTGGCCACACGCCACCCTCGAGGGGGTCGTCGACGCCCTTGCTGCGCTCCACGACCGCACCCGCGATGACGCGTCGCTGCGCGCTGCCCACGGCGACAACGCCGGCTTCCACCGCATCAAGGTGGAGGTGCAGTGCCGCCAGGCCACCACCGACCCGGCCCTGCGCGAGCGGATCCACGCCTTCCTGGAGACGTCGTTGCGGCAGCACGCACGGGTGCTGCTCCACGGTGACCTCGCCCCGAAGAACGTGCTGGTCTGGCAGGACCGCTTCCTGCTCATCGACTTCGAGGAGTCCGGCTACGGCGACCCGGCGCTGGACGTCGGCTACCTGGCCGCGCACCTGCTCCTGGACGGCGCCTACGGGCGGACCGGACCCACCCCGCCGCATGAGGGCACGGGCGTCGACTCCCGCACCGAGGTGGAGCGGAGGACCTCCGAACTGGTCCGGCGCTACCTCGTCGGGGATGCGCTGGCGCCCTCGGGCGGACGCTCAGGATCCACGGACCCGGGACTGGCGTCACGCATCGCCCGCTACCTCGGGCTCTTCCTGCTGTCACGCTGCGACAGCCCCGCTCCGGCCCGCGGGCTCACCGGCCAACAGCGGGAGCAACTGCGCGTCGAAGGGGCGGCTTGGTTCGACGGAGCACGTGGCTTCTGAGCGGCACGGCGGTGGTGTCCCGCCCCCTGGTGCTGGGCCGGTTGGCTGGTGCCGACGGGTGGGTACGCAGCATCAGCGCTGGGAACGCCGCTCCCAGAGGGCGCCGGCTCCGCCGGCGAGGACGGCTGCCACCAGGAGGACGACCAGGAGGGGGGTGAGGGCGGGGCCAGGGTCGCTGGCTGACACCTGCACACCCAGTACCTCGGTCGGCTCCTCCGCCTGCTCGCCTGCGACCGACGCCGCGTCGCCTGCGCTCTGGCCGGCTTCTTCGGACGACGCCTCCCGGTCCTCTTCAGGATCTTCCGGCTCCTGCGCGTCGGCTCCCGGCTCCTGCGTATCGCGATCGGTGTCGTCCGGTTCGGCGTCGTCCCCGGAAGCTTCCGTCGAGGTGTCGTCTGCGGCAGCGTCAGCGTCGTCATCCGCGGTCGAGCCACCCGGCGCGGTCTGGCCGTTGGAGGTCGACCCGTTCGGTGATCCGGAGGTCGATGGCTGGCTGCTGGTCGACCCGTTCGGTGATGCGGAGGTCGATGGCTGGCTGCTGGTCGACCTGTCCGATGATCCGGAGGTCGACGGCTGGCTGCTGGTCGACCTGTCCGATGATCCGGAGGTCGAGGGCTGGTCGTTGGTCGACGTGTCCCGTGATCCGGAGTTCGACGGCTGGTCGTTGGACGACCCGGCCGACTGCTCCTGGCCGTCGTCGCCGCCGGTCGCGGGGGCATCATCCGCCGGTGCGTCGTCCGCCGGCGCTTCCCCACCTCCATCCGTGGGGGCCTGGTCCGTTGGATCCGGGTCGGGCTCCCCGCGGTCCACCTCCGCAGTGCCGCAGAAGCGCAGCGAGAGGACGTCGACCGCGGAGCCGGTCTGACCCGCGGAGATGCTGGTGGTGGTTCCGTCGGTCTTGACCGCGGTCACCGCGGTGATGGTGGTCCCGGGGGCAGCCGCCCACGAGACGGTCCGCCAACCTTCGACCCCCTGTTCCAGGTGCTGCGAGGTGATCGACACCGGGGCCTGGGCGCCCCTTGAGCCGGGGGTGTGGGTGACCAGGTGCGGTTCGCAGCCGTTGCCGGACGCCAGCGCGGACCCCGCGCTGAGGGGACCTGCGCCGAGCACCACGATGACGGCGAGGCCGACCGACACCGCGAACCAGGACCTGCCGGTACGCCGAGGTGTTGTGGAAAGCGTCCTTGACATCACCGGCTCCGGTCGCACGACGTCGGTGGTCGACCGACGGTCCAGTCCGGGGCGGTCTCGCCACTGGCTCGCTCTGAGCCTGACGGTTCGCGGCAGCGCACCATCAGGCGACCGTGGGGTGGCTCAGAGTTCACTGCTTCCCGGTACCTCCACAGTCTGCTCCACCGCATCGCCAGATGCAACGCAGCGCTTGCGTTGCGTGCCGGCGCGCGAGCGAACGGTGGCTGAGGGTCGCCCGCTGCGCGTCGGTGCGACCATCCGGCATCGGCTGGGCTGGCGTCAGGCGGACGGGCTAGCGTCGTGCGTGGCCGCTCCGCTCGGGGGAGGCCACGTTCCCTACGAGAGCCGGTACCTGGAGTGGTCGTGCACATCACCGTGATCGGCGTGGGCCATGTCGGCCTGGTCTCCGCCGCTGCCTTCGCCCGATGGGGTCACGAGGTCGTCGGCTACGACGACGATCCCCGCAAGATCGACACCCTGCGGTCCGGTCGCGCGTGGTTCCACGAGCCGGGCCTCGACGACCTCATGCGCGCGCAGGTCGAAGCTGGTCGGCTGACCTTCACCGGCGATCCGGACGCAGCGTTCGCGGACGCGGAGGTGGTGTTCGTGTGCGTGGGTACGCCACCGTTGCCGGGCGGCGGCCCGAACCTGTCCTTCGTGGAGGCCGTCGGACGGAGCGTGGTTGAGCATGCCCGCAGGGACACCCTGCTGGTCGAGAAGTCCACCGTCCCCGCGAACACCGGCAAACGCCTCGAACAGGTCATCGCCCGGGAGTCGAAGCGGCTGGGGAACGGCAACCGCATCGAGGTGGCCTCGAATCCGGAGTTCCTCAAGGAGGGCGCAGCCGTCCAGGACACCCTCCACCCCGATCGCATCGTGTACGGCACCTCCTCGGCCTGGGGTCGCGACGTGCTGCGCGAGGTCTATGCCCCCCTGGTCGAGCAGGACCAGGTCCCGGTGGTGGAGACCGACGTTGCGACCGCGGAGCTCATCAAGCACGCCTCCAACGCCTTCCTCGCCACGCGTATCTCCTTCATCAACGCCGTCGCGCAGATCTGTGACCGCGTCGGCGCCGACGTGTCCGTGGTGGCCGAGGGCATGGGACACGATGTCCGGATCGGCCACAGGTTCCTCCAGGCCGGGCTCGGCTACGGCGGCTCCTGCTTCCCCAAGGACGTGGATGCGTTCGCCCACCTCGCCGCCCAGGTTGGCTACGACTTCCAGTTGCTCGAGGAGGTCCGACGCATCAACGTCGGACAGCGGCACTGGGTGATGGCCAAGCTCGAGCAGGAGCTGTGGCATCTCGACGGCAAGACCGTGGCGGTGCTCGGCGCAGCCTTCAAGCCGGGGACCGACGACCTCCGCGAGTCCCCCGCGGTCCACCTCGCGAAGGAGCTGGTGGACGCCGGTGCCGAGGTCCGCGTGCACGACCCCGTCGCCCTGGACAACCTGGCCCGTGAGCAACCACAACTCCCGGGCTACCCCGAGGTGGAGGACGCCCTCGACGGGGCCCACGCCGCCGTCGTCGCCACCGACTGGCCGGAGTACACGGCCCTGCCGGCCACAACCTTCCAGGAGCGTCTCGCCTACCCGATCCTCATCGACGCACGCAACGTCTACGACCCGGACGCGATGCTGGATGCGGGGCTCCACTACCACGCCCTCGGTCGCCGCAGCATCGACACACGGCCGGTGTAGCCGCCTCGGTCACCAGGTGAAGCGCACCTGCGCGCCGCCGCCGGAGAGGCTGTCGCGGAGGTGCCACTCCGCGCCGCGGATGATGCCGATACCGTCGCGGCCGTTGCGGTTCCAGTCCCCGGTCACGGGCACGTCGCCGTGCACAACGCGGCCGTAGGTGAAGACGATCTGGCCGGGACCGCCCGTCAGGCTGTTCCGCAGGTGCCACTCGCCGTCACGGATGATGCCGATCGTGTCGCGCCCGTTGGCGTTCCAGTCCCCGGTGATGGGTACGTCGCCGCGGGTGCGGCGCCCGTAACGGAAGACGTGATGTGCGTTGCCGGCGCTGAGGCCGTTGCGCAGGTACCAGGTGTCGTTGCGGACGATGCCGACGGTGGTGACCCCGTCGCCGTTCCAGTCCCCGGTCACGGGCACGTCGCCGCGCCTGCCGAAGGAGAAGGTGATATCGGCGTTCCCAGCCAGGCTGTTGGACAGCTCCCAACGTCCGTCGATGAACCGCCCCGGGGTCGTGCGTCCGTCGCCGTTCCAGTCACCGCTGATCGGGACGCCCCCGCTGCTGGCAACCCGGGTCGTATCCGCACCGCAGGAGGGGACGGTCCCGGAGGTGCTGCTGCGGGGGAGGCGGAAGACCTGCGTGATCCACAGGGTGCTGCCGCGTCGCTCGACGCCGATGCCCACGTCCGTGTAGCGGGTGTGCAGGATGTTGGCTCGGTGCCCGGGGGAGTTCATCAGGGCACGGTGCAGGGCGCCGGCACTCGGACCACGTCCGACGTTCTCGCCGACGACCCGCCAGTTCGTGACGTCGCCGGCGAGGTTGGGGTTGTGGTGCAGGTGGCTCCGGTTGCCCATCACCACCGAGTGTGCCCGGGCGACGCGGGTCAGATCGCTGTTGACCCGCAGCGGTGGCAGCCCCTCGCTGCGGCGGGCGTCGTTCAGGCTGCAGATCAGCTCCTCCTCGGCGGCGCGGTCGACCGCGGCGTCCGCTGGAGCGTTCGGTAGCAGGGCGAGGAGCGCGGCCGCGAACAGCGTCATCGCGATGGTGAGCGATGGCCGATTCGGGCGCTCCGCCCGCTGTGTGACTGCGGCCTGCATCCGGTACCTCCGTGGGCTGACTCAGACATCGGGCCCGAAGAAGGCGACCTTGAGTGATTCTCCAGCCACGGAGCGTCGTATCTCTGCGTCCCTGCCCTCCCGAGGGGTTGCCGGGGGTCTTCGACGTCGGAGGCGTCGCCGCCGCCTGTCCGCTGGTCGCGCGACCTCTCAACCTGCGGCGAGCGCGGTCGATACTGCTGCGGGGCGACATCGCCCTGGCCGCAGCTTGGAGGTTCGGTCGATGTCGCTCAGATCCACCCGGACGGCACGCGTGCTCGCCCTCGGTGTCCTGGTCGCGCTGCTCGCCGTCGCGCTGCCCGTCGCTCCGGTGTACGCCGACACGCCGGCACCGGAGATCCGCGAGGCGGTCCTCGACCCGGCCCCCGGGGACGCGGTCGCCGAGGACGCGGTCGCCGAGGACGAGCCAGCCGCGGTCGCGGTCGAGGAGGCCTCCGAGGTCATCGAGGCGCCTTTCAGCTTCTCCCTGGTCGGCTTCCGCGGGACCGGCTCCCCGCAGGTGTCCTACCGTGCCCGTCTGGAGGACGGCGCCTGGAGCGGGTGGACCGAGGTCGAGGAGCTGGACGAACTCGACGGCCCTGACGCTGACAGCGAGGAGGCGGCGGACGCCGCACGCGCCCGAGGTGGCGCCAGCTGGGTGAGCGATCCCTACTGGGTCGGTGAGGCCGACGCCATCCAGATCATGGTGACCCAGGGGTCGCTCGATGAGGTCGACATCCACGTCATCGACTCGCTCGGACACAGCGAGACGCTCCTGCGCCGCGCCGCGCGGCACCTCCGTGGGCTGACGACGGCTGCTCCGGCCGAGGCGAGCTTCGGTGCACCGCGGATCGTCACACGGGAGCAGTGGGGGGCTGACGAACGTCTGGTGCGCAGGGCGGCCCGACACGCGCCACCGCGCTATGCCGTGCTGCACCACACCGCCGGGAGCAACAGCTACACCCGTGCGCAGGCCCCGGGGGTCGTACGGGGCATCCAGCGCTGGCACATCACGGGGAACGGTTGGTCCGATATCGGCTACAACCTGCTCGTTGACCGGTACGGGACGATCTACGAGGGGCGCGCGGGCGGCGTGACCCGCGGGGTGATCGGCGCGCACGCGGCGGGGCACAACCGCGGCTCCGTCGGGGTGGCGATCCTCGGCAACTTCGAGATCGCCCACCCGCCCCAGGTGGCCGTCGATGCCGCCACGGACGTGCTGGCGTGGAAGTTCCGGCTGCACAACATCGATCCGCGTGCCACGTCACAGGTGCTGGTTGGTGACCGGTGGATCCCCCGCCTGGTCGGCCACCGCGACGTCGGCCGTACCGCCTGCCCCGGCCGTCACCTCGCCGCGCACCTGCCTGCCATGCGGGACCGGATCGCAGGGTCGGCGGTGCAACCCGCCATCGGCTGGACACCCGTGGTCGGTGACTGGTCCGGGACCGGACGCGACAGCGTCGGGTGGTTCCGCGAAGGCGAGTGGCGCCTGCGTGACGCGGCATCATCCGGCTCACCGGTCACCACCTTCGAGTTCGGCCAACGTGGCGACCTTCCCGTGGTCGGCGACTGGAACGGCGACGGCCGCACCACCGTCGGCGTCGTGCGAGAGGGACGCTGGCTGCTCCGCAACAGCAACACCACGGGTCCCGCGGACCACCGCTTCTGGTACGGCCGCGGTGCGATCGACCATCCGATGACCGGCGACTGGAACGGCGATGGCAGGGACGGACCGGCCATCGTCCGGGACGGCGAGTGGCACCTGCGCAACAGCCTGTCCGGAGGTGCCGGAGAGATCGTGTTCACCTATGGTCGGGTCCTGCGCGGCGACGTGCCCGTGGTCGGCGACTGGAACGGCGACGGCATCGATACGCCGGCGATCCTGCGGGACCGGCACTGGCACCTGCGCAACGAGCACTCCGGCGGACCGGGGGAGACCGTGTTCATCTTCGGCCGGCTGACCGCCGGGGACATCCCCGTGGCCGGATCCTGGAACGGCGACCGTCGCTCTGGGGTCGGGGTGACCCGCGCCGGTCACTGGCACCTGCGTGACACCCTGTCCGGTGGCCCCGCCGAGCGCAGCTTCCTCGGTTGGTGACCGGCGCCGCCGACCGGGTGCTGCTGTTCGGCACCTTCGACGCCGCCCGCCACCCCAGGGTGGAGGTCCTGGCGGAGGGGCTCGACGCTGCGGGGTACCGCGTGGACCGGTGCAACCTGGCCTGGCGGGCCTCCACCGCCGAACGGGTCGCGGCGCTGCGCAATCCGCTGGTGGCAGCGCGCCTGGTCCTGCGCCTCCTCGGCGCCTGGGTCGGTCTCTGGCGCCGTGCCCGTCGCCTCGCTGATCCCGAGGTGGTGGTGGTCGGCTACCTCGGTGTCCTGGACGTCCATCTCGCCCGGCGCCTGTGGCCGCGCGCGGTGATCGTCCTCGACCACCTCGCGCCCGTCGGCGGGATCGTCGCGGATCGGGCCGCGGGCGCCCGGTTGCGCGCACGGGTGGCCGGGTGGGTGGACGCGCGCGCCACGGCCACAGCGGACGTGGTGGTCGTTGACACCGAGGAGCATGCGGTCACCGGTACCGAGGTGGTGGTCCCCGTCGGTGCCCCAGCGGCGTGGTTCGACGCGCGCGCGAAGGGGCACGGCACCGGCGGCGGTGTTGCCGACGTGGACGCGGCGGACGGCACATCGCCCGCGGCGCTGCGGGTGGTGTTCTTCGGGCTCTACACCCCACTGCATGGTGCGGTGACCGTCGCCGAGGCGCTCCGGGCCGTGGCGGCCGCCGGCGTGGACCTCGAGGTGCGCATGCTCGGCACGGGCCAGGACCGTGCGGCCGCCGAAGCCCGGGCGGGCAGCCTGCCGGGGGTGGTGTGGCAGGACTGGGTGGATCCAGCGAGGCTGCCAGCGGTGGTGGCCGACCACGACGTGTGCCTGGGGATCTTCGGTACCACCCCGAAGGCCGCCCGTGTCGTGCCGAACAAGGTGTTCCAGGGAGCGGCCGCCGGGTGTGCGGTGCTGACCTCCGACACCGCACCGCAGCGCCGCCTCCTCGGCGACGCGGCCGGCTACGTCCCGGCGGGCGATCCGGCGGCGCTCGCCGCGGCGCTCACTGCGTTGGCGGTGGACCGGCGCCGCTGTGACGACGCGCGGGTGGCGGCAGCCGGTCACGCCGACGCGGCCTTCCGGCCGACGGCGGTGGTCGCGCCCCTACGTGCGGCGCTGGAGCACCATCTGGCGGGGCATGGCGGGCGCCACGACGCGGGTCCGGGACGCTGACCACCCTCCTGGATCCCCCGGGGTTCGTGGTCCGCGCCGGTAGGCTCACCCGGCAGCCTGGAGCCGCCGTGCACACCTCCTCACCGCCGCTGACCCCCAACGCCTGGCTGCGCTGGGGGCCGATCCGCCGCGCGCTGCGCCGGGTCCCCCGGGGTGCCCGGCTGCTGGAGATCGGGACGGGCCAGGGGGCGATGGGGGCACGCCTGGCACGGCGGTTCGACTACCTCGGTGTGGAACAGGACGCGGACGCCGCGCAGCTCGCCACCGCCCGGATCGGCGCAGCGGGTGGTCGTGTGCTGGTGGGTGACGCCCTGTCGTTGACCGCCGGACAGCGGTTCGACGCGGTGTGCGCCTTCGAGGTCCTCGAGCACCTCGAGGACGACCGTGCGGCGCTGACGGCGTGGATCGAGCGGCTCGACCCGGGTGGCCGGCTGGTGGTCAGCGTCCCCCAGGGGCCGGAGCGGTTCGGGCCCTGGGACGCCGCGGTGGGCCACTACCGGCGGTACAGCCCACGCCAGCTGTCCGATCTGCTGTGGGGAGCAGGCCTTGAGGACGTGCAGGTGTGGACCTACGGCTTCCCGCTCGGCTTCCTGCTGGAGGCGGTACGTGACCGGGTCGCCGCCCGCGCCCTACAGGATCACACCCCCACCGCCGAGGAGGGCACCGCGCGAAGTGGCCGCTGGCTACAGCCGCGCCGGATGGGGTGGGTGACCGCAGCCGGGACGCTGCCCTTCCGGCTCCTGCAACGGCCCTTCGGTCGGACCAGGTTGGGGACCGGGCTGGTGGCCACCGCACGGGTCGCCCCCGGTGGCTGACGCCGCCCCTGCCGCTGGTGGGCGGGTCGTTCGCGTGCTGCGACCGGCGCTGACCGTCGCCGCCGTGGTGGCCGTCTCCTGGGCGTTGGTGGACGCGGTCCGCGACGCGGGCGAGGTACCGCTGCCGCAGGCGAGCGGCTTCCTCGCTGCTGTCGTGCTGCTCGCCGCCGGCGTGCTGCTGGCGGCGGTGGCGTGGGCGAGGCTTCTCGACGGCGCGTCACTCACGACGCTGTTGCCCAGCTTCACCGAGGCGCAACTCGCGAAGTACGTCCCCGGGGCGATCTGGCAGGGGGTCGGGCAGGTGCTCGGGGCGGAGCGGCTCGGGGTGCGCCGTGCACGGGCGTCGGTGGCCTTCCTGGTGCAGCTGTGGACGCAACTGGTGGCGGCCACGTGCGTGGGTGCGCTGCTGGTGCTGGACGCGCGGGCCGGCTGGATGTGGTTGCTGCCGGCCGCCGGCATCCTCGGTCTGATCACCCTGGCGCGTCGTCCGCTGGTGTGGGTGCTCGGGGTGGTCGGGCGGCTCCTGCGACGTGAGGCCGCGAGCGCGGGACGGGTCGCACCCGCCCAGCGCGACATCATCGGTGCGGCGCTGCTCGGCGCGGGCACCATCGCCCTCGGTGGCTGGTCCTTCTCGGCGCTCCTCCTCGGACCTCGACCTCAGGTCGAGGTCGTCGCCGTGGTGGCGGCCTTCGCCGCGGCGTGGGTCGCCGGGTTCCTCGTGGTCCCGCTGCCGGCCGGCGCCGGTGTGCGCGAGTTCGTGCTCCTGGCGGCGCTGGGCAGCGAGTTCGGCGCAGCAGCCGTCCTGGCCGCCGCGGTCGTGCACCGTGTGGTCGCGCTCGTCGCGGAGATCCTGCTGGCCGTGGTGGCGCGAGCGGCCGGTCGTGCGCGCACCTCGGGTCGGTCAGAACATCACCCTCATGTCGAGCTTGAGGGAGGTCGTGACGGGGAGGCGGAGCGGTGATCCGGGACGCCCTCCCCACTGCGTCGACCTCGGGGGCCCGCGGCCCTGCGGGACGTGACCGGTGGTGGGCCGCGGACCTCGACCCCGGCCCGGCGGAGCGACGTCGCGCGTGGGCGGCGCTGGTCCTGGTCGCGCTCGGGGTGGTCCTGCTGCATGCCGGCTTCGCGGGTCTGGACCGGCCCATCAACTGGGACGAGTCGATCCACGTCAGCCAGGTCAACCCTGCGGTGCCGGCGGTGTTCATGGAGCCGCACCGCACCCGGGGCCTGTCGCTCCTGGTCGCCCCGGTGGCGGTGTTCGACCCGAGCATGGTGGTGCTGCGGGCGTTCGTCCTGCTGCTCGGGGCGGCCGGGACCGTGGCCGCCTTCGGCGTGTGGATCCGCAGCGTCGGGATGGCCGCACCGATCGCCGCCGCGGTGTACTCGAGCTTCTGGATCACGGTGTTCTACACCGTCGAGGTGCTGCCCAACCACCCCTCCGCGCTGCTGGCGGTGTGGCTCACCGGCGCGGTGGTCGCCGCCGTCCGTGGCCGGCCGGTACGCGGTGAGGTGGTCGCGGTCGCCCTCGCGATGGCGCTGTTCGCTGCGGTTCGTCCACCGGACGCGGTCCTGGTCGGCGTGGGACTCGTCCTGCTCGTCGGCCTCGCCCGGTCCCGCGCCGGCGTGCCGGCGGTCCTGGCGGCGGCAGCCGGCGGTGTCGCCGGGCTGCTGCCCTGGTTGGTGGAAGGGTGGGCGCGCTTCGGCTTCGGCCCGCTGACCACCGTGCGCAGCGCGGGTGAGTACAGCGTGGACACCGCTGGCACCAACCTGCTGCCGCTCTACCTCAGCTCCATCGAGACCCGCCTGCGCTGTGCGGGGGGGTGCATCGAGGACCACATCGCCGCCGGAGCGGGCTGGGAGCTGCCGCCGACCCGCAGCACCCTGTTCCTGCTGGCCGCCGTGGGACTGAGCGTGCTGGGGGTGGTCGCTGCCCGCCGGCACGCGGGCGTGGCGCTCTCACCGCTGGTGCCGGTGCTGCCGGCGCTGTTGTTCTACGCCACCGCGGGTGGTGCGATGAACCAGCGCTACCTCCTGCCGGTCTACGCCCTGGCGCTGCTGCCGCCTGCGGTCGGGGTGCGGGCGGTCTCCCGGGTGCTCGCCCGGTGGCCACATGCGCTGGCATGGCCGCTGCGCACCGTCATGGCGGCGGTCATCGCCGTGGCCTGTCTGTGGTCGATCCAGATCACCCTCGACCGGTTCGAGAGCCCCTCGACCCGTGACCGGGCCGCGACCCTCGGGCAGTCACTGGGTGCGCACACCGGCCGTCGTGAGGTGGACTGCGTGGTGGCGGCGCGGGTCAACTACCCGCAGATCCAGTACTGGTCCGGGTGCCGTGCCACCGCGGCCGGGAGCGGGGCGGACGGTGAGCTGCAGCCGCCGCTGGGGGAGCTCGGCTCCTACGTCGATCTCGCCGCTCGCGCCGCCGCCGGTGCCGCGGTGTACGCAGTGGACCGCATCGACCTGCCCGACGGCTCGCCCCTGCACGGTTGGGAGCGTCTGGATCCCGCCGACGAGGGCACCGAGGGCTACGTGCTCTACCGCCACGTCCCCGGTGCGCCGCTGCCCGCGCCGCCGTGCCCGCCCGCGGAGGGCCCGGAGCGGCTCCTTGCCGAGGTCCTGTCCGAACGCTGCTAGCTTCGGACGGTCCACGCCGTGACCCGCAGCCGCCGTCCGGCGGTGCCCACCGCGCCGCCCGGCCTCGTCCCGAGAGGAGCCCGCGTGCCGCTGCTCGCCCGCACGGTCGCGACGCCCATCGCGATCGTGGTCCGGCCCGGCGCGGTCGAGGCCCTCGCGCCGCTGCTCAGCGACGGCAGGATCTCCTCGGGCGGCAAGGTGGCGATCGTGGTCAGCCCCGGCCGCGGCGACGCCATCGGGGCACGGCTGCTCGAGCAGCTGCCCCGGGCGCGCATCATCCCGGTCGCGGGTGGCACCCTCGACGGCGCCCTCGAGCTGATGGCCAAGCTTCGGGAGGACTTCTACGACGCCGTGGTCGGGATCGGCGGGGGCCGCACCCTGGACGTGGGCAAGTACGCGGCCAGCATGGCTGGCCTGCCCTTCGTATCGGTGCCGACCACCCTCACGCACGACGGGGTCGCCTCACCCGTCGCCAGCCTGGAGAACCGGGGCCGGAAGGCCTCCTACGGGGTGCACGTGCCGATCGCGGTGTTCGTCGACATCGACGAGGTCCGCAGCGCCCCACCGGCACACCTGGCCTCGGGGGTGGGGGACGCGCTCAGCAACCTCTCGGCCATCGCCGACTGGGAGCTGGCCAGGGAGGTCCGTGGCGAGGCCGTGGACGGGCTGGCCGTCTCCATGGCCCGCAGCGCCGCCGAGGCGGTGATCGATGCCGTGCCCGGCACGGATCACTACCTCGCCATCGTCGCCGACAGCCTGATCATGTCCGGCCTGTCGATGATGGTCGCCGGCACCAGCCGTCCCTGCAGCGGCGCGTGCCACGAGATCAGCCACGCCCTGGACGCCTACCACGGCAGCCCCGGCCTCCACGGTGCGCAGGTGGCGCTGGGGGCCCTGTTCGCCAGCTGGCTCCGGGCCCGTGAGGGCATGGACGACAACGGGCTGTTCGCCCGCCTGGACACGGCGATGGCGGTCCACGGTCTCCCGCGCTCGCCCGACGCCCTCGGCGTCACCGCCGCGCAGTTCGCCGCGGCGGTGGTGGACGGCCCGCGCACCCGCCCTGACCGCTTCACGGTGCTGGAGCACCTGGACCTGCCCGCCCCCCGGATCGAGGAGCTGGTCGATGCCTTCGTCACGACCGTCGATCCGTGAGCTGCGGGAGGTCACCCAGGCCGGTGTCGTCGAACGGCGCAGCGCCGAGCACTGGGCGGGTCGCCTCTACATGCGCCCGCTCTCGCCCTACGTCACCCGCGAGCTGATCCGCACCCCCGTCACCCCCGACCAGCTCACCGCGCTGATGATCGTGGTGGGCCTGGTGGCCGCGGTGACGGTGGCGTGGTCCGGCGTCGTGACCGCCGTCGTGGCTGCGGTGTTGATCCAGGTCTACCTGCTGCTCGACTGCGTCGACGGCGAGGTGGCACGCTGGCGGCAGCGCACCAGCGCCGCCGGGGTCTACCTCGACCGGCTCGGCCACCACGTCGTGGAGGGCGCCTTCGTCGTCGGCCTGGGGTTCCGGGCCGGTGGGGGGCCCGGGGTCGCACCGAGCTGGTGGTTCACCCTCGGTGCGGTGGCCGCGCTGCTGGTGGTGCTCGGCAAGCTGGAGTCCGATCTCGTCACCGTCGCCCGCGCCGGTGCGGGCCTGCCCACCGACCGCGAAACCGACCCCGTCTCCCGTGTTGGCGGTATCCGCTCCCTGCGTCGGCTGGTCGCCTACGTGCCGATCCACCGCCTGGTCGGGGTGATCGAACTGTCGCTGTTCGCCGTGGTCGCCGCCGCCATCGACGCCTGGCGCGGTGACCTGCTGGCCAGCCAGGTGCTGCTCGCGGCCACCGGTGTGGTCGCCACCATCGTCGCCCTCGGCCACCCGGTGACGATCCTGACCTCCGAGCGGCTGAAGTGAAGGTCGGCTGTGTGGTCCTGACCACCGGTGCGCGGCCCGTGGAGCTGGCCGCCGCTGTGGAGTCGGCCCGCCACCAACGGGGCGTGGACGTCGAGGTGGTGGTGGTGTGGAACGCACCCGTCGGCGGCCCCCGCCCCGAGGTGCCCGGCACCCGCCTGGTGGCCCCGGGGGAGAACCTCGGCATCCCCGCTGGCCGCAACCTCGGTGTCGACCACCTCGGGAGCGACCGTGAGTTGGTGCTGTTCCTCGACGACGACGGGATGCTCGTCGGTGACGCGGTGCTGGCGCGGGCGGCGCAGCTGTTCGCCGCTGACCCGCGTCTGGGTGCGGTGTCGCTCAGGATCGCCGATCCCGTGACCGGCGAGACCCAGCGGCGACACGTGCCACGGCTCAGGGTCGGCGACCCGACGCGCAGCTCCTACGTGACCACCTTCCTCGGTGGGGCGTCCATCCTGCGTGTGGACGCTTTCCGTGCGGCGGGGGGCCTGCCCGGGGAGTTCTTCTACGCCCACGAGGAGACCAGCCTGGCCTGGCGGCTGCTGGACCGCGGCTACCGGATCCGGTACGCCGCCGACCTCACCATGGCCCACCCGGCACAGCCACCTGCCCGCCACGACGCCTACCACCGGCTCACCGCCCGCAACCGGGTGCTGCTGGCGCGCAAGCACCTGCCGGCGCTGCTCGCCGTGGTCTACGTCGCCCTGTGGCTGCTGCTCAACCTCGTCCGGGCGCCCGCGGCGCGGCGCACGATCGTCGCCGGGTTCGTCGAAGGCGCCCGCGAGGCGGATGTGGACCGCGATCCGATCCGGTGGCGGACCGTGGTGCGGATGGCGCGGTACGGCCGGCCGCCCCTGCTGTGAGCGGGGAGCTCACGGGGCCGGTTCCAACCCCCGCAGGAGCGTGACGAAGGCGTCGGCGACGGCGGCCGGGCTGAAGTCCGCGGCACGGCGGTGGCCGGCAGCGGCCAACCCGTGGCGCAACTCGGCGTCCTGGAGGAGCCGGTCCAGCGCGCGCGCGAAGGCGTCCACGTCCTGTGGTAGCACCAGCAGCCCGTCGCGGCCGTCGGTGAGGATCTCGGCTGGGCCGACGGGACAGTCGAAGGCCACCACGGGCACACCGGCCTGCAGGGCCTCGATGATCACCATGCCGAAGGCCTCGTGGCGCGACGGGACGGCGCACACGCTGGCCTTCGCGAGCTCCAGATCGAAGCGCGGCGTCGGTGGCAGCAGGCGCACCCGGTCGTGCAGCCCGTGGGTACGGACGAGGTGCTGCGCGGCGGCCAGCCGGTCAGCCCGAGCGCTGCCGTGGATCCGCAGCTCCCACCCCGGATGATGCTCCGCGAGCCGGGCGAAGGCCGCGATCAGCAGGTCCGTGCCCTTGACGGGGCTGATCCGCCCCCCGCAGATGATCGTGCGGGCGGTCAGCGGCGCAGGCGGCGGCCCGCCCGGAACCTCCTCCAGCGGGTTCGGCAGGACGCGGACCGTGGTGCCGGCCGCTGCCAGGGGGGCGCGCAGCAGCGCCGCGTCGGCCTCGGTCAGGACGCAGACGGCGTCGACGCGGCGGTAGCTGTCCATTAGTTCGGTCTGCAGGGCCGGGGTCTGGGTCTCGAAGGGCACGTGCTGCTGCGCCACCACCCGTACCCCTGGCCGGGCGAACCGTGCCGCGGTCACGCTGAGCCCCGCCCGGGTGGTCACGATCGTGCCGCACCGGACCCCGCGCAGCCAGCGCACCAGCTGCACGTCGCTGAGCAGGCTGAACCGGTACGCGCGCGGATCGTCGGCAGGGATCAGGACCGACGGTGCCGCGTGCAGCCGCCGTTGCAGCCAGCCGATCGGTCCGCGGCGGGCCTGCTCGTCGAGTGCGGGCGCATCGACTAGGACCCGTGTGCGGACCTCGGGAACCACGGTCACGTACCGGCGTCGCACCAGCCGGTAGACGGAGACGAGGTGGACCTCGCTGTCCGCACGGTCGGCCAGGGCGTTGGCCAGGTTGGCGGTGGCCCGGACCGTCCCACCCGCGGCGTGGAGGTTCGCGAGCAGCAGGTGGACACGGTGCGGGACGGCGACGGCCGCCCCGTCGGCGGGTGGAGGCACCCCGGACGCGGGCGCAGCGGGAGCCCGCCGCCGGGCGCGGCCGGCCCACCACGCCAGCAGTCCAAGGGCCGCACGCAGGACGGCGCGAAGGACCGGCTGACCGCGTCGACGGGTGGCGGTGGTCCCGTCACCGTCGAGGTCGCCGTGCTCGACCTCCCAGGTCGCCAGCGGGTCGCCCGGCGGCTGGTCGCGGGCGGCGGTGGTCGTCACCACCAGGTGATCGTGGTCGGTGTAGCGCACGGTCGTGGTCCACCACCGGCCCGCGTCCTCGGCCTCCCACGGGTCGGTCAGCACCAGCCGGTGCTTGCCGACGAGGTCATCCGCGAAGGCGGCGGCCCGCACCGGTGTGCCCGCGACGTCCACGACCACGTTGCGGTGGTGCACCGACGCGGACGCCGGGGGCGCGGCGAGATCGATGCGCAGCCGCACCTCCTCGCCGTGGAGTTCGACCGGCACGGGGAGGCGGTCACCGTCGTCACGGTCGACCAGGGCGGCGGTGAGCCGGTGTGGCTCGTGGGGGAGCGGCACACCGCGCAGGTGTCCCGTGACCACGACGACCTGGCCGTCACGGCGTACCGCCGCGATCTCCAGCCACGGTGCCCGCCGGGCCAGACGCAGACGTGCGGTCCCGTCACGACCGGCCCGGACCTCCACCGACGCGGCGGCCCCGTCGACCACCACGGGGATGGCCCGCAGGGCGGCCGCCGCGTCCCTGTCCGCGTGCAGCGGGATCCCGTCACCGGTGACCAGGGCGAAGCGCGCTTCCGCGGTGTCACCCCCGGTCGCGCGGCGCAGCGCCGCAGCCACCTCCGGGACCGCCAGGTGCAGTTCCTGGAAGCCCGCCACCGCCACCTCGGACAGCAGGACGGCACTGGCACCGGCGGTGGCCGGATCGTCCAGGCCGGGGACACCGGCGGACGATCCCGGGCCGTCCGGGTCAGCGATGCGTCGGGCCCACAGCGTCGTCGGTTCGGGCAGCTCCAGGCGCAGCCACAGGTCCGTGCCGGCGCCGCGGTGCGCCCACACCAGTCGCGGCGGGGCCCTGCCGTCTCCAGCGCGCCGGTTCATGCCGTCCGTTCGTCGGCGCCGGCCTCGGCGCCCACCACCTCGGTGGAGCGGTCCCGGGTCGACCCCGCACGGGGCTCGAAGGCGACCACCTCGTGATGGATACGGTTGGAGGGCAGGAGCTTGTCCCGGCGCGCGCGACGGGCCACGAGGTCGGCGAGCATCCCCGTGGTGATGATCTGGAAGGCCGCCAGGAAGATCAGCAGGGTGTTGGGGCTCAAGGAGAAGTCCCGCGTGATCCAGTCGAACACGAGCTTGCCCGTCGCGAAGGCGAGCAGCAGCAGCCCGACGGGCATGAACACCCGCAGGGGGTTGTAGGACAGCGCCATGCGGACCACCTGTCGCAGGTAGCGCCGCGTGTCCGCCCACCAGTGGAACTTCGAACGCCCCGCTCGCTCCGCGTAGGGGATGTCCACGTACTCCACCGAGTAGCCGCCGGTGAGGAAGGACATGGTCAGGGTGGTGACGCAGGAGAAGCCGTCGGGCAGTTCGTCGAGGAACTGGTCCCCGACGTCGCGTCGGAAGGCCCGGAACCCGGAGTTGAGGTCGGGGATGGGCCGCTCCACCAGGTAGGAGGCGAGGCGGCGGATCAGGAACTTCGCGGGGACCCGGGCGAACCTGTGGGTGCCCTGCTCGGTGGTGCGCGCCCCCACGATCTGATCGTGATCGCCCAGCTGGTCCACCAGCCAGGGGATCGTGTCGTTGGGGTAGGTCATGTCGACGTCGGTCCACACCACCACCCGGCCGCGGGCGGCGCGGGACCCGGCACGGCGCGCCGCACCGGAGCCCTTGTTGTCCCGCAGGGTGATCAGCCGGAGGGCACCGAGCTCCCGGGCGAGCTCCCCGGACCCGTCGGTGCTGCCATCGTCCACCACAATGAGCTCGTAGCGGTGGTGGGAGGCGTCCATCGCGGCGCGGATCCGCTCGACCTCCTCGGCGAGGTGGCCGCGCTCGTTGTGCACCGGCAGGACGATGGAGACGTCGAGGTCGCTCGTGTCGGCGTCCGCGTCGGACACGATGGCGTCCTCCGGTTCGATGGCAGACGGGAAGCCTACCGAGGGTGGGTTGGCCCGGGCGGTCACGGCAGCCGCCACACGGTCAGCTGGCCGGCTACGGCACGGCCGCGAGCGCCTACGGACGACGGTGTAGCCTGCGCGCGTTCATCACCGCCGTGCAGAGGTCCCCGTGACGCCGCCTGACCATCCGCGGCCCCACACCGGTCTCCCCGCGCCGCAGCGGCCCGACCTCCCCGCCGATCCGAGGGAACGTTGGCCGCACCTGCGGCGGGTCGGGATCCGGTTACCTCTGCGCGAGTACCTCCGGGAGCTCTGGCGGCGGCGTGAGTTCGCCATCACCGTGCCGCTGGGGGAGCTGAAAGCCCAGAACCAGGACTCCGCCCTCGGCCAGGTCTGGCACCTGCTCAACCCACTGCTGCTGATCGCCGTCTACTACCTGATCTTCGGGGTGCTGCTGCAGGTGGAGGATCGGCGCGGGGTGGAGAACTACCTGCCCTTCCTGATCGTGGGCGTGATCGTGTTCGACTTCACGCGCAGCTCCATCCAGGCCGGGGCACGCATGATCGTCAAGAACCGCAAGCTGGTGCAGTCGATCAACTTCCCGCGGGCGATCCTGCCGCTCAGCGCCATCGTCTCCGAGGCCATCTCCCACCTCTACGCCATCCCGATCATGCTGGTGCTGGTCACCCTGGTGCAGGGGGGGCCGACGCCGCAGTGGACCTGGCTGCTGCTGCTGGTGGTGTTCGTGCTGCAGAGCATGTTCAACCTCGGCATCTCCATGGTGGTGGCGCGTCTCAGCTTCCACTTCCGGGACGTGCAGCAGCTGCTGCCCTTCATCCTGCGCCTGTACTTCTACTCCTCCGGGGTGCTGATCCCGATCAACAACGAGATCATCCCCAACCAGACGCTGGTCACGATCCTGCAGCTCAACCCGGCCTACCTCATCGTGGAGATGGCGCGGGAGGCTGTGCTGGTCGGGCCCCTCGATCCGCAGGTGTGGCTGCTCGGCGCCGCCTGGTCGGTCGCGATGCTGGTGGGTGGCTTCTGGTTCTTCCGGGCGGCGGAGAACGAGTATGGCCGTGTCTGAGCCAGCCACCGTCTCGGTGAGCGCCGGCGATCCGACGGTGGTCGCCGACCGTGTCGACATCACCTACCGCATCTACGCCGACAGCGCTCCCAAGCTGCGCAAGGCGTTCGTGCGTGACCGCCGTCAGCGCGAGTACCGGGCCGTGGAGGCCGTGCGCGACGTCAGCTTCGTCGCCCGGAGCGGGGAGGCGATCGGCATCGTGGGGCACAACGGCTCGGGGAAGTCCACCCTGCTGCGGGGCATCGCCGGACTGGTGCCCATCACCCGCGGTGACGTGTACGCGAGTTCCATCCCGGTGCTGCTCGGCGTGGCCGCGGCGCTGGAACCCGATCTCTCCGGGCGCCGCAACGTCCTGCTCGGAGGTACGGCGCTGGGGATCCGCCGCGAGGAACTCGAGGAGCGCTTCGAGGAGATCGTGGAGTTCGCGGGGGTGGAGGAGTTCATCGACCTCCCGCTCAGGGCCTTCAGCTCCGGGATGCGGTCCCGCCTGCAGTTCGCCATCGCCACCGCGGTCACCCCGGAGATCCTGATGGTGGACGAGTCACTCTCCACCGGCGACGCGGAGTTCAAGGAGCGCAGCGACGAGCGCATCCGGGGCATGCTCGACGACGCCGGCACGGTGTTCCTGGTCAGCCACACCATGCGCAGCATCCGTGACGTGTGCACCCGGGTGCTGTGGCTCGATCACGGTCGACTGGTGGCCGACGGCGACACCGACCAGGTCGTGGACGCCTACGAGCGCCACATGGGCGACCTCAAGCGGCGACGCCGGAAGCGCGGCAAACGGCCGCCGCCGGAGACGAGGTGACCGGGGCGGCCGCCACGGTGCACCGCGCGGTCGCCGTGGTCATCCCGGCACGCGACGCTGCGGCAACCCTGCCGACCACCCTCGACAGCGTGCTTGCCCAGCACCCCCCGCCACGCGAGGTCGCTGTGGCGGTGGGCCCCTCCGTCGACGCCACCCGCGAGGTGGCAGTGGCCGCGGCCGCCGACGATCCGCGGATCACCGTGGTCGACAGCCCGTCGGGCCGCACCCCGGACGCGCTGAACGCCGCGATCGCCGCCACCTCGGCGCCGATCGTGGCACGGGTCGACGCCCACGCGGTCCTGCCCACCGGCTACCTGGCCCGTGCCGTCGAGGTGCTACACACCACCGGCGCGGGCAACGTGGGCGGCCGGCAGGTGCCGACGGCCGGTGAGGGTTTCGCCGCGGCCGTCGCCGCCGCGATGGTCAGCCCGCTCGGTGCCGGCGGGGCCGCGTACCGCACCGGAGAGACCGCAGGGCCGGTGGACACGGTCTACCTCGGGGTGTTCCGGCGGGAGGCGCTGGCCGCCGTGGGAGGCTTCGACCCGCGCTTCGTCCGCAACCAGGACGCGGAGCTGAACCTGCGGCTGACCCGGGCGGGCTACACGGTGTGGTTCGATCCGGAACTGGCCGTTGCCTACCGCCCGCGGGGCACCATCACGGGGCTGGCACGCCAGTACGCCCAGTACGGCCGCTACCGGCGTCTGACCGCCCGTACCCACCCGGGCAGCCTGCGGCCCCGGCAGCTGGCTGCGCCCGCGCTGGTGATGGGGCTGGCCGGTGCCGCGGGCGCCGGGGTGCTGCTGCGGCGTGCCTGGCCGGTCGCGGTGACCGGGTCCAGTTATGTGGCTGCGGTGCTGGCAGGGACCGTGGCTACGGTGCGGCCCCTGCGTCGCGTGCCGGCAGCGGCGGTGGCGACGGCCACGATGCACCTGAGCTGGGGGGTAGGCTTCCTCGCTGGACCTCCCCGGGGGAGCGGCCGACCGACCCCCGTCCCCGCCGATAGCCATGGCTGAACAGGATCTCCTCCCCGATGCGGAGGACCGCGAGAGCGACGTGGTGGAGCGCGGGGGGTCCTTCACCGCCACGCTGATCCGCGGGCTGAACGAGCACGGCATCCGGCTGGTGATGGTCGCGGACCTGTTCTGGCTGGTCACGATCACCGTGGGCACGATGCTCGTGCGGTTCGGCCTCGACTGGCCGACCGCACCGGTACCGCTGTACCTGCTGTCCTTCACCGTGGCGGTGCTGGTGTTCCAGGCCAGCCTCTACTTCGGAGGGCTGTACGAGCGCGAGCCACGGCTGGGTGCGCCGCCAGTGCTGCCACGCGCTGCCCGGCAGACCCTGGGCGCCGGCGGTCTGGTGGCGCTGCTCACCCTGGCGGTGACGGGGCTGGCCCGCGAGCTCGGCGTGGACACCGAGCGGGCACTGCCCTTCCCGATCCCCAACCTGCTGGTGCTGATCGGGCTCGGCGCGGTGGCTGTGGCCGGCAACCGTCGTCTGGTCCACCTGCTGCGTACCCGGCGTGAGGGCCCGCCCCGGGCGGTGCTGGTGGGCCGCCCGGAGACCATCGCCGCGGCCCGTGGCCACATCGAGCGGGCCGAGAGGGGCGCCCGGGTCGTGGCCGAGGTGTCACACCCCGAACAGGTCGCCCCGGCCGTCGCCGCGCACGACGCCACCGACGTGCTGCTGCTCAGCGGCGAGTGGCTCGACGAGCTCTACCCCGACCCGGTGGTCGACCTCGAGCGCGCCGAGGTCACGGTGCTGCTGCGGGTCACCGCACGTGAGACGATGTACGGGCTGGAACGTGTCCGCGAGATCGGCGGGCTGCCCTTCGTGATGCTGCGCGTGCAGACGCTGCCGCGGTCACGGGCCCGGTTCAAACGGTTGTTCGACCTCTGCCTGCTGCTGCCCACGGCGGTCCTGTGGCTGCCCCTGCTGGGGCTGGTCGCCCTGTACCAGTTGGCGGTGGCGGGCCGCCCGCTGCTGTACCGGCAGGTGCGGGTCGGCCAGGCGGGGGTGCCCTTCGCGCTGGTCAAGTTCCGCACCATGCACCCCGACGCGGAGGCTGACGGTGGTGGTGCGCGGCTCGCCGAGGAGGACGACCCCCGCATCATCCCCGCGTGCCGGTGGATCCGGTCGATGCGCCTGGACGAGCTGCCGCAGCTGTGGAACGTGCTGCGGGGTGAGATGTCGCTGGTCGGCCCCCGCCCGGAACGCCCCGAGCTGACCGCCGGGTTCGAGGTGCAGATCCCCGGCTACTCCCGTCGCCACGAGGTCCCACCGGGGCTGACGGGCCTGGCCCAGATCCACGGCCGCTACCACACCGATGCGGAGTACAAGCTCGGCTACGACCTGCAGTACCTGGTGAACTGGTCACCGGTGCTCGATCTGGTCATCATCGCGCGCACGGTGTGGGTCGTGCTCGCCCGCCGGCTGTGACGGCAGGCCCGCGACCCGACCTCACGCTGCTGGCCACCCGCCCGGCAGCGGACGGGTCCTGCGCCGCGCTGCTCGAGGTGGCGGGTACGACCCTCGTCCGTCGGCTCCACGACCATCTCGGCGGGGCGTCGGCGGTCCGGGTGGTGACCCGTCCCGGCTGGGTGGCGGCGATCACCGACGCGTTGCCGGCGGACGTCGAGGTGGTGGGCGCCAGCAGCGCCGGGGAGGTGCTCACGGCCGCGCTGTCGAGGCACCGGCCCACCGGACGGGATCTGCTGCTGGTGGACGCCGCCGTCGTGGCCGACCCCGTCAGCTGCGAGCGCATCGGTGACCGGGTGGCCGCCGGGACCCGGGTGCTGGCCGTGCCCGCGCCGGGTGGGGCACAGCTGGATCTCCGTGCGGGTCTGCGGTCCACCCGCGGACGGGTCGTCGCCGCCGGCTCCCCGCTGCACCGGGTCAGCAGCCCGGACGCCGTGCACGGCCGGGCGCTGCGCATCGGTGCTGCGGACCGCGGGGCGATCGCGGGTTCGCTGGCGGCCCTGCAGGCGCTGCTCGCCAGCCACGGCGGCCAGGACGAGGTGGCCGCCGAGGTGGCCGCTGATCCCCTGCCGCTGGTGACCGTGGCGCTGGTCCGCGCCGGGACGAGCCTGGCGCCGGTGACGCCCCTGCCCGGTGGGGTGTGGGCGGTGGTGGCCGACGCCGCCGAGGCGGTCGACGCCGTTCGCCGTTGCCGGGGCCTCGATCTGGAGGCGCTCCGGCTCGACGCGGCGGTGAAGGCGGAGGACGGGTTCTTCACCACCTTCTTCGTCTCCACCTACTCCCGCTACCTCGCCCGATGGTCCGCCCGTCGGGGGTTCACCCCGGACCAGGTCACCGCAGCCTCGATGCTGCTCGGGGTGGTCGCGGCGCTGGCCTTCGCCGCTGGTGCACGGCCCTGGTGGATCTTCGGCGCGCTCGCCCTCCAGGCGGCCTTCACCCTGGACTGCGTCGACGGGCAGCTGGCCCGCTACGCACGGGTGAGCACCCCCCGGGGGGCGTGGCTGGACGCCGTCTTCGATCGCGGCAAGGAGTACGTGGTGTACCTGGGCCTGGCCGTCGGCGGCATCCGCGCCGGTGACGACGCCGGGCTGTGGGTGCTGGCCGCCGCGGCCCTGACCCTGCAGACCGTGCGGCACGTGGTCGACCTGGGCTACGACGCGCAGCAGCGCAGTGACGCCGCTGCGGCCGCCAGGGTCCCCCTCGACCGGCTCGACGACGACCCTGCATCCCCGTGGGAGCCGCTCAGCCTGGACCAGGCGCGTGCGGTCGCACCATCCGGCGAGGACGCCCCTGCCGGTGGCGGGCCCCGGGCGCGGCTCAGGGCCGGCATCTCCGGGCTGCGGCGCGGTGAGGCCGTGGGCCTGGTGCGCTGGGGCAAGCGCATCGTGGTGCTGCCCATCGGGGAGCGGTTCGCGCTGATCTCCGTCGTCGTCGCCGTGGCCGCGCCACGGACGGTGTTCCTGTGGCTGCTCGGATGGGGCGTGCTGGCGGCCGCCTACACCACCGGTGGCCGTCTCGCGCGGTCGGTGGCGTGATGGGGGCGGCAGCGCTGCGCGGTGACGGACCGCTGGCCACACGCCGGCTCGGGCCGTGGCTGCCGGTGCCGGAGCTCTCGCTTCTGCTCCCGGCAGCCGCGCTCGTGGCAGCCCCGGCGCTGGCCGTGGTCCTGACGGCCGCCCTCGAGGTGGACGCCGCCGTGCCGGCGCCCGCCGTGTGGGTGCTCGCCGGCGCCCTTCTGGCACTGCTGGCCCGCACCGGCCGGGCGGTGCCACGCCTGGACTGGCTCGCCCCGAGCCTCCTGCGGGCCCTGGAGTACGCTGCGGCGATCGCGCTGCTGCCCGCCGGCGTGTGGACCTACCTGTGGCTGGCCACGGTGGCCTACCACCATTACGACCTGGTCTACCGGGTGCGGACCCGCGGCACGCCGACACCGGCCTGGTTGGTGCGGTCCCTCGGCGGCTGGGAGGGGCGCACGCTGCTGGTGGCCGTGCTGGCCGTGACCGGTGCGGCGGAACCCGTCCTGGCGGGCCTGGTGGTGGTCCTGGCCGCTGTCCTGACCGGCGAGACCCTGCTGGATCTGCGGCGATCCGCGCCGCACCCGGACCCGACCGACCCCGAACCGTAGGAGACAACGTGCGAGGCATCGTCCTGGCCGCCGGTGGCGGCACCCGGCTCAAGCCCCTGACCGATGAGCTGCCGAAGACGCTGCTGGCGGTGGACGCGGGAGAACGCTCCATCCTCGAGCTGGCCGTGGACAACCTCGCGACGGTGGGCATCACCGATATCGCGGTGGTGACGGGGCACGCGGCCCACGCCATCGAGGAGGTGGCGCCCCGCCTCGAGGACCGTTACGGCGTCAGCCTCGACCTGCGGTGCAACGATCGGTACGCCACGTGGAACAACGCCTACTCCGTGTGGCTGGTCCGCGACGTGTTCGCCGAGGGGGCGTTGCTGGTCAACGGCGACACCGTCCACCCCGTCGACGTGGAGCAGCGCCTGCTGGCCGCCCGGGGCGCGGCTCCGGTCCTGCTCGCCATCGACGACGACAAGGCCCTCGGCGAGGAGGAGATGAAGGTCCACCTCGATGCCGGCCGCATGACCCGCATCAACAAGGCCCTCGACCCCGCCAGCGCCCACGGCGAGTACATCGGGCTCACCTTGATCGAGCCGGAGGCCGCGCAGCCGCTGGCGGACGCGCTGCAGGCCACCTTCGAGCGGGACACCTCGCCGTACTACGAGGACGGCTACCAGGAACTGGCGGATCGGGGCGGCCACCTCCAGGGCGTGCCCATCGGTGCCGGCGTGGCCTGGGTCGAGGTGGACGACCACGCGGACCTGGCCAGGGCCCGTGAGGTCACCGCGCGTGGCTGAGGCCCCTGCCGGCGGCACTCCGACCGCCCGTCCCGGTCGTCGGTGGGCGGCCCTGAGCCAGCGCCTCGACCCGCTCCACCCCGTCCTCCTGGGTGTGGGCGGACTGGTCCAGGTCGTCGCCGTCGCCCTCGGTACGCCGGGCCTGGCGGTCCTCGGGCTCGGTCTGGGCAGCCTGGCCGACCTCGCCGCCGGCGACGGGTCGGGGGAGTGGGCGGGGCGGCTGCGTCGCGCCGGGCTCGGGGTGGTGCCACGGACCAGCTTGCGGCTGGCGCTGCTGCTGGCCGCGCTGGCCGTCACCGGCCTGCCCGCGCTCCAGGCCCTGGCCGTCGCCGGCGGGGTCCTCGCCATCGTGCTCAGCACGCGCCTGGTCCAGGTGGCCCTCGCCCGGGTCATCGACCGTCAGCCCCCGACCGGGGTCCGCAACCTCGGTGCCGACCTCGACCTGGCCGGCTTCCACCCCCGGGTGGCGTGGTGGCGCCTGGTCCTCATCACCCTGATCGCCGCACTCGAGCTGCCCCTGGCCGTCGGGGCCTTGGTCATGGTGACCGGACCGCAGACCGTCGGCTTGGCCCTCGTGCTGCTGTCCGCTGTCCTGCCGGTGGCCGTGGCCGCCGTGGCCACCCTGTGGTCGCAGCGTTTCCTCTCCTCCGACCGTGTCGACCGCTACCGCGCAGCGCTCAGCCGGGAGCTCGCCGACCTCGACACCGAGGTGGTCGTCTACTTCACCGGCGACGCGGACGCGACCTACCAGCTGGACCAGTGGCTGCCGGTCTTCGACCAGCTCGATCCCCGACCACTGCTGGTGCTGCGGGAGGTGGTGCACCTGCAGCAGATGCGTCCCAGCCGGCTGCCCGTGCTGCTGGCCCGGCGCCACGCTGACGTGGAGCAGGTGCTGGACGCCGACCCGGCCGTCGCCCTGTACGTCGGCAACGCCGGCCGCAACATCCACCTGTGGCGCTACGGCCGCATCCGACACGTCTTCCTGAACCACGGGGACTCCGACAAGGTCAGCTCCGCGAACCCGGTGGTCAAGGTGTACGACGAGCTGTACGTGGCCGGGCAGGTCGCGGTCGAGCGGTACGCCGCAGCCGGGATCGCCCTGCCCGAGGATCGGTTCACGATCGTGGGTCGGCCCCAGCTCGACGCGCTGCTCACCGACCGGCGACGCACCGGTGACGGGCCACCCACCCTGCTCTACGCGCCCACCTGGGAGGGCTACTTCGCCGCGGCCGACTACTCCTCGGTGGCCACCATGGGGGTGGAGCTCGTCCGCCACATCCTCGCGCGGTACCCGCAGCTGCGGCTGGTGTTCAAGCCCCACCCGTTGTCGGGGTTCGTGCGCCGGGACGCGGCCCGGGCGACCGCGGAGATCACGCGGCTGGTCCGCGATGCGGGGGCGCCGCACGTGGTCGCCGCCGACCATCCGGAGCTGGACGTGCTCGCCTGGTTCGATCGCAGCGACGTGCTGCTGGCTGACATCTCCGCCGTGGTCACCGACTTCCTCCAGACCGACAAGCCCTACCTGGTGACCAACCCTCGTGGGTTGGAGCGCGCCACCTTCGACCAGCGGTTCCCGAGTCACCGGGCGGCCTACGTCGTCGGCCCGGAGCTGGAGGATCTCACCGACCACCTCGATGCGGCCTTCGGGGACGACCCGCTGGCGCAAGCGCGCGCCGTGATGAAGCGTGCGGTCCTCGGTGACCACCCGGAGGGTCCACTGGCGACCTTCGAGGCCGCGCTTGCCGCCAGCGTTGCCCGGAGCCGCGCCGAGGCGGCTCGGATCACCAACACCTTCTCCTACGACGGCTGACGGGCGGCGCGGTCAGGGCCGGTGGAAGCGCCATACCTCGTCGGCGTTCCCCCCGCCGTGCTGGTAACGGACGTACCACTCGTCACCCCGCACGATCGCGGGGGTGTCCCGGCCATCCCCGGTCCAGTCACCGACCACCGGTCGATCGCCGTCGTTGACGCGCCCGAAGACGTAGTCGCGATCCGCGGTCCCGCCGCGGTGCACGTCCCGCAGGTACCAGGTGCCCTCGCGGACCACGCCGGCGCTCGTCCGCCCGTCGGCGTTCCAGTCCCCCCAGACCGCCAGGTCGCCCTGCAGCAGCCGTCCGAAGACGAAGGCGCGGTCGCTCGGGCCGCCGGATCGCGCGAGGCGCAGATGCCACGTCCCGTCCCGCACGATCCCGGGGAGATCTCGGCCACCGCGGTTCCAGTCCCCGGCGATCGGCAGGTCGCCCCGCACCACGCGGCCGTATACGAAGGTCCGTTCTGCCGGGCCACCCTCGAGTCGGTTGTTGACGTGCCAGGTGCCGTCGCGGATCACCGAGACCGTGTCACGTCCGTCGCCGTTCCAGTCCGCAACCACCGGGACATCTCCGGTCCGGCCGTAGGCGAAGCGGTGCACCGTGCCGCCCGCGGTCCGCAGGCGCACCCGGCCGTCACACCACCAGCCGATCCCGTCACTGCCATCCGCCTCCCAATCACCGACCAGCGGGTGGGCGGTCCCCGTGCACCGGCTGTGAGGTTCCACCGCGGTCGGGGAGGGGTAGGTGGCCCTGCTGGTCCCGAGGCCGGACAGCTCCGACCGGAACACCGCGGTGGCGTAGACCGTGCCGTCCGCAGCCTGGGTCACACCAAGGCCTACCGCGTCCCACCGTCGGTCCATGATGTTGCTGCGGTGACCTTCGGAATCCATCCAACGTTGCAGCAACTGGTCGGCAAGCCGCTCCGGGTCACCGATGCGCGGCGGCCGGTCGGTGCTGGCAGCGCCTGCCCGTACCCAGATGATGTTCTCGGCGGTCCCGGCGCCGAGCTGTGCCGCACGGTCCGGGTTGTGTCGGAAGTCGTGAGTCCGGGCCAGCTCATCTGACCACGCCCGGGCGACGTCCGCGATCTCCTGCGACCAGCGCAGGGCTGGTCGTGGCGACAGTTGCGGATAGCCGTAGTCTCCCGGCCGTTGACGGGCGTCGTTGTGCCGGTCGAACAACCGTGCCTCCACCCCCACCTCATCCCCGGTGCGGTCCCAGGCTGCCGGCGCAGCGCTCGCTGCCGTCGCCGACAGGAGCAGCACCGGTCCGATGATCGTCGCCAGCAGCCACCACCGACGTCGGGAGGGGGATCGGTGGCGTTCGGTGGTCGTCACGGCGGTGATCCTGCGGGGAGCGGAGTGTGGGCGTCGTAGGCTACGCCGCACTGCGGCCACCTCGGCCTGCACGGACGTCGGAGCGCACGTGACCACGATCTGTATCACCGGGATGCATCGCAGCGGGACCTCGCTGCTGGCCCGTGTCGTCAACCTCCTCGGGGTCCATCTCGGCAGCCCGGACGACCATCTCGCCGCCAACAGGGCCAACCCGACGGGCTACTGGGAGCACCGCGGCGTGGTCCGCATCGCCAACGACCTCTTCGCCCACCTCGGTGGGGATTGGGCCGGCCCGCCCCACCTGCCGCTGGGTTGGGAGCACGATCCGTCCCTGGCCCCGCTGCGCGAGCGTGCCGCGGGGGTGCTCGGTGAGCTGCGGTCCGACGCCGAGGTGGTGGGCTTCAAGGACCCGCGTGCCTGCCTGCTGCTGCCGTTCTGGCGTGAGGTCACCGAGGTGGACCGGGTGATCGCCTGCGTCCGGCCGCCCCGGGCGGTCACCGCCTCCCTGGCGCGGCGTAACGAGCTCCCGGAACGCCACGTGGCAGCGTTGACCTCCCGCTACCTGTCCAGCCTGGTGGCCAACGCCCCCGAGCTGTACCTGGTGGACTACGCGCAGCTGCTGTCGGCATCCCCGGAGCTCCTCGGCGACCTGGCGGCGCACCTCGGTCTGCCCTCGCCCACCGATGACGTCGTCGCGGAGGTAGCGGCCTTCGTCCAGCCGGATCTGGACCATCACGACGGCAGCGCGGAGGGCACTCCGGAGCTGGCCCTCGCCGAGGAGGTGCACGCGCGGCTCGGCGAGCTGGATGCCAACCGGCAGTGGCTGGTCGCGCTCGCCGGCACCCTGAACGAGGCGGCCGCCAGCGACGGACGCGCCCCCGGCGGCGTCGGCGCCCGCCCCACACGGCTCCAGACGGTCACCCGCGAGCGGGACGACGCCCGAGACCAGCTCGCAGCGATGGAGGCCGACCGCGACCACATCGCCACGCACCGCGACGCGCTGCGTCGGGAGCTCACCGCTGCCCGGAAGCAACGCGATGCCGCCCGCCGACGCGAGCAACGTCTCCGTGAGCGCCGCAGCGTGCGCATCGCCCTGGGTATCGCAGCGCTCATCCGGCCGGTGCTGGCTGCCTGGCGTCGCGTCCGCGGGCGGGAGGGTGCGCAAGGTTGATCGTCGAGTTCGTCGGCATGTCCTGCACCGGCAAGTCGACCCTGGTCCGTGCGGTCGCGGCGGAGTTGGACCGTCGCGGTATCGCGGTGGAACGTCACGAGGCCTTCCGCCTCCACGACATCCACGGTCGGCCCCACCCGGCGTCGGTGCTGCGCGCTGACCGTCGCCGGGCCCTGCGGCGCTCGCCGGGGTTGGGGCTGGTGCTGTGGTCGGTTCGCCGTGACGAGCAGCGGCGACAGGCTGTGGAACGTCAACTGCGGACCGTGGGCTACACCCTCAGGCTGCGGTCGGGGACGGTGGTGCACCTCCTCGACGAGGGACCGATGAAGACCATGCCGAAGGGCCGCCACTGGCGGCCGTGGCAGCTGCAGCTGCTGCGGCGTGGCCTGCCGAGGACCGATCGGGCCGTCCACGTGACCTGTGACCCGCAGATCCGGGTCGACCGGGTGCTGTCGACCGGCCGCAGGTTCGCCCGCGGTCGGTCCAGGGAGTGGCTCCTCGAGCACGAACGGCAGGTGCTGCCGATCGTCGAGGACCTGCTGGTCGCACGCCATGACGAGCCGCTGGAGGTAGACCCGACCAGTGAACCGGAGGCCGTGGAACGGGTCGCCGACTGGATCGAGGACCAGTTGGCGTCCGTACGTCGGACGGGACGTCGGTGAGCGCCGCGCGGGCTGGGGGTGTCGCCGACGGCGCGGCTCAGTCGGCACGACGCCGGATCGCGTCCCAGTCGTTGCGTTCGTACATCACCGTGTACAACGCCGGGTCCTCGCGTTGCAGCGCCTTCGTCGACCGCCGGCGGAGGTGGTAGAGGCGGCTGTAGGGGGTGTACACGATCCGTTGGCCCAGCCCGCGGCGCACCGCCGCGCAGTACAGCCGGTCGGAGCGGTAGTGGGGACCGTGCTCGACGTTCAGCGGCCCCAAGGCCTCGATCGTCGCCCGCGGGATGTACACCGCGAAGAAGGGCGCGAAGCTCAGCGACAACAGCCCGCCCGACAGCGCCGGGTCGGGTGGGAGGACGTTGCGGTGCAGGATGGAGGGGTTGGTGTCCATCTCCCGCCGCAGATCGGTGGCCGGCACGTGGGAACGGGCCGCTCGGCCACCCGGCGGCAGCACCTGTCGGGGCACCACCAGGCCGGCGTCCACGTCGAGGTCCAGCACCTGCCACAGGCCCTCGAGCCAGTCGGGGGTCACCACCGCGTCGTTGTTCAGCAGCACCACGTCGCGGTCCTCGGAGCACTCGATCCCGCGGTTCACGGCGGCTGTGAAGCCGAGGTTGCGGTCGTTGCGCACCAGCTGCAGGGACCCGTCGGCAGCCCGCGGCTCGAGGACCGCGAGGGTGGTGTCGTCGGAGGCGTTGTCGACCACCACCCCCTCCGTGCCCTCCGGGCTGTAGGCGGCCAGGGCGTCGAGGCAGGCGGCGAGCTCGCCGGGTGCCTGGTAGCTCGGGATGACCACGGTGGTCGGTCGGGGAGTGCCCTGCCGGCGTAGGGCCTGCGGCGCGGCCCGTGGCGTGTGGGCACCGAACACCGACGTGACGCTCGGCAGCGTGAGCTCCTCGCCGAGGTGGCGGGCGTCGAGTTGGGCGAGCGCCTCCGGTACCGATCCTTTCGGGTCGTCGGTCAGGAGATCGTCCAGCGCCACCGGCTCGGCCACGCTGCCGGGCAGCGAGGTGGTGACCGTGGACAGCAGGCAGTCCACGGCGTGGACCGGGTTGTCGGCGCTCAGCCGCAGGACGAGGTCCCACCCGGCCAGCTCGCCGAGCGCGGGATCCGGTCTCCCGCACCGCTCCAACAGCGCCGCGTGGTGGATGACCGTGGTGAGCCCGACCACGCCGCGGTTCTCCAGCAGGGCCCGGTGGTAGGGCGCGAAGCGGACGGCGGCGGGTCGGAGGATCCCGTCCTCTCCGGGGGCGCGCAGCTCCTGTGCGGCGTAGGCCAGGCCCGGCGCACCATCGCCATCGTCGCCGACCAGGGCGTGGACCAGCACGGCGAGCAGGTCCTCGTGCCAGACCGTCCGGGCGTCGAGGTGGGCGACCAGCCCGTCGCGGAGCCCCTCGAGGGCGGTGGCGCGGGCAGCCGGCTCCGACTGTCCAGCGGTCCTGGTGACGGCCCGTACCGGTCGGTCCTCTCCCTGGTGCGCCGCGGCCAGGTCCTCCGCGCCGGGCCCCGCCAGCAGCACCGACACCGCACGGTGTGTCTGCGCCAGGGCGCTCGACACCGCCTGCGTCACCCCGTCCTCGGACCCGTGGGTGGTGCACACCACGGTCACCGGGGTGGCCGCGGCTGCCGGGTGCCGCACGGCGGCGCGCACCCGCGCGCGCCGCAGGGAATCCATCGTGCCGAGCACCCGACGGGTGGGCTCGTCCGCCGGCAGCGGCAGGATCGGCTGGGTGGTGGCGGTGACCAGGTAGCCGTCGTGGTCGGTGAAGGGGGCACGGGTGCCCGCGGGGTCGGCACCGGCTGGTGGCTGCGGTGCCGGGATGCGGGGCGCGGTCCGGTCCCGCGGCGCAGCGCTCCCGGGCGCCTCCACAGCCTCCACGGCCGCAAGGGCGGCCACGGTGTCCCGCAGGCGCCGCTCAGCCCGGTCGGGATCGAGCCCCGGACGCAGCCGGTCCCGCAGCCCACCGAGCCGACGTGCGAGCGCCCAGCGTCGCGAACCCACGAGCGCATCCGCCGCCGTCGCGATCGCCGCCGCGGCGTGGCCGGTCGCGCGCAGCGCGGTGTGCAGGCGCCGGGTCTCCGCCTCCCACGCCGCGAGGTCGGCGCCGTGGGCCTCCTCCACCGCGGCCAGGTGGGCACGCCACCGCTCGTCATGGCGGCGCACCGCGTCCCGGGCCGCGTACGCCTCGTGGGCGGCAGCGTCGTCCCCGGTGGCGGGACCGTCCGGGTCGACGGGTGTGGTCACCGTGGCACCTCGGTGTCGACGCGTCGGGTCACTGGATGACCCGACCGACCCACGCGCCCTCACCCAGTTCGCGCAGCATCCGGGCGAAGCGCTGCTGTTTCGCCGCGTTGTCCTTGATCAGCGCATCCAGCAGCCCGAAGTACTTCAGTGAGTCGAGGTAGGGCTGGTCGGTGACCTCGACGTTGGGCTTGTCGAACTTGGCGTCGAACTCCGGGTCGGGCTCGCGCCAGGTCGGTCCGTAGCTCTCCGCGAGGTAGGCCTCGGCGTCGGCGGGCTGCCACACGGCTACCCCGGCGAAGGTGGTCTCGGTGAGCTCGAAGGGGTCGTTCACCCAGCGCGTCGCCGCGCCGTCGTGGACGTAGCGGCCGTCCGCGCGTCGGTGGTGCGGGAACACGTCGATCATCGTGCCGTTGGTGTGGTTGACCCGGAGCCGGTCCGACGTGAGATCCAGGCGGCGGACGGAGAAGGCGCCGTGCCGTGCGCACGCCGATTCCAGGGTCGGGCCGTCGGCTTCCCAGGCGAACACCCCGAGGTCGATGTCCTTGTCCCAGCCGATGAATCCCCCGTCGCGTACGTGCCCGAGCAGTGTCCCGCCGATCAGGAACAGTCGCGCGTCCGTACCGCCGAGGGCGTCCGCCAGGTCCTTCAGCGCATGGGTGGCTTCGTTGACGAACCGGTCGGCCTTCCCCGCCGCTTCGATGTCGGCCGGCTGCCGTCGCAACCGGGAGGGCAGCTCCCTGACGCGCGTCGCGGTGCCCGTGGTGCGCTTGTGGCGCTCGATGATGGCCTTGCGCAGCAGCGCCCGACCCTCGTCCTGGGCGCCACAGATGCAGGCGGAGCGCGCGACGGAGCGCAGGATCGCCTCGTGGGTGTGGCAGGCTTTCGGTGCGTCGAGGAACAGGGTCCGGATCCGGTCGTGGTCACCGGCGTGCGTGATCAGGGTCACCAGTTCCGACCACAGCCGGGGACGCTCCCACTGCCCGGATCTGAGGGAACGTTCCAGGACGTCCACCGCCTCGTCGTACCGGCCGTGCGCCCGTGCGTACCGGGACCACGCGATGGCCAGGGTCGCGTCGGGGGTGATCCGCGCCGGCAGCTCCAGGTCGGCCAGCTCGCGCACGGTGGCCGCGAGCTCCAGGGTGGCGTTGTCCGTGCTCACAGCGCGAGCCTCTCGGTCAGCAGCCGGCCGGAGGGTGTGGCGCCGACCCGGGGTGCGGCGAGCTCCAGCTGCGTGCGTGCATCGGCGACGTCGCCCTTGGACAGGGCGCGGTGGGCACGCCGGACGCGGTGGAAGTGCTGGTACTCGGGCCACAGCACCTCGGTGTTGGGGCCGTCGCAGAAGGCGTCGAATCGGGGGTTGGGGGTCCGCCAGTCGCCGTAGCACTCCTCGAGGTAGCGCTCCGGGTCGCTCGGCAGCGGCACCGACCGCCCCTTGATGCTCCGCCGCTCGATGCCGAAGGGGCTGGTGCCCCAGCGCACGAGCAGGCCCTCGTTCCACACCTTCCCGGCATCCGCGTAGAACCGCCAGATGTCCACCCAGGTGCCGCGACGGTGCCGCAGGAAGAGCTTCGTGCGGTACGGGTCGCCGTACTGCGGGTGGCCGCCATCGAGCTCGAACATCGGGTGGTCGTTGACGGCGGCGACGAGCCGCTCCGCGTCCCAGTCCTCCGCGAAGACGCCGAGGTCGATGTCGTTGTCGTGGCTGAGCGGCCCCTGGGCCCGCACCATCCCGAGCGCCGTGCCGTTGGACAGGAAGTACGGGATGCCGGTGGCGTCCATGACCTCCATGACGTCGTCGATGGTGGCCCAGGCATCCTTGCCGAGCTTCTTCTCCGCCACGGCACGCTCGGGGTTCACACCCTCGAGGCGGAGGAGCATCCCCTGGCTGAGCAGCTCCACCGCGCTGTCCAGCTCACCGGACCGTGCCGCCGCGGTGGCCAGGTTCGACAGGCGTGGCTCGACCTTCCGCGCGTTCGGCTTGTCCAGGGCTGCCGTCCAGGTCGCGAGGATCCGGTGGAACTGCTCCGGGCTCGCGCAGTGCTTGCACACCATCCACACGACGTCGGGTGCGGTCGGGAAGCGGCGCAGGGCTGTCAGCGCCGTGGACGCCGCGTCCGGCTGATGGGTATCCGAGGAGAGCCGGACCAGGCGGGCGGCCGCTGCGGTGGACGTCGGGTCGAGCAGCGCGGCCCGACGTGCGTGGAGCAGCGCCTGGTCGAGCTGGCCCCGGAACAGCAGGAAGTCGGCCCACAGCACCTCGGGCTCGGACTGATCGGGGAAGCGGGAGGACAGCTGGCGGAGCAACCGCTCCGCCAGCGTGTCCCGACCGGTGGAGAACGCCGCTGAGGCAGCCAGCATCGTCGCAGAGAAACGGTTGGCGTGGAGATCGTCGCCGTGGGCGTCGAGGTAGGCGGCGACCTCCTCCTCCGTCGCGTTGCTCGCGTGGTAGTGCACCGCGGCGTAGGTGCGTGTGGCCCGACCGGGGATCACCCGGTAGAGCGGGAGCGAGGTGGTCGTCGCCTGCGCGCGGCGGCGCAGCTTGTCGAGCATGGGGGACTCCGGCGGCGGACGGATGACCTGGGTTGACGTCGGCCCCGAACCCCAGAGCCGGTGCGGCCCGTCGGGCCGTCAGGCTAGTGCGGGACCGTGCCGGTAGCTGTCGGCGTCGGGTCCGGGGCCGTGGGTGGCGGTGCGCCGACGAGCAGCCGCGGAGCCCCATGTGCGCCGAGCCGGAGCTCCACCTCGGCAGCGCGGGTGACCTCCCGCAGCGGGAGCGTGTTGCGGTGCGTGACCGCGGTCCGTACCGGGACGGTGGCTCCCTCCCCGTCCGGTGCCAGCAACCGCCAGGTCCACGCGGTGTCGAACCCGCTGCTCCCCGCCGTGAGGGGGGCCAGGGGTACGCTCGCGTGCCATCGTCCCGGTGCCCGTTGGATCTGCACCTCGATCGAGGCCGTGCTCCACACGCTCTCCAGCACCAGGCGGTCCACGTGGTCAAGGGCCGTCGCCGGCGGTGGCCCGGTCACCTGCAGGCTGTCGTCACCGGTCCAGGACCGTGACAGGGTCAGCCGCGGCACGCGCGTCTCCACGACCAGTCTCCCGCCGAGGGTGGGGCGCAGGACCTGCTCGGCGTCGGCCGTCTGGCGCAGGACCGCGGTCCGCAGCCGTGCCGTGGGTCGTGGTCGCAGCGGACCCGTGGGGGTCGCCGCCCAGAGCTGCAGGGTGGCCCCTGGGCTCCCAAGCACGGGCAGGGCGAGCCGTGCGTACCCGTCCCGTCCCACGCTCGCCCGTGAGCACACCCCACCCTCCGGCTCCTGCAACCACAGCGCGGCGACCCGGCTGCCGGGCGCGAGGTGCACCAGCACGCTGCTGCCGGGACCGTCCGGGTGGGCCGCGACGACCCGGACGCGCGCGTCGGCCAGCCGGAACTGCACCTGGCTGTTGCGGTCGATCCGGGGGAAGACGTCGAGGTCGTCGGTGAGGGCGGTTCCCACCGCGAGGGTCGGTTCCACGTAGCCGGCGACCGTGCGCTCGGCCCGGTGGTGGACACCGTCGAGCTCCGCGCCGACCTGCAGCGTCCAGCGGTCGAGGTCCCGGTCGCTGCCCAACTCCGACAGCGGCAGCGTCACCGTGAACGCCCGCCAGCCGGAGCGCCGCAGCGGGTGTCGGGCGTCCGTCGGCAGCGGTGCCAGCGCAGCGGTGGACCGTCCGGTCCGGGCACGGTTGCCGACGGCGGTCAGCCACACGCTGGCCTGCCACGCGCCGTCGAGGTCGCTCGCCCCGTCACGGATGCGCAGGTGGCCGCTGGCCTGCACCTGCGGTGGGTCACCGGACGACAGCCGGACGCCCTCGATGCGCGCCTCGACGGAGAGTCGCTCGGCCGGTGCGGTAGTGGCTGGCAGCGGGGTGGTCCGGCGCGCGCGTACCCGGTCGACCAGCGTGGTGTCGGGCGGTGCGCCGGGGGCGAACCGGTGGTGGATCGCACCCTCGGTGGCGAGGGCGCTGACCTGAGCATCGGGTGCCAGGACCCGCGCCAGGGTGTCACGGTCACCGGCCAGCACCGCCCGGTAGGCGGCGAAGAGCAGTGGGCCGAGGGCGTGGTCGTCCAGAGAGGTGGTCAAGGAGTGCAGGACGTCCTCCACCAGCCCGAACAGCTCCCGTCGGTAGTGGCGGTCGCCGTCGTGGTACAGCGGCAGGTAGGTCCACAGGTCGTGGAGCAGCAGCCGTTCCTCGAATCGGGCCTGCACCGCGGCCGGCACGGCGGCCGCGGCCAGCATCTGCTGGGTCGAGGTGATGGCGTACCGGCGATCGGACAGCGACTTGCGGCGTGCAGCCGGGTCGTGGAACTTGCTGGAGGTGATGGAGTCGGCCGCGGACCGCTCCCGCCAGTAGTAGAGCACCGTGTCCAGCACGTCGACCTGCCGCGCCAGCACGTGGGTGCGCAGGCTGGGGTAGACGTCGTTGATCCACCGGCCCGGCGCGAAGCGCAGCCCGTCGTCCTCCCAGAGCCGACGCCGGATCAGCTTGTTCCAGACGGTGACGTCCCATACGAGCTCGGGGCGCTCGGCGAGGGTGAGCCCACGGGCCGGCCGCGCGCACGCCCTGAGGTGGAGCCGGGAGGCACGGGTCCGCCCGCCGTACAGTCGCCGGGCGTTGGCGACCACCACCTCGGCGCCCGAGTCCTGCTGAGCAGCGTGCATCGTGGCGAGGTAGTCGGTGCTGATCCGATCGTCGGCGTCGACGAAGGCGAGCCACTCGCCACGGGCATGATCGAGCGCGAGGTTGCGGGCACCGCTCGGTCCGTCGCCGCCGGCCTCCAGCAGGTGGAAGCGGTCGTCGGCCTCCGCGTGGCGCTCCAGCAGTCGGCGGGTGTCGTCGTTGGAACGGTCGTCGACCAGGAGCGCCTCGAAGTCGCCGAAGCGCTGCCCGCGGAGGTCGTCGAGCACGTCGCCGACGTAGTCGGCGACGTCGCGGGCGGGCACGACCACGGTGACCTCTGGCATGGTGGCATGCTAGGGCTGCCCGCGGCGCGACCACCCTGGCCGGCCGCCCCTGCGGCCGCCGTGCCGCCTGTCACCGTCCGAGGCCCATCATGTCCTCGACCGTCCCTGCGCCCCCACGCTGGACCCTGTCGCCGTCCCAGCTCGATGGGCTGGAGCTGCACGCCGCCGGGCTGTCCGACGGGCCGCGGTTGGGCGCCGCTGATGCGCGCGACCCCTTACGCCCCGAACTGGTCGTCGATACGGACACCGCCGCCGCGGCCACCCGGGTGGGCACGCTGGTGCTCACCGATGCGGAGGGCACCCCATTGGCCACCGCGCGGCCCACCACCACCACACGCCTCGACGAGGGCCGCGTCCGGATCCACGGTCAGCTGTCGGTGCAGGCCCGCCCCGCGCGCGCGGACCCGATCGCCGCACGCCGTGAGCTGCCGGCGCGGCTGCAGGCGCGGAGCAGCGACGGGCGAGCGCGGCTCGGCCACCGCACCGACCGCAGCCTCCACGCCCCGGATCTGGCAGCGCTCGCGGCCGCCGCCAGGGCGCACGCACCCGACGCGCCGCGGCTGCTGGTGGTGCTGGCGGTCACCGGCGACGACCGGCGTCACGCTGTGCACACGGCCGTACAGCGCGCGCTGGAGGCGGTGCCGACCGACGTGGCCGTCGAGCTCGACGTCGTGCAGTTGCCGCCGGTCACCGACGCGCTGCGTGCACAGCGGGACCGGTCGCTGCTCGCCCGGCTCGGTGCGACCGCCAGCACGACCCCGCCCACCGCTCCACCCGCGCCGGACACCGACACGGCCGTCGGCCACGACGCGCTGCCCACCCACCACCTCGACGCGGACGCGGTCGCCGAGGGTGAGGCGTTGGCCACGCGGATCCGGTCCGGCGACGCGCTCGGTCCGAGCGAGCTGCAGGCGGCGTTGCCGGAGGTGGTCGCCGCGCTCCGGCCGGCCTATCCCCTGCGCCACGACCGCGGCGCCGTGGTGCTGTTCACCGGGTTGTCCGGTGCGGGGAAGTCGACGATCGCGCGGGCGGTGCGTGACCACCTGCTCGCGAGAACCGGGCGGCCGGTGACCCTGCTCGACGGTGATCTGGTCCGCCGTCACCTCTCCAGCGGGCTCGGCTTCTCCCGCGAGGATCGTGACCGCAACGTGATGCGCATCGGGTTCGTGGCCGCGGAGATCGCGCGTCACGGCGGCCTGGCCCTCTGTGCCCCCATCGCCCCCTTCGATGCGGTCCGCCGGCAGGTCCGCGCGATGGTGGAGTGCACCGGCGCGGGCTTCCGGCTGGTCCACGTCGCCACCCCCCTCGAGGTCTGCGAAGCCCGCGACACCAAGGGGCTGTACGCCCGCGCCCGGGCAGGCCAGCTCAGGGGCATGACGGGGGTGGACGATCCCTACGAACCGCCCACCGACGCCGAGGTGGTGCTGGACACGGCTGACATGGCGTTGGACGACGCGGTGCGCAGCGTGGTGGACAGCGTCGCCGACGGGGGCTGGTGGTCCGATCCCGCCGTCCTTCGGGCCGGGTCATCCCGCGGGGCTGGACACCGGGGCCAGTAGGCTCGAGACGCCCGGCCGCGACCCGTCCCGCGGAGCGATGATGACCACCCGCCTGTCACACCTGCGCGCGCTGGAGTCGGAGGCGATCCACATCTTGCGTGAGGCCGCCGCGGAGTGCGAACGCCCCGTGCTGCTCTTCAGCGGGGGGAAGGACTCCATCGTCCTGCTCCGGTTGGCGGAGAAGGCGTTCCGGCCCGGGCGGTTCCCCTTCCCCATCATGCACGTCGACACCGGCCACAACTTCCCCGAGGCCCTCGACTTCCGCGACCGCCGCGTCGAGGAGCTTCGGGAGCGGCTGGTGGTGGCCTCCGTGCAGGCCTCCATCGACGCTGGCCGGGTCGTGGAGGAGGCCGGTCCACGGTCCTCGCGCAACCAGCTGCAGACCGTCACCCTGCTGGACGCCATCGCCGAGCACCGTTTCGACGCCGCCTTCGGGGGTGGTCGCCGGGACGAGGAACGCGCCCGCGCCAAGGAGCGGATCTTCAGCCACCGTGACGAGTTCGGGCAGTGGGACCCGCGCAACCAGCGCCCAGAGCTGTGGAACCTCTACAACGCGGACCTCCGTCGCGGGGAGCATCTGCGGGTCTTCCCGATCTCCAACTGGACGGAGTTGGACGTCTGGCAGTACATCCACGCCGAAGGCCTCGAGGTCCCCGACATCTACTTCGCCCACGAACGCGAGGTGTTCCGCCGCGACGGGATGCTCTACGCCGTCTCCCCCCACGTGGAACGCCTTCCTGAGGAGGAACCCTTCACCGCGCGGGTGCGTTTCCGCACCGTCGGCGACATGTCCTGCACCGGTGCGGTGTCCTCCGACGCCGACTCGATCGAGGACGTCCTCGCCGAGGTGGCGACCGCCCGGCTCACCGAACGCGGTGCGACCCGCGCCGACGACCGGGTGAGCGAGGCTGCCATGGAGGATCGCAAGCGGGAGGGCTACTTCTGATGGCGGCCCTGCACGAGCACCGGGTCGATGTCGCGGACCTGCTGGTCGACTCCACCGACGACACCGGTATGGATCTGCTGCGGTTCACCACCGCGGGCAGCGTCGACGACGGCAAGTCGACCCTGATCGGTCGGTTGCTGTACGACTCCAAGACCATCCTCGCCGACCAACTCGAGCACGTGGAGGCGGTGTCCCAGGCGCGTGGCGACGAGCAGGTCGACCTGTCCCTGGTGACCGACGGGCTCAGGGCCGAGCGCGAGCAGGGCATCACCATCGACGTGGCCTACCGCTACTTCGCCACCGCCCGGCGCAAGTTCATCATCGCCGACACCCCCGGCCACGTGCAGTACACCCGCAACATGGTGACCGGTGCCTCCACCGCCAACCTCGCCGTCATCCTCCTCGACGCCCGCAGCGGGGTGGTGGAGCAGACGCGGCGTCACGCCTTCATCGCCTCCCTGCTCGGCATCCCGCACCTGGTGGTCGCGGTCAACAAGATGGATCTGGTCGGCTGGTCCGAGGCCCGCTTCGAGGAGATCCGCGCGGACTTCGAGGACTTCTCCGGCAAGCTGGAGGTCCGCGACATCACCTTCATCCCCATGTCGGCGCTGACCGGCGACAACGTCGTGGACCGTTCCGCGCACATGGACTGGTACCAGGGCACGCCCCTGCTCTACCACCTCGAGCACGTCCACATCGCCTCCGACCGCAACCTGATCGACGTGCGGTTCCCGATCCAGTGGGTGGTACGTCCGCGCTCCAGCGACCACCGCGACTACCGCGGCTACGCCGGGCAGGTTGCCGGTGGGATCCTCAGGACGGATGACGAGGTGGTGGCGCTGCCTGACGGCCTGACCACCACCATCGCCGGGATCGACACCCTGGAGGGCTCCGTGGCGGAGGCCTTCCCCCCGATGTCGGTGACGGTGCGCCTGGCCGACGACCTCGACCTCGGTCGGGGCACGATGCTGGCCCGGACAACGAACCAGCCGCGGGTGGAGCAGGACCTCGAGGCCATGGTGTGCTGGATGAGTGACCGGCCGCTGTCGGTGGGGGCGATGCTCGGGCTGAAGCACACGACGAACCGCGTCCGGGCCAAGGTCGTGGACATCGTGCACCGACTGGACGTCAACAGCACGCACCGTGACCCGGACGCCACAGGGCTGAACGCCAACGACATCGGACGGATCAGGCTGCGCAGCACGGCGCCGCTCGTGTACGACCCCTACCAGCGCAACCGGGCTACGGGCAGCTTCATCCTCATCGACCCGGCGACCAACGCCACCACCGCCGCCGGGATGCTCCTGGACCGGTAGGGCCCGCAGCGCTGGCAGACAAGAGCCGTCCGAACGGCCAGGGAGGGACGGCGACGGGGCTACCTACCCTTCCGGCCGCGTCGGCGCGTGGGAGCGCGTCGGCGTCCTCGTGCGCCCCGTGCCCTGGAGACCGGATGCCCGTCAGACCCCTGCGCAAACTCCTGCCTGCCGTGGTGACCGGCGCCGTCGCCGCCGTCATCGCCGCTCCGGCGGCGGCACACGACCACGATGCGCGCTTCCTGCTGCGCAACAGCAACGCCGCAGGCTCCGCCGACCTGAACTTCGCGTACGGCGCGGACGACGACACGCCGGTGGTGGGCGACTGGAACGGTGACGGGACGCAGACCGTGGGTGTGCGTCGTGGGGACCGGTACTTCATCCGGAACTCGAACTCGGGTGGCCCGGCGGACATGGACTTCCACTTCGGGCGGCCTGGTGACACGCCGGTGGTGGGTGATTTCAACGGTGACGGGACGCAGACCGTCGGCGTGCGCCGCGGCGACCGCTTCATGCTGCGCAACTCGAACTCCGGCGGTCCCGCAGACCTCGACTTCCGATTCGGTCGCGCAGACGACACCCCGGTGGTGGGAGACTTCAACGGCGACGGCGTCGACACCGTGGGCGTTCGGCGCGGTGAGACCTTGTTCCTTCGCTTCTCCAACACCGGTGGGCCGGGGGACGCGAGCTTCGTCTACGGCGCGGAGGACGACGTCGTGCTGGTGGGGGACTTCAACGGCGACGGCAGCAGCACCGTCGGCGTGCATCGGGTACCCCGGCCGGAGCCGGAGCCGGAGCCGGAGCCGGAGGTGCGCGGCGTCGAGCAGTGGCCTGATGTGCCCGGCACCCCGCCGGCTGACTCCGACGTCTGGGTTCGCCTTGCCGCATGTGAATCCAACAACAACTGGCAGGCACGGTCCGCCAACGGCTTGTACTACGGGGGGCTGCAGTTCCACCCCAGGACATGGCGCAGTGTCGGCGGTACGGGGCTGCCGAGCCAGGCCAGCCGTGCGGAGCAGATCCACCGGGCACAGCTCCTGCTCACCCAGCCGTGGGCGACCTTCGGTAACCAGTGGCCCGCCTGCTCGCGGAGGCTCGGCCTGAACTGAGGGTGATGAGAGGGTCGTCGCCGACCCACTAGCCTGCCCAGGGCCGCCCAGCGGCGAGGGATCGCTGGACGCGTCAAGGGAACACCGTGGCGATGCTGGGCCGACTGCTGCTCTGTGTGCTCACGACCGGAGCGCTGCTCACCGCACCGGTCATCGGTGCCCAGCCGGCGCTGGCCGACGACAACGCCTTCTTCCTGCGCAACGTGCCCCGCGGGGGCGCCGCCGACGTCACCGTGCGCTACGGGGCGGCGGACGATCATCCCCTGGTCGGTGACTGGAACGGCAACGGCACCACCACGGTGGGTGTGCGCCGCGGGAGCCGCTTCCTGCTGCGCAACGCCAACCGCGGCGGTGGCGCGGACCTCGGCTTCCACTACGGCCGGGCGGACGACACGCCGGTGGTGGGCGATTGGAACGGTGACGGGACCCAGACCGTCGGTGTGCGCCGCGGCGACCGCTACTTCATCCGCAACCGCAACTCCGGCGGGCCGGCGGACCTCGACTTCCACTTCGGTCGGGCCGCTGACGTGCCGGTGGTCGGGGACTGGAACGGTGACGGGACCCAGACCGTCGGTGTGCGCCGCGGCAACCGCTACTTCCTGCGCAACGCGAACACGGGCGGGCCGGCGGACCTCGACTTCCGCTTCGGTCGGGTCGACGACGTGCCGATCGTCGGGGACTGGAACGGTGACGGAGTGGAGACCGTCGGCGTCCGCCGCGGCAACACCTTCTACCTGCGCAACTCCAACTCCGGCGGGCCTGCGGACCTGACCTTCCGGTTCGGCCGCGACACCGACGTGGCTCTAGCCGGCGACTGGAACGCGAACGGGACGACCACCGTCGGTGTGCGTCGGGTCCCGCCACCCGAGCCGCAACCGCAGGTCGGCGTCGTGTCCAGCTTCACCACGCCGATGGTCGCCGGGCAGGCCCGCAACACCAACATCCGCCGGGCGCTCGAGTACATCGATGGTGACGTGATCCCGCCCGGGGCCCGCTACTCCCTCGACAACGCGATCGGCCCCCGGACCGCTGAGCGCGGCTTCATCGCCAACGGCTTCATCTCCGACGGCTCGCTTATCAGCGTCCGGGGCGGTGGGGTGAGCCAGGTCGCGGTGACGGTGTTGAACGCCGCCTGGTTCTCCGGTATCGACATCGTCAGCCACCGGCCCCACTCCATCTACTTCACCCGCTACCCGATGTGCCGGGAGGCGACGATCTCCCAGCGCACGATCGATCTCGTGCTCCGCAACGACTCCCCGCACCCGATCACGATCCGTACGGAGTCGACCGCGACCTCGGCGACGGTCCGCTTCGAGAGCCGCCCCTGGGCACAGGTCCGCTCCTTCACCACCGCTCCCACCAACGTCGTGGGTGGAACCGGCGGTGCGTTCAGCGTGTCCTGCGGGCGCACGATCACCTACCCCGACGGCACCTCACGGCGTGAGACCTACAGCTGGCGCTACAACGAGGGCTTCCCCGGCTGACCAGGCGCCGTCGCTGACGGCGGCAACGCGTCCGCCGTCCGAAGCGACCAGGCTGCTGGCCGTCCTTGGTGACGGAACGCGTTCGTGCAGTACCACGACGTCATGTCCGTGTGCGTTGGGCGGTACTCGAGATGCGGGCGTGTGGCAGTGGTGTGCGAGGTTGTGCGAGGCTGGTCGTCGAAACGACACGAGGCCGCTGCGACCACAGGCCTGCTGTCGCCGTCACGCGACGCTGCCGGCGGCCGTGACCCGCGGGATGGCCCATCTCGGGGCCAACGACGTGTCGTGATGACGAGTCAGGGGAGTCTTGTGGGGTTTCGGAACCTTCCGTCGGATGCCGCTGTGTACGGGGAGGCGGGTCGGGTCTGGCGGCAGCATCCGCTGGCGCTGGTCGTCACCTTGGCACTGCTCGCCGGCGTGCTGCCACCCCTGCTCTTGGGCGGCACACAACCGGCCGATGCACAGCCCGAGCTCAGCTTCAGTGACGACCCCGAGGGGCTCTCCACGGACCCCGCTGTCATCGAGCCCCCAACCATCGGACAGGAACTCACCCTCACGCTCGACCCTGGGCCCTGGCCGGAGGCTGTCGAGGACGTCGAGTTCGAGGTCGTGCAGCTGTTCGGCGATCTCGACCTCGTCGAGGACGTGTTCACCCTGCAGGCTGCTGGCGGCAGCGGACCGGTGGACGAAGCGGTGGTCGAGTTCACCCAGAACCTCCCCGAGGGGCGTTACGAGGTCACCGCTCACGGCAGGATGGAGGAAGGGTCCGGCTTCGACCGGCTCGGCCGCACGGAGTTCCTGGTCAGCGAGACCGGGGGGGTCTACACCGTGCACGGCGTCGTCGAGGACGCCACGGGCGCCGGTGTAGAGAACATGTGCGTGTCGGTGGACACACCCGATCTCGTCCACCGAGCCAGCGGACTGACGGACTCGGGCGGGCGCTACTCCGTAACGCTGTTGCCGTCCTCTGGTGCCGTGGGTGGTCTCACGGTGGTCCTGAGCGTGTCCGACTGCAGTGGCCGAGCGGGGCCTTCGGACGTGTACGTGGCTGCGGAGGGTGAGTCCCGGATCACCGACGTTTCCCTGCTCCCGGACACGCCGCACGAGCAGGACTGGACGGTCTACCAGGCCGCGGTCGTCGATGTTGCGGTCCAGGATGAGGCGGGATCCGTGCTCGACTGCGCTGTGACCCTCGGTCCGCTCGGTCCTGGCGAACACACCCTCCTGGTGCCGGACTGCGTCGACGGCGGGACCGCCTACGCCGACGTCTGGGTCGGCAACACCCGGAATCCGGAGGAGGCCGAGGTGATCGCGGTCACCGAAGGTCAGCGACTGTCCCGTACGGTCACGGTCCAGCCGGCGGGTTTCGTCACCGGTCGGATCATCGAGGCTGCCACGGGAGCGCCAGCATCGTCGTGCGTCCAGGTCTTCGAGCGTATCGACGGGGTGAGGACCGCCGTATCCCAGCGCATCGACCCGTCGGCGACCATGGAGTACGAATTGCAGGTCGGTCCCGGTGAGCCGGTGCTTGAGTTCAACCGGTGCGAGCAGACGAACCCCGTTACCGGCGAGGTGGAACTCCAACCCTTCGACTACCAGCAGCAGTTCTACGCGCGAGCAGCGGCGCTTGCGGACGCGAACGCGGTCGTCGTGGGTCCCGGCGCCACCGTGACCGGTATCGATGCCGCGCTCCTGGCCGAGGGTGAGGAGTTCCCGGACGAGCCGGAGACGTTCCCCGATGTGCCTGTTTGGCACGAATTCGAGACGGAGATCGCGTGGTTGGTAGGTGAGGGGATCACGACGGGGTTCGAGGATGGGACGTTCCGTCCCAGGCAGGCGGTGACGCGGCAGGCCGCGGCGGCGTTCCTGTACCGGTTGGCGGGTGAGCCGGAGGTGACGGCCGCGACGGGGTTC
>PXDB01000110.1 GCA_003565155.1 Nitriliruptoraceae bacterium | reverse complement strand
GCCCGTCGTCGCGGATGGCCAGGATCTCGTTGATCTGACGCAGGGTCAGACCGGCGTGCTGGGCCCGTCTGATGAAGACGACCCGATCGTGTGCAGCCGGGTCGTAGTCGCGGTAGCCGCCAGCGGTGCGGGCGGGTTCGTGGAGCAGCCCGGCGTGTTCGTAGAAGCGCAGGGTCTTCGCGCTGACCCCGGTGCGGGCGGCCAGCTCGCCGATGAGCATCGTTCGATCTCCCAGGTCGCTTGACCTTCCAGTGTGGTGGAAGCCGTAGCGTCGCGCCACCCGACCAGGATGCGCGCGTTGACGAAGGTGACCCTGCTGTTCTTCGCTGGCTGCCCGAACTGGCGTGCCGTCGATCGTCAGCTGCGAGAGCTGGCCGACGAGCTGGGGTTCGAGCTCGTCCACCACGAGATCGCCGGCCCCGAGGAAGCCGAACGGGAGGAGTTCGCGGGATCTCCCACGGTGCTGATCGATGATCGTGATCCGTTCCCGTCGGACGGCCCATCGGGTTGGACGTGCCGCCGATACGCCACCGATCACGGCCCCCAGGGCGCGCCGCCCGCCGATGGGCTCCGCGCCGCCCTGCGCCGCGCGACCGCCGGTGGCTGAACACACGGATCGAGGCGGGTTGCGTGCCGTGCTCGCCCGGCCGACGTACCGCCGGCTGTGGACCGCTCAGACCATCTCCCGATGGGGCGACGTGTTCAACACCGTCGCGCTCGCGGTGCTGGTCTACCAGGTGACCGGATCCAGCCTGGGCGTGACCGGCGTGGTGGCCGCCGAGATCCTGCCCGTGCTCCTGCTCGCCCCGGCCGCCGGTGCGCTGATCGACCGGCTGCCCGCGGTCAAGGTCATGATTGTCGCCGACCTGTGGCGGGTCGGCCTGGCCCTGCTGCTGCCGTTGGTGGCCGACTCGGTCGTAGCCGTCTACGCCATCGCGTTCGGGCTCTCGATCGGTTCGACGTTCTACAACCCGGCCTCGCAGAGCGTGGTCCCCACCATCCTCGACGACGACGAGCTGATCGCCGGCAACAGCGGCCTGTGGACCGCCGCGGTCGTCTCCCAGATCGTGCTCGCCCCCCTGGCCGGCGGCATGGTCGCCGCCATGGGCGTCACCCCCGCCTTCCTGCTCAACGCCGCGACGTTCGCCGTCTCCGCTGCCGTACTGGCACGCCTGGCCACGACCCCGACCGCCACCGACCAGACAGCTGACCGACGTGGCTGGTGGCGGCTCGCGCTCGACGGCGTGCACCTGATCGCCACCACACCGCTGCTGCGGCTGCTGGCAGCCGTGCAGCTGCTCGCCGCGCTCTCCGCAGGTGCGACCAGCGCCCTGCTCATCGTGCTCGCGACCGACCACCTGCGCACCGGACCCGACGGGTTCGGGATCTTGCTGGCCGGCATCGGCGTCGGCGCCGCGCTCGGACCACTGTTGCTGACCCGCCTGACCCGCGACCCACGCCGTCCGGCGTTCGTGTTCGGCCCGTTCGTGCTGCGCGGCATCGTCGACCTGCTCCTGGCCAGCATCCGGTCGCTACCGCTGGCCGTGGGCGCGCTCGGCCTCTACGGGCTCGGCACCTCCACCGGCGCAGTGACCTTCAACTCCCTCCTTCAGGCCGAGACCGAGCCCGCCACCCGCGGACGCGTGTTCGCCAGCTTCGACGCGATCTGGCAGTTCGGCCGCCTCCTCTCGCTGGCTGGCGGAGGTCTCCTGGCCGACACGTTCGGGATCACCGCGGTCTACTACCTCGGCGGCCTCCTGTTGCTGGCCGCCGGCACCGCCGGACTCTCGCGTGCCCACCGACGCCTCTGATGGTGGCGCGGCGGTGGTGGTGGCGCGGCGGTGATGGTCGCAGCTTCACGTCGAGCGACGGTCACCTGTGCCGGGATCGCCCGGCGGCCGCGCCGCGTCCTCCCGGGCGAGGCGCGAGCTGGGCAGTGCACCCCGGCTACGACGGGCTCGTCGTTGTTGGGTAGCCTCCCGGCCGCAGTCGTTCCCGGAGATGCTCCCATGACACCCGTCCGCCTGATCTCGCTCGCGACCGCCGCCGCTCTCGTCGTCGCGTGTGCCGCCGATGACGCCGAGGGCCCGGCCGCCTCCGCAGATGCGGGCGAGCCGGTCTCGGAGCTGTCGTGGACCGGGACCGACACGCTCACGTTCGAGCCCGCTCAGGCGACCATCGCCGCAGGTGAACAGGTAGCCATCGAGTTGACCTCCGAACCCGGTGTCGACCACGACGTCACCATCGTCGGGGCCGAGGACGTCGGGACCGCGAGCGCGTCCGACGACCACGAGACAGACGGGATGGATGGCATGGACGACCACGGCGAGGACGGCGACCTGCACCTGGTCCACGCCGACGCGGGCGAGTCGGCCTCGGGCACGTTCACCATCGACGAACCCGGCACCTACGAGGTCTACTGCAGCGTCCCCGGCCACCGGGACGCAGGGATGGTGGCGACCCTCACGGTCGTCGACCGATGACCGAACGACCAGATCGCCTCGGTCCGATCGAGCACCGGAGCTGACGTGCCCCACGACGCGCTACTGGCCGCCTGGTTCATCGCGAACCACCAGCTCTCGGAGCCGAACACCATCATCGGGTGGGTGTTCGCGGGCATCGTCGCGACGGTTGCCTTCCTGTTGATGTCCGCGATCGAGGAACGCAAGGCCATCACGATCGCCGGTGCCGGGTGGGCCGTCGGGATCGGGCTCCTCGTCCTGCTGTGACCTCGCTCCGTGCGGGTCCACCTCGTGCAGCGCACCAGGTTCAAGGTCTCCGCAGGTGCTGGATCGGTCGCCTGCTCACGAGATCCGGACGTCGACGTTCGCAACTCGACGCCCCCGCCTGCCCTCGACCTAACCTCGACCTGACCACCCGCGACTTCGGCCGCCGTCCAACGACCGCTCGGTCGCGGACCCGATTTCACCGGCAGCCGGCCACACCTCTTGCACGTCGAGGGGGAGCGGGCGCTCGGAGCGCACCTCGGTGACACGAGCGATCGTGTCCGGGTGGTGTGCGGTGACGGTGTCGATGCGGGTGATGTCGGCGGGGGACGGCTACCGCTACCTGCTGGCCTCGGTCGCAGCAGGCGACGGAGGGCGGGACCCGTCCACGCCGTTGACCCGCTACTACGCCGAGGCGGGCTGTCCACCGGGTTTCTGGCTCGGCTCCGGCCTGCCCAGTCTGGGCAACGGGCGGCTGCGGTCCGGGGACACGGTGTCCGAGGAACAGCTTGCGTTGTTGCTGGGGTCGGGCCGCGATCCGGTCACCGGTGAGCCGTTGGGGCATGCCTACCCTTCCTACCGCAGCCGCGAGGACCGCATCGACGAGCGCATCGCCGCGCTCGACCCGGAGCTGTCGCTGGACGACCGTGCGCAAGCGGTCGACGCCATCGAGGCCGAGGAGGCCGCCCGTCCGATCCGCCGCGCGGTCGCCGGCTACGACTACACGTTCTCGGTGCCGAAGTCGGTGTCGGCGCTGTGGGCGGTCGCGGACGCCGCAACGCAGACGGCCATCGTTGCCGCGCATCATGCGGCGGTTGCGGACATCGTGGCGCTGATGGAGCGCGAGATGGCCGCGACCCGCACCGGCGCCAACGGCCCGGACGGGGCGGTCGCGCAGGTCGAGGTCGAGGGGCTGATCGCCACCGCCTACGACCATTACGACTCCCGTGCCGGAGACCCCCAACTGCACACGCACGTGGTGATCTCGAACAAGGTGCGGACCGTCTACGACGGGCGGTGGCGGTCGCTTGATGGACGGCCGATGCACGCCGCCACGGTCGCCCTGTCGGAGCACTACAACGGGCTGCTCGCCGACCACCTCACCCGCACGCTCGGCGTCGGCTGGGAGGCACGCGACCGGGGGCGGGACCGCAGCCGTGCGTGGGAGATCGTCGGCGTCCCCGAACCGCTGGTCGACGTCTTCTCCAGCCGCTCGCACGCGATCGCGACCGAGACCGACCGGCTCATCGCCCGTTACCGCGATGAGCACGGCCGGCGGCCGTCAGCCACGACCATCCTCAAGCTGCGCGCCCAAGCGACCCTGGCCACCCGCCCGGCCAAGACCTTGACATCGCTGGCCGAGCTGACCAGCCAGTGGCGCCAGCGTGCGTCCGTCGTGCTCGGGACCGATGCGACCTCCTGGGCGAACGGCGTCCTGGGCTCCGGTCGCGACGGGCCGTTGTTGACGGCCGAGGACCTGCCGCTCGACATGCTCGCGAACGTGGGGCGCCTGGTGGTGGAGACGGTGGGGGAGAAGCGCTCGACGTGGCGACGGTGGAACCTGCATGCCGAGACGTCCCGTCAGATCGCCGGGTTGCGGTTCGCATCGACGGTCGATCGCGAGGCGGTGGTGGGGCTGATCCTCGACTTCGCCGAGCGGGCGTCGTTGCGGCTGACCCCGCCCGAGCTCGCCACCTCGCCGGCCGTGTTCCAGCGGTCCGATGGCAGCAGCGTGTTCCGCCCCAAGCACGCGGTCGTGTTCTCGTCGACCGGCCTGCTGGACGCCGAGGATCGGCTTCTCAACCTCGCCGACACCACCACCGGTCCGACCGCGTCCGTCGCGGACGTCGAGCGGGGTGTGGAGCGGGCAGCTCGGCAAGGTCGCAGGTTGGGTGTCGACCAGGCCGCCGCGTTGCAGTCCATCGTGGCCTCGGGCCGGACCCTCGACGTGCTGGTCGGACCGGCCGGTGCCGGCAAGACCACCACCATGCACACGCTGCGTCAGGTCTGGGAGGCGGCGCACGGGCCCGGGTCAGTGATCGGCCTGGCCCCCTCCGCAGCAGCCGCGCAGGTGCTGGCCGACGACCTCGAGGTCGCGACCGAGAACACCGCCAAGTGGCTCCACGATCACACTACCCAAGGTCTGTCGTTGTCGGCGGGGCAGCTGGTGATCGTGGACGAGGCCTCCATGGCTGGCACCCACGCGCTGGATCGCATCACCGGCCACGCCGCCGAAACCGGTGCGAAGGTGCTGCTGGTGGGCGATGCGGCCCAGCTCGCCGCCGTCGACGCAGGCGGCGCGTTCGGGCTGCTCGTCCGCACCCGGCACAACGTCGCGGAGCTCGCCGAGGTGCGCCGCTTCCACCACGACTGGGAGGCCGCCGCCTCGCTGCGGCTGCGGGCGGGCGACGTCGGCGTGATCGGCATCTACCAGACGCACGGGCGGCTGCGTGAGGGCGAGACCGTCGACATGCTCGATGCCGCCTACCAGGCCTGGACCGCCGACCTCGCGGCCGGCCGCACGGCGGTGATGATCGCCGAGAGCGTCGACACCGTCACCCTGCTCAACACCCGCGCCCGCCTGGACCGGATCGTCGCCGGCCACGTCGCCGCGGCCGGACAGGTGACACTCCACGACGGAACCGAGACCTCCGCCGGTGACCTGATCGTGACCCGCCGAAACCACCGTCGGCTGACCGTCGGACGTGGCTGGGTCGCCAACGGCGACCGCTGGACGGTGACCGCCACCGGCGGTGACGGGTCGCTGATCGTGCGCCGTGCCGGTCGGCGTCACGGTCCGACGGTGGCGCTGCCGGCCGACTACGTCGCCGAGCATGTCGAGCTGGCCTACGCCACCACCGCCTACCGCGCTCAAGGCACCACCGTCGACACCGCCCACGCCATCGTGCAGCCCGGCATGACCCGCGAGACCTGCTACGTCGCGCTCACCCGCGGCCGGGCCGGCAACATCGCCTACGTCGCGACCGACCAGCCCGACGCCGAGCACCACCAGCACCCCGACGACACGGACGTCACGGCCCGCAGCGTGCTCACCGGCGTGCTCCGGCATGTGGGCGCCGAGCCCTCAGCGCACGAGACCATCACGGCCGAGCAGCAGACCTGGGCGGGTATCGCCCAGCTCGCCGGCGAGTACGACACGCTGGCCGCCGCTGCCCAACACGGCCGGTGGGTCGCGCTCATCCGACGTTGCGGCCTCGACGACCAGCAGGTCAGTGCGGTGCTCGCCTCCGAGGCGTTCGGGCCACTGGCGGCCGAGCTGCGCCGGGCCGAGGCCGACAACCACGATGTCGATGAGCTGCTGCCCCGGGTGGTTGCGGCGCGCGGGTTCGCCGACGCCAGCGACATCGCTGCCGTCCTGCACCACCGGGTGGCCAACGCCACCGGCAACCTCCCACCCGTCGCCGGACGGCACGCGTCACGGCTCATCGCCGGGCTGATCCCGACTGCCACCGGCCCGATGCCCGACGATCTGCGCCAGGCGCTGACCGAGCGTGCCGAGCTGATCGATCAGCGCGCCGTCGCCCTCGCCGAGACCGCCCTCGTCGACCACGCCGCGTGGACCCGCGACCTCGGTCGACCTCCGGACGATCCGCGCCGCCGCGCCGGCTGGATGCAACAGGTCCGGATCGTGGCCGCCTACCGCGACCGCTACCAGATCGACACCGACAGCGCGCTCGGCCCGGCGCCAGTCGCCGGCACGGCGCAGCAGACCGATGCGTCCCGCGCCTGCACCGCGCTTCGGCGGGCCCGACACCTGGCGCGAACCGCGCCGCCTCCGCCCGACGCGTCCGCACCCGCGCCAAGCCGTCGCAGCCATGGCCCGAGCCTCTGATCCGCCCGAGCAAACCGTCGGGGCGATGTCGCCCGTCACGGCTTTGTCACAGGCCGGACGTAACGTCATGAACGCAGACGAGACCCGCCAGCCAAGATTGCGGCTCCCCGGCCATCGGAGCGCTGCAGGGTGTCGGCCGCGGGAGGAGAACCGATGTTCGGCATGATCGTGCAACTCGCCGCCTCGATGCGTGCCATGCTGCAGCACGCGCCGTCCAACCGGCTGCTGCGGCAGCTGCACCAGCGTGGCGGGCTCCTCTCGGCCGTTGCCGCGATGCTGGCCGGGATCGCCTACCTGATCGCCGCCGTGCTCTGCACCGGCCTGCTCGAGGACGGCGGGCCCGGCTGGCTCAACCTGCTCGTGCTGCTGTTCATCTACAACGCCTTCAAGCTCGTTCTGCACGGCCTCGTGATGCTCGCCGCGCCGGCATGGCAGCGCCTGTTCCGGCGCCGTCCGTCCCGGGCCTCTGATTCGCTGATGGACGAGCCGGGTGGTGGCCTCGCGCACCAGCGCTGACGTCGCTCGAGGTTGCTGGTCGGTGAGACGACTCGATCACGCATCTGCGGCTCGAGGCCGGCGCACCGTGGCCCCAAGGGTCGCGCGCGTGTCCGCTCGCGATCAGCGCACGAGCGAAGACCGGCGGGAGCCGAGGCCGGCACCATCGCCATAGGTGGTCACCGGCGCAGGCGATGGGCGGTGTCCGTCGACCGGCGCTCGTTGTCGGCTGTCGTCCGTTGACGGCTCGTCCACGATCGCCTTGGGGGTGTCGTGGAACGCTTCGAGCTGCTGGTTGACCTCAACCAGCCGGGCCTGCGCGTCACGTAGTGCGTCGGCGTGACGGAACGGTCGGCCGAGACGCTCGTCGGTGTCGCGGATGGTCTGCTCTGCGGTTTCGAGCTGCTCGGCGGCGTCGTCGAGGTAGGTGGAGATGCCCGCGGCGCGGTTCTCGATGCGCTGGATCATCCCGACACCGCCGTCGAGGAAGGTGTCACGGTCGATGACGAACCGGCTGCGTGGGACACCGGCCAGGGCCACGGTCACCTCGACGCGCCCGAACGTAGGGGCGGTGGCCACGGTGACGTCGAAGCTGCTGACCTGGCCCACGACGCCGTAGTCCCGTTCGCGATGGCCGGGTGCGTGACGAAGTCCGGCCTGGTGGCTCCAGTCGGCCAGCGCGCAGGCGGCGTCGGTCCGGGAGGAGTAGGTGGTGTCGTCGATGCGGATGCGGAACCGATCTCCGGAGGTGTCGACCAGCCGCGGCAGCACAGCACGGAGCTGATCGAGGTCCGCGCGGGCACGGTCGGCGTCGGCCCGGGCACGCTCGCGGGTCGCGGTGAGCATGGCTTCGTTGCGGCTGTGGGCACGTTGCAGCCGTTGGAGTCGGCTGACCTCGGCCTGAACGCCGGCCTGTTCGAGCAGCAGCGGGTTGCCTGACGAGATCGCCTTGGCTTCGGCAGCGGAGAGCACGGCGGTGGAGTCGATCTCCTGGATCTCGCGGGCATCGAGCCGGCCGCGCATGACCTGGGCGATGAACTTCGTCTTGCGTTCGATGGTCTGCCACATGAACGCATCCCACGAGCCTTCGGTGACCAGCCGGCCGACCGTGACCTCGTCGTTCTGGTTGCCTTGCCGCAGGATGCGCCCCTCACGTTGGGCGATGTCGGCGGGACGCCACGGGCAGTCCAGATGCCACAGCGCGACCGCACGAGCCTGGACGTTGGTGCCCACCCCCATCTTCTCGGTGCTTCCGATCAGTACCGCGACGTGGCCGGCGCGGGCGGCGGCGAACAGCCGGGCCTTGTCGAGGTCGGTCTTGGCCTCGTGGATGTAGCGGATGACGCCGTCGGGCATCCCGCGTCCAACGAGCTGATCGCGCAGCTCGTCGTAGGCGTTCCACCGGTCCGGGCTGGGGGTGCCGAGGTCGCAGAACACCAGCTGCAGCCCACCGGTGACGGGCGAGGGCTCGCCGATGGCCGGGTCGAGGTAGACATTGTTGCGGGTGTGCTCCCACATCTTGACGATCGCGTCCGCCGCCTGGTCGATCTTGGTCCACCCCGACGGACGCGTATGCGGGTCGACCATGCGCACATCCAGGGCGGCCTTGCGCCCATCGGTGCAGATCGCCAGCATGTTGTCGTCCTCGGGCGCCACCGCGCGCGAAGCGACCTGATCGGCACGTGCAGCGAGCTGCTCGACGAAGCGCTCAAGCTCCACGGTCGCCGGCACCGCAACAGTGGCCGGGGCACGGGTGCCGTCATCCCGCTCGGCAAGCTGCGGGACGGGCAGGGCAAGGTCGTCGGCGGTCTTGACGTCCGCGAACGTGGACCACATCCGCAGCATCTCGGGGACGTTGGTGAACTGCGCGAACCGGGTCTTGAGCCGCCAGCCGGTCCCCGACGGCGACATCTCCATCTGCGTCACGGTCTGCCCGAACGTGGCCGCCCACGCATCGAACGCCCCCACCCCGGCGGCATCCAGCAGGTCGGGCCGCAGGTAGCGCTGCATCACGTACGCCTCGGTCACGCTGTTGGCCACCGGGGTGGCGGTCGCACCGGTCACGATCCGTTCCCGACCCGACGCCCGCAGGTGTTCGAGCTTCATGTGCAGATCGGTGGCCCGCGCGGAACCGTCGATGGCCGCATCGCGGATGTTGGAGTCGGTGGCGAGGTTCTTGTACAGGTGCAGCTCATCGACCAGCACGTAATCGAACCCGGCCGTCTCAAAGGTGATCCCCGGATCGCGGGCGAGCTCGGCACGCTGCTTCAGCTTGTTCTCCAACGCCAGCAGCCGCCGCTCGATCCGTTTGACGCTCATCCGCCGGCCACCCTCGACATCGTGCAGCGCATCGCGGACCTCGTCGACCTGCCGCTCGATGTAGGCCGCTTCGGTGGCCGGGTCGAGCGGGATGCGCTGGAACGCCCCTTGGGTCAGCAGCACCGCGTCCCAGTCGTTGGTCGCCGCCCGCGCGACGAACAGCCGCCGTCTCTCCCCGGACAGATCCTGGGAGGACGCGGCCAGGATGCGTGCCCTCGGGTAGAGGTGAAGCCACTCGCGGGTGAACTGCTCAAGCATGTGGTTCGGCACCACGGCGACCGGCTTGGAGATGAGCCCGATGCGGCGCAGCTCCATCGCGCCCATCACCATCTCGGCGGTCTTGCCCGCACCGACCTCGTGGAACAGGCCCGCCGCGGGCTCGGCGATCATCCGCGCGACCGCCGCCCGCTGGTGCGGCAGCGGCGTGAACGACGCGGCCAGGCCCGGCAGGGTCAGGTAGTCGCCGGCGTCGGTGTAGTCGCGCAGCACGATGGAGTTGAACCGCCGGTTGTACTCGTCCACCAGCCCCTGAGCGCGTTCGGGATCCTCCCACACCCACTCGGCGAACCGCTCCTGAAGCGCCTGGGCCTTCTCCTGCGCTGCGGTGGTCTCCACCGCGTTGAGCACCCGCCGCTTGCGACCCTCGTGATCCTCGACCTCGTCGTAGACCAGCAGGGAGCGCTGCTCCATCACCGCCTGGGCGATGTCGGGCGCCGGCCGACGGGCGGTGCCCCACTCGCTGGTCGCCCGGATGCCGGACCGGCCGCCGCGGACCTCCCACATACCCGGCAGCGGATTCTCCACCCTGACATCCCGCGCGTGGAGGATCTCGGTCAGGAACTGCTCGTGGATCTGCGCCGAGATCCACACCGCCCCCAGCTGTGCGGTGATCTCCTCCGGCCCCAGATCGTCGGGCAGCACGCCACGTAGCGCCGCCTCGTTGACCGTGAACGCCAGATCGTCCTTCGCTCTGGCGGTGGCGGCCGCCAGCTTGGCCCGTACGTCACCCGACAGGTACTCCGGGGCGTGCACCAGCGCGCCGGTTTCAGGGTCGGTGAACACCGCGTCCCCGAGCGCGTCGCGGGCCTCGTCGGTCGGCATCCCCAGCAGCTCGGCGATCAGCTCCAGGTCGAGCTTGCCGGTGCGGTCCAACGACACCGCGATCGCATCCGCCGGGGTCTCGACCCCCATCACCTCACGCGTGGGAGCGACCACGCGGCGGGTGAGGATCGCGGCTGGGGTGGCGGTCTGGTCCTGGTCGTCGAACTGCTCGAGTGCGAGCACCAGCGGCGCGAACGGATCGGTCCGCAAGATCCGGATCGCGGTGGGGACGATCCGGGCGTAGGTGTCCTGGCCGGCGTCGTCGGTCCGTCCGGCGCGACGCAGACTGCACCGGCCCAACGGCCCGTAGCGGCCCACGTAGGTCTCGTAGCGGTGCCGCAGGACGGCACGCGCCGCCTCGATGTCGTCGGAGTCCTCAACGCTGGCGGCTTCGAGGTCGACCAGCCACGTGGCCGCGTCGCGAAGCTCCAGCAGCGCCCGCAGCTCGGCCGACGCCGTCCGTGGCACCTTCAGGGGAGCCATCGTGTCGCCGGCCACGGTGGCGAAGCTGCCGTCGACGTCCGCGACGATGCTTCCATCCCACCGTCGGTCCACCCCCACCTGTGGTGCCGGCGGGCTGGTCTGCGCCGAGGTGGAAGGTCGCGGAGTCATGCGCAGGCCACGCTCGGTGGCGGCGGTCACGACCCGGTCCAGCGCCTGTCCGAGCTGGACATCGAGCTGGTCCAGATCGCCGGTCACCGTCAAGGTCTGCGCGCCGTGCATCCCCCGCGCCAGCGACATCACCCCGAGCACCTGGCCGGGGTGCTCGGTGAAGTAGCCGTTGACCTTCGCTGGGTGGCTGTCGAGGGCGACGGTGGTGACCGTCTCCCACCCGGTCGTGGCTGCCGGACGGTCGGGTCCTCGCCGGCGCAGCACGAGCAGATCGGTCACCGCCTCGGTGCCGGCCGCGCGGCGGTGCGCCCCGGCCGGGAGCCGTACCGCGCCGAGCAGGTCGGCGAGCAGGGCCATCTCGCGACGTGCGGCCGGGTTCTGGCCGTCGAGGGTGTAGCGGCTGGTCAACGCGATGACCAGCCCGCCCGGTCGGGTCAGCGCCAGCGACTTGACCAGGAAGTGGTTGTGCATCGCATGGCGGCCCGCGTTGTGCACCGGATCGTGCAACCGCACATCCGCGAACGGCACGTTGCCGATCGTCGCGTCGAAGTGGCCGGCCGGCAGCCGGGTGTCGGCGAACGACTCGGCCCGGACCTGCGCGTGCCGATACAGCGCGGCACAGATCGAGGCGGTGACGGGGTCCAGCTCGACGCCGACCATCCGGGCGGTGTCGGGGGCGAGCCCGATGAACGTGCCGGCCCCGCAGCCCGGCTCCAGGACCGCACCGCCCTCGAACCCAAGCGATCGCAGCGCCTGCCACATCCGGGCGGCGATGGCCGGGTCGGTGTAGTGGGCGTTGATCGTGGTCCGCTCCGCCGCCCGCCACTGCGCCTCGGTCAGCAACCCGCGCAGCTGCTTCCGCTCCGTCTCCCAGGCGGGCTTGCTGGTGTCGAACAGCTCCGGTAGCGCTCCCCACGACGACCACCGGGCCAGCACCTGCTGCTCGTCGGCGGTCGCCGACCGGCTCTCCTGGTTGAGCTGACGGGCGAGACGGATGGCGGCGACGTTGGCCTGGTAGCGAGCCTTCGCTCCCGAGGGAGCCAGCTGGTCCTGGGAGGCAGGGACGAACCGTGGTGTCAGCCCAGCTCGCGCAGGAACCGGATGTTGGCCGCCTCCGCCAACACCCCCGCGTTCTCCGCCAAGAACTGGTCCGGGATCTCCGCTTGCAGCAGGCCGTACAGGAACTCCGGCGTCACCGCCCAGCTCTGGGCCAGCTCCTCGACCTCGTCGGTGCCCGGTTCGGTCTCCGGAGCGTCCCGGATCCGCTCCGCCCAGCTCGCCAACCAGAGGTCGGGCGTCCGGGTCGCCTCCCACTCCTCCCGGGCCTCGGTGAGCGGTAGTTCCGGCGTCGCGATCCAGACCAGCTCCGCCAACACGACCTCCTCCGCCCGCACCCGCGCGCTCGTCAAGCGGCCCACCGCCTGCCGGTAGGTCTCCCCGCCGACCGGCGCTGCTTGCAGACGTCGCGTCAGCTCCACGACCTGCGCCTCCACCTCGGCTCCCAGGTCCGTGAAGAACCCCTCCCGATCGCCCATCGCCGCCACCCGACCCGGCGCGTGCTGCTCCCAGTGCCGCATCGCCAACATCCCGTAGCGGTTCATCCGCAACCTCCTCAGCCCACAGGTCCAGTACGAGCTGACCATCCGCCTGCGACACGCCCGGACTGCGCCTTGTTCGACGGCCACCACCGCCAGTAGGCGACCCGCTCGAAGGGGCCACGCACACCCGCGCCTTCCCGGCCCAAGGCTGCACCGCCCATCACGACGAGCCCGGCCAGCAGGCAGGTACGCGAAGCGCCCCTCGTCAACGCGCCAGCGCACGGTCCATCCGGAGGGGAACTCGTCGGTCGAGGACAGCTGGCGGTACGCTGCCGGGCATGAGCACGCTCGAGACCCAGGTACGTGACGACGGCACCGTGCTGATCCCTGCCGACCACGTCGCCACCTCAGGAGCCGGACCCGGGCAACGCGTCGCGATCGAGCTGCGACCCCGGCCCGCAACCCGCAAGCCCAGCCGAGGGCTGCTCAAGGGCAAGCTCCCGCCGGTCAGCGCGGAGAAGTTCACCGCAGACCGTACGGACCGCCTGGCCGAGTTCGAGCGCCGCCGCGACCTGTGAGTGCCGTCGTGGCCGACACGGTCACTATCATCTGGTGGCTGGCGGGCGATCCTCGGCTCTCTGAACCCGCAGCGGATCTCCTGCAGGCTGCCGACGACGGGGACGGCATCCACATCTCGGCGATCACACTGGTCGACATCTGGTACGCGACACACAAGCGCACCGACCCCCTCACCACTGACCAGCTCACCGCTCTCGATGCCGTCCTTGCCGACCCCGAGATCAACATCCACGTCCTGCCCGTCACCAACGCGGTCGCACTGCTGGCCAGAGAACCCAGCAGGACGGAGCTGCCCGACCCGTTCGACCGCGTGATCCTGGCGACGGCCAGCGCTCACGGGATGCCGCTGGTCTCGCCCGACAGCGCGCTTCGCAGCCTTGCGTCTCACGCGGCGGTGTGGTGACCCGGCCGCTGCGGCGAAGATGTTCCGCCGCCTGAAGCCCCGTTCGGATCGTGTCTCCTACGCTGCCCGCAGGGACGGCGGGGATCGCGACTTGGAAGGATGGTTACGACGTGGGTGGAGAAGCATCAACCGGACGCCGGTCGCGGCCGGGCGGCGGACGGCTCGAGCTGACCTGGGCGAACAAGGACCGGCGGCTGCTCGCCCACGACGACGTCACCTACGAGTGGGTCGATCCGCAGGACTGGCGCGTGTCCGAGGTGCGGCTGCTCGACGTCGTCGACACCTATGGCGAGGACGCCGAGGACAACCTGCTCATCCAAGGTGACGCTCTCCACGCCCTGACCGCGCTGAGCTCCGTGCCCGAGTACGCCGACCGGTACCTCGGCAGGGTGAAGCTCGCCTACCTCGACCCACCGTTCAACACCGGCCAGACCTTCCAGCAGTACGACGACAACCTCGAGCACTCGGTCTGGCTCACCATGCTTCGCGACCGGCTTGAGCAGATCCACAGGTTGCTGCGAGCCGATGGGACTGTATGGGTACATCTCGATGATGCCGAAGTGCATCGAGCCCGTTGCGTCATGGACGAGGTCTTCGGCGCGACCAACTACCTCAGCACGGTCGTGTGGCGAAGGACGAGTGCGAAGAGCTTGGCCCGGCGAACGATGGGCACGCTTCACGAGATGATCTTGGTGTACGGCGCTTCCGAAGAAGCAGGGCTCAAGACGCTCTATCAACCGCTTGAGCCCGAGTACGTGAAGAAGCGCTTCACGAACGCGGATGAACGCGGCGTGTATGACACGGGAGATCTCACGGCGGGTAGCTACCGACCGCACCTCGATAGCGGCAAGCCTTGGCGGGGGTACGACCCGTCTGAACGTCGCCGGTGCTGGGCGGTGTCGGCGGCTCCACTCTTGGAGGCCGGGCATACGCCTGCGGATCTAGAGCGCATGAGCATGCGTGAGAAGCTCGACGCACTAGATAATGCTGGCTACGTGCACTGGCCCGAGCGGGGTGGGTTCCCTCGCTTCAAGAAGTACCTCCACAACGTCAAGGGCCGGGCTGTTGGAGACCTCTGGGACGACCTGAACGTCATCAACTCGCAGGCGCAAGAGCGCTCTGGCTTCAGTACTCAGAAGCCCGAGGCCCTGCTGCAGCGCGTGATCGAGATGAGTTCTGATACAGGTGACATCGTGCTCGACTGTTTCGGGGGCTCCGGTACGACGGCCGCAGTCGCGCACAAGATGGGTCGGCGATGGATCACAGTTGAGCTGTCGGCTGACACGGTTGACACCTTCATCGTCCCGCGCCTGGGCAAGGTCGTCGATGGCGGCGGTTCCGGTGGCGTTTCCGAGGCTGTCGTCTGGAAGGGTGGTGGGGGCTTCACCGAGGCGCGGGTGGCCCCGTCGATGTTCGAGGATGTGGACGGCACGGTTGTGCTGGCGGACTGGGCCACCAACGGGCAGTTGGCTGAGGCGGTCGCGGCGCAGCTGAAGTTCGGACTCGATCCGGAGGGGCCGTTCGTCGGTCGCAAGGGGCGCACGCGCCTGTCTGTGCTGGATGGGATGCTCACCGTTGGTGTGGCTGACCATCTGCTCGACCAGCTCGATGAACGCGAGAACCTCGTGGTGGTCGCCATGACGCTGGAGGAAGGTGTCGCCGAACACCTGCGCAAGCAGCGGCCGGGGTCGCGTGCTCGCAAGGTTCCGCGCGATCTGGCCCGGTCCGGGAAGCTCGCACCACGGCTGGTCCGGCTCGACCGGTCGGAGCAGGAGGGGGACGGGCAGTGAGCGTGCATCCGAGCATGCCCTACGACCCGGCTCTGCTGGCGGAGGTGTCGGACCGGCTGGATCTGCGGGTCCCGAACGCCGAGGCGTTGGACGCGGTCGCCCGCAGGTTCGACGACGCTGACGGCCAGCCGTTCGAGGTGGTGTGCGATCTGGCGACCGCGGTCGGCAAGACCTACCTCGCGGCCGGGTTGATCGAATACCTGGCCGACGCTGGCGTGCGCAACGTGCTGGTCGTGGTTCCGGGTTCCACAATCCTGAATAAGACGGTTGCGAACTTCACCGACGGTCATCCGAAGTCGCTGACCGGGGCGATGTCGTCCGGTCCGTTGGTGATCACGGCCGAGACGTTCAACACCGGCCGGGTCGCGGCGGCGCTGGAGGACGAGGACCGGCTGAAGGTGTACGTGTTCACCGTCCAGTCCCTGATCCGTCCGAAGGCCAAGACCTCACGCAAGGTCCGCGATCACCAGGAGTGGCTCGGTACCGGGCTGTATCAGCGCCTCAAGGAAGCCGACGATCTGGTCGTGGTCGCCGACGAGCACCACGTCTACAGCGAGAAGGCCAAGTCGTTCAACGCTGCTGTGCACGACCTCGACCCGATGGCGACCGTCGGGCTCACGGCCACCCCGGCCAAGGCCGACCGCGACAAGGTGATCTACGACTATCCGCTGGCCCGTGCCATCGCCGACCAGTACGTCAAGACGCCGGTGCTGGTGGGCCGCAAGGACAAGCTCACGGGCGTGGATGTCCAGCTTCGTGACGGGCTGCGGCTGCTGGATGCGAAGCAGGCTGCGGCGGACGCCTACGCGGACGCGATGGGCAAGCCGGCGGTGAACGCGGTGATGTTCGTGGTGGCCGACACCATCGACAACGCCAACGCGATCTACGAGACGCTGCGCAAGCCGGACCTGCTCGGCGAGGGCTATGACGAGCAGGTCCTGGTCATCACCTCTGAGTCGCCCGAGGAGTCCCTCGCCCGGCTGGAAGCGGTCGAAGACCCGGACAGCCAGGTCCGTGTCATCGTCTCGGTCTCGATGCTCAAGGAGGGCTGGGACGTCAAGAACATCTACGTCATCTGCTCCTTCCGACCGTCGATCTCCGAGGCGTTGACCGAGCAGACCCTCGGCCGCGGACTACGGCTGCCCTGGGGCGCCTACACCGGCATCGAGCTGCTCGACACCGTGGAGGTGCTCTCCCACGAGCGCTACCAGGAGCTGCTGGAACGGGCCGGTGTGCTGCTCGAAGGCTTGACCGGACAGCGTGCTACCGCGGCGGTCGCCGTCCCTCCAGCGTTGGCCTACCCCGAGCACGGTGCCGGCGGCGCAGTGCAGGCCGGCGAGGACGACACCGTCGCGGTCTACGTCACCACCGGCACCGGCACCGGCGATGACGGAGAGGAGCCGGACTCGCCCCTTGCCGAGGTCGCCGCGTCGGAGGACGCGGCGACCGGTACGCAGGCTGGCTTCCTCGTCTCCGGTGCGGAGAACCGGTTCGGGACCGCGGCCGGCGAGGTCACGTCGCTGCAGCAGCCGGTGGTAGCGAGCCAGAAGGTCGAGGTCCCCAAGCTGGAACGCGTGATCAGCTCACGCGACTTCAGCCTGTCCGACATAGACGACGCAACCTTCCGCCAGCTCGGACAGCGGCTGGCTGCCGAGGGCGGCAGCGACCTCGACCGCAAGATCCTCAACGTCATCGAAGACCCGAACCACCCCTCCGGGCTGCGGCTCGTCCCCTCGACGACCACCGACCGGATCGAAGCCTCCGCGCCAGGCCTGCCGTTCCCCGAGGCCCGCCAGCAGCTCGTCGACACCCTGCTCGTACTCGACGAGGTCGCCGAGACCAAGGCCAACGTCAACGCGGCCAAACGACTCGCCGACGCAGTCATCGACGGCGCCGGAAGCGAGACCGCCCTCGCCGCACAGTTCAACGCCGTGCTCGACGCCATCCGCATCACCATCCGTAGGAGCCACCGCGAAGCGCCCGCACAGGTCGTCGACACCTGGAGCACCGACACCTTCGCTCCGACCCGGCTCAACACCCGCGTCGAGGAACCGAACCGGTACGGACCGTTCTCCCGCAAGCTCGCCTACTCCGGCTGGTCACGCAGCCTCCACCCGCTCAACTGGTTCGACAGCGAACCCGAACGCCGCTTCGCCAACCTCATCGACGACGAAAACGACGTGACCCTGTGGGCAAGGATCCTGCGTGGCGAACTCACCATTCCCCTAGCTGGGGGGCGCTACCACCCTGACTTCTACGTCCAGGCCAGCGGCGAGCACTACCTCGTCGAGGTGAAGGCCGACAAGGACCTCGACACCCCGGATGTGCAGGCCAAGCGGGACGCCGCACGAGCATGGGCACGCAAGGTCACCGACGAAGACGACCACGGGACCTGGCACTACCTGCTCGTCAGCCAGAGCGCAATCGAAACCGCCACGACGTTCGACGGCCTCCGACAACAGGGCAGCTGACGTGAGCGGCACCCCGCGATCGGCTGGGGCCCGGTCGTCCTCCGGCGGCCGTCGGCCAACATGAGGGCCGGAAACGCGAGATCGGCTGAGAACCGCGGCCCCAGTGGACAACATCCCGGACGGACCTCGGGTCCGCTGCTCGGAACCGTGAACTTGTCGTGATGGGGTTTGCGCTCCGAAGCGTCCCGTTCCAGCTTCATGGGCTAAGCGGATACCGAAAAACGATGGCCGACACCCAAAGAGTGACGGGTGGTCAGCTATTCCTTTGGCGCGGCCGGGAGGGCCGTCTGCGTTTGGTCGGGCACTAGCAGTTCATCGGCGATGACCATCACTTCGGTCGCCTTGGTCACACGGTGCGCGGAGTAGTGCAGTCCAAAGGTCTGCCGTCGTCGCTCTGGGTACAGCTCCGCGATCCGTCCTACGTTGTCGTATGTCAGGAGCCACTTCTTGTCGGCTCGGGCGTTGAGCACGCTAGCGAGCGCTTCATGGTCGTCGGGCTGGAACGTATTCAGGTAGAGGGAACCGGCCTTCTCGAAATAGGGAGGGTCGGCATAGATGAACGTGTCGGACGATCGTGCGTACTGCTTGATGACGGCGGCCCCGTCGTGCGAGGTGACGGTGATGCGCTTGGCGTACAGGGCTATGACGCGGATCCGCTCGATGAGATTGGTGCGGTTGAATCGGGCGTCAATCTTGTACTTTCCCGACTGGTCAAGCCCGCCGATCGGGCCGCCGTTGAGCACGCCCGACCTGTTCGTACGGTTCAGATAGAAGGTCGCGAAGCCGAGCGCGGCGAGGTCGCTCGTGTCGGCAGCCGCGTAGATCTCCTTCTGCCGACGCCATTCGCGGATGCTGAGTCGAACCTTGCGGACTCTGGCCATCAAGGCGTCGGGTTCGTCCACGAGTGTGTGCCAAAACGCGGCGATTGCTGGGTCGAGATCGTTGATCACGACACGACCTACCTGGCCTGTGACGAGCAGACTCAGCCCGGCGCCCGCGCCGCCAGCGTATGGCTCGACGTAGGTACAGCCCGCCAGACCGTTGGTGCGGATGACCTGCCGCAGGAAGGGAAACAGGGCGGCCTTGCCGCCGGGGTAGCGAAGCGGCGACACACGTGGACGGAGCGGGACGGCACGCCGGCGCGCCTCGGTCACGGCTTCATAAGGTGGCGCATGATGGAGTCGAGCGAATCCCACATGGCGAAGGCTTCGTCAGGATCAACCAGGAAGTGATGGTTGTGGTTGACCGCGTTCAACGCGTCCGTCGAACTTGCATAGACAATCTTGCCGCTTCGCAGCTTCTCGATCGGCTGAATCAGAGTGTTGGCACCGCTGGTCCTGACGTGCTCTAGTAGCCACTTCAAGGCATGTGAGAGCTGGACGCGGCCCTTTGCGTTGCTCGTAGCCTTGATGTCCACGTTCTTCACCTCGGCGTACGCCTTGATCGACTTCTCCAAGACCGCACGCATGAGCAGAAACGCCGCGTTGGGGAGCTTTTGGACGTCAATCTCGGACAACTCGCCTAGGTGCTTCGTCAGCGCCCGCGGATACGCCTGTGGTACCTTAAGGTGCTCGAGCTGCAGATAACGCTGCTTTGCGACCGATATCGGCTTCCCTCCTGCCCCGCCAGGTGAACCCGGAGGGGTGCCGCCCTTACCTGAAGTGCCGGGCTTGGTGGCGCCTGAGCGACCTGTCCCTCCTGCCCCACCGGTGCTGCCGCTCGTCGTTCCCTTGCCGCTGGACGGAGGTGATGTCCTCGGCGCCGGTGCAGGACTGGCGATGCTGCGCAGCTCTGTCATCAACTGCTGAAACCGCGGACTGCGAACCGAGTTCAAGGCGCGCGTATTGATGTTGCCATCCATCATCCCGCGGACGATGGTCGTCGCCATCTCGTTGAAGGTGTCGTCGGAGACCGTCTTGGTGACATTGCCCTTGTCGTCCATCTTCAGCCCGGTGATGTCTGAGAACTCGCGAGACTCGAAGACACGAGCCAGAGCCGAGAGTCCACGCTTCCACGTCTTCGACCCCAGGAAGTCGACGAGTGCTGGGTCGGCGTACGGGACAGACTTGAACAGGTTGACCATGTGCGAGCGGTACACGAACCGGCGCACGTCGACGGTCGGGTAGCGCGTCAACAGGTCCTGGTACTTCTTGCCGGCGTCAATCTGAGCTTGGAAGAAGGCAGCCTGACGCGCTGGCGACCAAGGCCGGCGTTGGTTGCTCGTGTGAAGCGCGGCGATGAGCTGGTCCGCCTGCGACCGGTTGGGCGCAACCTTGACGTCAATGGCTGCCAGTGCCTTCTTGTCGCGCATCCCTTTGGCAAGCGTGGCTACGCGGGCCTGAAACTCCGGCACCAGCATCGGGTTCTGGATCGCCTTGAGCGCAGCCACGCGCCGGTTCCCCTCGACCACGATGTACTTCCCGCGGAGCTTGACCACAATGGGGACTTCGTGGCTGAGATAGCCGATGCGTGCTATCCCTTCGACTAGCCCGAGCGCGTCTTCGTTGACGAAGAGGTCTTCCATGATGTCCGCCTCGACCTGCACGGACACGGTGTCGAGCCTGACGTTCTGTGGATCAAGATGCAGATCCGTGAGTACATCCAACCTGAGGGCTGGCCACGACGACATCGTCAGCACAAGCGGTCCCCCTTCCATGCCGGGTGGCCGACCAAGGCCATCACTCTAGCCAGCCCCTCATCCCCGCGCTGTCTGCTCTGCCCGAGTTCTCCTGGCCGAAGCCCACACCAACGATGACAACGGACTCGTCACCCACGTGGAGTCGCCAGGCTGCAACCACACGCGGCGGCAGGTCCGTTCCCTCCCGACTAGGGTCACCGAGCGAGGTGAAGAGCTGAACCCGGGGCGAAGTATCGCGACGACGGCAACCTGTGCGGACTGGGTGTTGGGGCGTCCATGATGGAGGCGTTGTGCAGATACTCGAGGTGTCGCTGCGAAGGTTTCGAGGATTCGAGAACCTGACCTTCCAGCCCGAGAACCACGTCGCCTTGGTCGGCGAACCGAGAGCCGGTAGATCGGACCTCATCGAAGGCTTGCGTCGGGTGCTCACCTCGGACGGGACTCGGCACGCGACACCTTCCGAGCTCGACCTCTGGATGGTCAACAAGACGCAGCGGGCTGAGGTTGAGGTGGTCCTCGGAGACCTGGGACCAGAACTTGAGCAGGACTTCGTCGATCACCTCGAAGCGTGGGATCCAGAACTCGGAGGGCTTGCCGAACCGAAGCCGCCGACCGAGGCCGTCGCCGTCGACGACACCACCTGGGTGCTGCGCCTTTGCTACCGGATCGACTGGGATGCCGATCAGGAACGGGCGGTCCACTGGGTCGACTTCCCCGAGGAGTCCGACCCCGACAGTGACACGTTTGTGGGAGTCCCACGCCGGCTCCACGATCTTCTCCCCGTCGTCGTAGTCGAGAGTCGCGGAGGGCCGCTCCGGCTCGGACCCCGGTCCGACTTCCGCCGGATCCTCGCGGGAGCGGACGGTGGGAGGCTCGGCGATGCGTTCGAGGCTCTGGTTGACGCAGTGGCGAGCGCGGGCGAGGACCTCGCCGAGACCGCCGACGTCAAGGCGGCCGTGGCCGAGGTGCTCAGGCCGGTCGAAGGTCCTCTCGGGGTCGACGCCACTAGCGAGGGCCTCGTGCAATTCGTCCCCGAGGGTGGGTCGCTGTCAGGCGTCCTCCGCACGCTCCAACCGGCACTCGACCTAGGAGGACCTGGGCATCTGTCGCTCCACCGACATGGAGCCACCACCGCCGCTCTGCTGCAGGCTGGTGAAGCGATTGCGGCCATCGGGACCGCTGACGCGGTCGTACTGGTCGATGACTTCGGAGAAGACCTCGACACGACAAGTGCTCGCCACCTTGCGTCCGAGTTCCGGCAGCGGGCTGGGCAGGCATGGATCTCCACACGTAGGTCCGCTGCAATGGACGCGTTCCCTCCCCAGGAAATCGTCCGTCTGCACGTGGAGGACGGCAATCGTCACGCGGCCCAGATTGCGGTCCCT
>PXDB01000057.1 GCA_003565155.1 Nitriliruptoraceae bacterium | reverse complement strand
CGGACGCCCTGGGGATGCCGGTCAGTGCCGAGGAGGCGCGCTACGGCCGGGTGGCTGATCGGCTCGGCCAGGGGCGGCAGCTCCTCGTGATCGACAACTGCGAGCACCTGATCGACGCGTGTGCGGAACTGGCCGCAGAACTGCTGCGGCGCTGCCCCGACCTCCGCATCCTGGCGACCAGTCGGGAACCACTGGACGTCGAGGGCGAGGCGACCTGGCGCGTCCCGTCCCTCGAGCTCGCACCAGAGGGCGCGGATCCTGAGCACGTCCTGGCCTCCGAAGCTGCGCAGCTGCTGCTCGTGCGTGCCCGGATGGCCCGTCCCAACCTGGCGTTCACCGCTGAGGATGCCTCCACGGTTGCCCGGGTCTGCCGCGAGCTCGATGGGATCCCGTTGGCTCTGGAGCTCGCGGCAGCCCGTCTCAACGTCCTGTCGCTGGACGAATTGGCGGAACGCCTGAGCGATCGCTTCCGTGTCCTCGCACACGGTCGTCGCTCGGCACCGGCCCGCCACCGCACGTTGGAGGCCGCGATCGCCTGGAGCTACGACCTGTTGGAACCCGACGAGCAGCTGCTGCTGGCGCGGTTGTCGGTCTTCTCCGGTGGCTTCACCGTCGACGATGCGGAGATCGTGTGCTCGGGCCCGTCGTTGCCGGCGCACGACGTGATCTCCCTGTTGTCGGCGCTCCTGTCGAAGTCGCTGGCCCAGGGGCAGACCGGCGCGATGGGTCGCGCCCGGCACGACCTCCTGGAGTCGGTGCGGACCTTCGCCGGGGCGCGGCTGGATCCCTCCGATGCCAGCGCCCTCGTCGAACGCCACGCTGAGCGGTTCGCCGCGCTCGCGGAACACGCGGCACCACGGCTGACCGGATCAGAGCAGGTCGACTGGCTCAACCGACTCCATGCCGACCAGGACAACCTGCGGACGGTCCTGCGCCGGGGTGGGAACGACGCTGCTCGGATCGCTGCCGCCGTCTGGTGGTTCTGGTTGCAGTTCGGACACGCCGCCGAGGGCGACCGATGGGTCCGTGCATCGCTGGAAGCCCCCGAGAAGGTCGATGACCGGCTCCAACTCGAACTGCACCGTGGCGCGGCACGGCTGGCCCTGGCCGTCGGCGATCCCGAGCGGGCTCGCGTGCACCTGCTCGCCGCCATCTCGATCGCCGAGGCCGAGGGTCTGCCCGGGCATCTCCCTGCGGACCATGGCTTGCTCGCACGCGTGGTGGCGTCGACCGGCGACCACGACGAGGCCCACGTCCGACTGGGTATCGCCCGTGACCAGGCACAGGACGCAGTTCCGTGGGTCGTTGCCATGGTGGAGCACCACGCGGCGGTCGTCGAGTGGCATGGCGGCGATCTGCGGGCTGCGGCCGCCGCGGCCGCCGCCGCCGAGCGGAGGTTCCAGGATGCCGGGGATGGCTGGAGCGCATGTCTGGCCCGGTTGGGCGCGGCGCGGATCGCCCATCAACTCGGCGACACCGTGGACGCGGTCCGTCTGCATCGAACCAACCTCGCCCGCGGGTTGGACCTGACCGTGTCGAGCTTCGATTTCGTCGGTCTCCCGCAAGATCTCCAGGACCTCGCCGTGTTGGCCGGTGAGGTCGGAAGACATCGTCTGGCGGCGACCTTGGCTGGCGCCGCCGCGAGCCTTCGCACCGCGGTTGAGCTGCGGGGCAGCACCTCGGAACGGCACGATCTGGTCCTGGAGGCCGCAGCGGTTGCGATCGGTGAGGACGAGGTGGTCGGACTCTACGACCTCGCGCGGGGATGGCCCGCGCCGGAAGCGGTGAAGCACGCGCTGGAGGGCACCGCCGACCTCCTACCGGACGAGTTCGCCGATCAGGTGTGATGCGATATGGATGTTGGGGCCCCGCCCTCGGGCGGCGGCCCTTCCGGGTTCTTGAGCGCGGCACGTCGGGCCGAGACCGTGGGGAGGCGGCCGGTGGTGCCTCGTCGGGGTGTGGCTAGCACGCCACCTCCTCGGGGGACAGCCCCCTCGTGGTCGATCCTTGCGCTGCGTAGGGTGTCAGACGCGGCCGGCGCGCAGCGTTGATCCGTCGAACGGGGATCGAGGCGATGATGGACCGGGCTGACCGAAAGCGGGCCGAGCAGCGGGTCCGCCTCCAGGATGCGGAGGCTGAGGCGTTCGCGCACTACGGGGTCGAGGCGACCTCGGAGACGCTCGTGGTTTCCGATCCGCGGCTCACGACGAGGGTCGTGAAGGTCGGTTCAGGACCTCCGACGGTGCTGCTGCACGGCGGTGCGATGACATCGACGGTCTGGGCGCCGCTGCTGGCGTATCTGCCCGGACGCTCGCTCCTCCTCGTCGATCTGCCCGGCTGCGGGCTCGCCGATGCATTCGACTACCGGGGTGTGGACCTGGCCGGTCACCAGACCGCGTTCGTCGGCTCGGTCCTGGACGCGTTGGGGCTGGACCGGGCGGCGGTGATCGGCGCGTCGATGGGCGGCTGGTTCGCGCTGCGCTTCGCGATCGAACGCCCGGAACGGGTGACCGCCGTGGCACTGGTCACCGCCCCCGCGATGGCCCTGCCGGGCGCGCTCATGCCGGTGCCGATGGCACTTCCCAGCACCTGGCTCGGACGCCGGATGGCGAGCATCGGTCCGCCGCCCTCGATCCGGATGACGCGACGCATGCTGGCGGCCATCGGCGGGGACGGGTCGGTCGCCGGGGCACCGGATGCCCTGCTCGACGCACTCGGAGCGGCCATGGCACTCGCCGCGCCGAGCTACGCCACCCTCGACATGTGTCGGTGGCGTACCCCACACCCGCAGCTACAGACCACCGAGGCGGAGTTGGCAGCCTGCCGTGCGCCGTTGCTGCTGCTGTGGGGCGACGCCGACAAGGTGCAGTCACCCGAGGCAGGCGAGCGGGCAGCGAGCCTGCTCCCACACGGACACCTCGAGGTGCTCCCGGGCGGACACGGCCTGTGGTTCGAGCATCCCCAACGGTGCGGGCATCTACTGACCGAGTTCCTCCACGGGACCGAGCACCGGCCGGCAGACGGCGAACCGTGACCAACGCCCACCCGGCAGCAGACCCGCGGGCTTGCTGGCCCAGTGGGTTGCATCCACGCGCGTCGTTCACGGCGGCGGACACTGTTGCTGGTGGCTGCTCTGCTGTTGGTCCCCATCGGTGTCTTCCGCATCTTGTCGATCGGGCCGGTCTTCCTGGTGGCTGCCCGCGTCTGCTCGGCATTCGCCGCGTTCGGTGGGCCCTCGAAGGCCACGAACCTGCGTAGGCGGAGCGTGGAGGCTGCGGGTGACCTCGGAGGTGATCAGCCTCTGGGCGCCCGGGCCGACCTCACCGCCGTTCGCGGCATGGAGCGACACGATGGAAGAGGATCGGGCGGTTCTCCACAGGGCCGACATCCACCGGTCATGAGCGATCGGCCTTGTCGTAGCGTCGAGGGTCCCCGCCCAAGGAGCCGTCGACGTGCCATCACCGAACGGGGCGGTCGGACCGCGATGCCGGGTGACGGCAGCCCTCGTTGTCGTGCTCATCGCGGGGGCGCTCCCCGCGGCTGCTCAGACCCCCCTCGATCCCTCCATCCCGCGGTCGCCCAGCTACGAGGCACCACCGGAACCGGTGCCGACACCTCCTGTCGGCTGGGCGACACCGGCGGACATGGTCGTCCGGTACGAGCTGCCCGGCTCCGGCGAGGTTCTGCGGCGTTTCGAGCCACCGGCCAGCACCTTCGGTCCCGGTCATCGGGGCGTCGACCTGCGGATGGCACCGGGCGATGCGGTGACCGCGGCGGCGGACGGCACGATCCATCACGCCGGTCCGGTGGCCGGCATCGTGTGGGTCTCGGTGCTGCATGCTGACGGGATCCTCACCAGCTACGGGCCCCTGACCGACATGGCGGTCCGCCGGGGGCAGGCCGTCCGGCGTGGGCAACAGCTCGGGTCCCTCGCGACCGGTGGCCACGGTCACGGCGGCGGCGATGAGGGCCTGCACCTCGGAGCTCGACGCGGCCTGGTCTACATCGATCCCTTGAGTCTGCTGGATCAGGGGATCCCACGACCGTCGTTGGTCGGTGCGGGTTCGTGGCGTGGGGACGCACACGTCGTGACGCCCTACGAGCCGTGGGATGGCGACCGCTTCGGTGGCTGGGGAACCACGCCGAGTCCCGTCGCCGACCGGCCGGGCTTCGCCGTCCCGCCGTCCCCGAACCACCTGGTGTTGCTCAACGGTCTGGCCAGCTCATCGGCGCAGCAGCCGATCGATCCCGAGCACCTCGGCTACGACCCAGCCGATGTCACGCTGTTCTCCTATGCCGGGCGGACCGATGCTGCCGGTGACGATGCCGACATCCGCCGCGATCAGTTGCCCTACGGGCCCGAGCACACCTGGGGAGGGGTCGAGGCCGGCGCCGCGCACCTGGAGGCGCAGTTGCGGGCGCAGCAGGCCCGTGAGCCGGGACGAGCGGTCGACCTGATCGGCCACTCGATGGGTGGGATCATCATCCTGCACTACCTGACGCACCTGCACGATCCCTACGACCTGGGCCTGCCCTCGATCGGACGGGTCGTGACCATCGCCGCACCGCACCGGGGCTCGGACACGGCGGCGGGTGGTGCTCTGCTGCGCGAACACCCGATCGTGGCGCCGGCCGTGGAGCTGATCCGGGACGCCGTGGCCTCGCCCGACGGCACCACGGCGCGTGGCCACCTGCCGGCGGACGCCCCGGCCATCGATCAACTGCGGTCGGGCGCCGCGTTCATCCGTGCGCATGGTCGCGCGTGGATCGATGCGGTCGATCAGGACACCGCGGGGCCGCTCGCGATGGGGACCGAGGTCCTGGCGATCGGTGGGTCGCGGGACCTCGTGGTCGCACCCCGCAACGCGCGTCCTCCGACGACACCACTCCAGGACCATCCGACGCTCGAGCATCCGCGCCCCGATCCGGATGCAGCACCGGTCGCGCGCCACACGGTCCTGCCGGGCGGACATGGCTCGGTGTTGGATACCGAGGCGGTCCGGGAGACGACGTGGCGCTTCCTCGCCGGCGAGGAACCCGTCGACGCCGACGGGGGGATGACCGCGATCTGGGCGAACGAGTTCGGACCGGCCGTCCACGTCGGCTCGGCGGTGGTCTACCTCCACGGAGGCTTCGTCGTGCGCCTGCGCAGGCTCGTGTCCTCACCGACCAACGGGCCGATCGAACCCGCCGGCCCGGTCGAGGAGTTCGGTGGATCGGCGCGGCCGTGGAACGAGGCACCCTTCGAGCTCGAGCTCGAACCGGACGTGGATCCAACGGCCCCGAACACCGACCCCAGCGGGTGACCGGGGCCAGCGACATCGAGGTCGTCGCGCAGGGCCGCGGTGGCGCAGGTGGACGGATCGCTGAGGATGCCGGTACGCTACCGGAACGGACCTACCGTGATCGGTGGGTCCGCTGTCACGTGTGGCTGCGTCATGCCGCGTTCACGTGGCGCCTTCCCGCACCAGCGCTCCGGTCATCGTGCCGGTCACTCTGCGGCGAGGCAACCGATCATCATCCGAGCAAGTTCTCAACTCCACACGCCCGTTGACGGGTGACCCCGGTGCCTCACGTCGCCGTGAGGTGGGTCACATCGATGCG
>PXDB01000014.1 GCA_003565155.1 Nitriliruptoraceae bacterium | reverse complement strand
GTGGCGCGCTCGCGGCGGATGTGCTGCTCACGGGTCTGCAACGCCAGGCGGTAGGCGGGCCGCCCGTCCGCGTCGACCGAGACGCCGACGAGTCGACCCGGGACGGACCGCTCCAGGCCCTCGCGAACGGCGATATATGCGGCGTGTGGCCCGCCGTACCACAGCGGCACGCCGAAGCGCTGCGTGGACCCGACCGCGACATCGGCACCCAGGTCGCCCGGAGGCGTCAGCAGGGTCAGGCTCAGCAGGTCGGCGGCCACCGTGACCTGTGCGCCGCGGTCGTGCGCCGCCGCGATCAGCGCCGCGTGGTCACGCACGGCCCCCGATGCCCCCGGCAGCTGCAGGACCAGCCCGAACAACTCACCGTCGGGCAGGCCGTCATCCAGCGAGTCGGGCACCACGATCTGCAGCCCGAGCGGCGCGCAGCGGGTCCGGAGCACCGCGAGTGTCTGCGGCAGGATGTCAGGATCGACGACCACCCGGTCGCACTTCCCACGTACGGCGCGATGCATCAACGCGACCGCCTCGGCCACCGCGGTTGCCTCGTCAAGCAGCGACGCGTTGGCGATCGGCAGCCCCGTCAGGTCCGCGACCGCGGTCTGGAAGTTGAGCAGGGCCTCCAACCGACCCTGGCTGATCTCCGGTTGGTAGGGCGTGTAGGCGGTGTACCAGGACGGCGATTCCAGGACGTTACGCCGGATCACGGGCGGAGTGATCGTGTCGTGGTAGCCGAGGCCGATCATCGAGGTCGTGACCTCGTTGCGGTCGGCCAGGCTCCGCAGCGCCGCCGTCACCGACGGCTCGTCGAGGGGCTCGGGGAGCCGCAACGCCTCCTGGAGCCGGATCTTCTCCGGCACGGCCGCATCGACCAGGGCGTCCAGCGATGGCTGCCCGACGGTGGCGAGCATCCGGGCGATGGCGTCGTCATCGGGGCCGAGGTGCCGCGCGACGAACGGCGCGTCGGTGCCGGCGGGGCGGTCGTTCGCTGAGGGCGAGTGGGGCGAGGGTGTGGCGGAAGCGGTCACGGTGGGGCTCCTTCGCGTGGCTGCAGCGATGCAGCGGCGTGGGTCGCCTCCCCACTCTGTACGGGACCTGAGAGGTTCGCCGTCGTCCACCGGCAACCGCGTCGTCGCGGCGGATGGGTGACGGCTTGCACCAACGGTGAGCCGCTCGCCTGTCATCGGTCCGGCGGGTCGTGCGTCGTCGGGCCGAGCGGACGAGTGAACGACTGCTCTCCAGAGGGGCCTGTCCCGATCGGTACCGGTGCCTGAGAGATTCCCGGGAGGTGGTTGCTCCTTCGGCGGTCGGCGGCCTGGCACCGTCGGCTCGATCACGTGGGGTCTCATGGGGATCTCATGGAGATCACATGGGGATCACATGGGGATCAGATCGTGTCGGAAAGGTGTTCGGTCGCCAACGCTCTCCCGATCGGGATGCGCGGCCAGTATGTGGTTGTCCCTGTGACCGTACGGTGCCGGACGACCGGCTGCAACGACCGCAGGTCACCGACACCGCGCCTACGCTCCTCGTTGCACGAGAACACGGGGGAACATCGATGAGCGGACCGCAGCCACCACCGGCGCAGGCGCGTTCCCGCCCCTGCCACCAGCCGGCGGGGGCGTGACCCCCACCGACGCCGTGGTCACGCCGACCACGGCGAGCCAACGCGAACCGATCCTCGACGTCCTACGGGGCTTCGCGCTGCTGGGGATCCTGCTGGTCAACATCTCGCTCATGCGTGGATCCGACCTGTACGGCGCGTTCATCGGCGAGTTCCCGGACCCGACGGAGGGGATCGACCGGGTCGTGGACGTCGCGGTGTCCTGGTTCGCGGCCGGCAAGTTCGTCTCCAGCTTCTCGATCCTGTTCGGGGTCGGGGCCGGCCTGATCGTCGGCCGTGCGCTCGCCGCGGGTCGCAGCCCCCGCCGGCTGTTGGCACGCCGGTACGCCTGGCTGTTGCTGTTCGGGCTCGCCCACATGATCCTGCTGTTCCCGGGCGACATCCTGTTCGTCTACGGGGTGACCGGGATGGTCCTGCTCGGGTTCGTCAACGTGCGACCGACGGTCGCGCTGTGGTGGTCGGCGGGGCTCCTGGGCGTCGTCACCGCCGTCACCGCCGGGTTCGCGGCGCTGCGTGCCGTGTTCGAGGGCATGGCGGGTGACGTCGATCCCGACGATCCCTTCATGACCGCCTTCGAGAGCTTCTCCGTGACCCGCCAGGAACAGGCCGTCACCGCGTTCACGGAGGGCTCGTACCTGGAGGTCATCGTCGTCCACGCCTGGCAGTCGCTGTTCATCCAGGTCGGCCAACTGTTCGTGATCCCGTGGATCCTGGGGCTGTTCCTGTTCGGCTTCGCCGTGACCCGCGTCGGCATCTCGCTGGACCTTGCCGGACACCGCGCAGCGCTACGCCGTGCAGCGATCGTCGGCCTCGGGCTCGGCATCCCGGTCAACGCGGTCCTCGGTCTGGTCGACCCGTTGACGCTGATCTCCGGCGGCGGCGGATCGCTCAACGCCGGCTTACTGGTCGCGATGACCGTGGCGCAACAGGCCGGGGCACCTCTGCTGGCTATCGGCTACCTGGCGGGGCTCGCGCTCCTGAGCCTGCGGATCGGGACGATCCGCCCACTGGCCGCCGTCGGACGCATGGCGCTGAGCGCCTACCTCACCCAGAGCCTCCTGGCCCTGCTCGTGTTCGCCGGGTTCCGGCAGTACGACCAGCTCAGCAGTGCCACCTCGATGCTGGTGGTGGTGGGTATCTGGGTGGTGCTGCTGGTGGTGTGCCCGCTGTGGCTGCGAGCGTTCCGGTTCGGTCCGGCCGAATGGCTGTGGCGCTCGTTGACCTATGGGCGACGCCAGCCCCTGCGTCGACCCCCCACCGACGACCGGCGGACGGACTAGGTTCACCTCCCCACGAGTTCACGCCGCCCCGGAGCACCATCGGCCCGGGGCCCGACGGTGAGGGCGGTATGCAGGCGGACCTGGCGAAGCTCGGACGCATCGCCATCGTCAACCGGGGGGAACCGGCGATGCGGTGCATCCACGCCGTGCGGGAGACGGCGGCCGAACATGGCGTGGACCTCACCACCGTGGCGTTGCACACGGATGCCGAGCGGCGCGCGATGTTCGTCCGCGAAGCCGACGACGCCGTGCGGATCGGGCCCGGGCCCGGTGAGCCGCCGGCCACCACCAACCCCTACCTCGACTATCGCGAGTTGGAGCGGGCGCTGATCGAAGCCCGTGCCGACGCCGTCTGGGTCGGCTGGGGGTTCGTCGCCGAGCACGCCGACTTCGCCGACCTGTGCGAGCGACTGGGCATCATCTTCATCGGTCCGTCCGGCGCGGTGATGCGAGAACTCGGCGACAAGATCGGTGCGAAACGACTGGCCGAGCGATCAGGTGTCCCCGTGGCGCCCTGGAGCAGCGGGCCCGTCGCCGACACCGACGAAGCGGTCACCCACGCCGAGGCCATCGGCTACCCCCTGGTCGTCAAGGCCGCAGCCGGCGGTGGCGGTCGCGGCATCCGTCTGGTCCACGACCCGGCCGACCTGGCGCTGGCGTTCGAGCGCGCCCGGGACGAAGCCGCCAAGTCGTTCGGGGACGCGACCCTGTTCATGGAGAAGCTGGTCACCGGTGCCAGGCACATCGAGGTACAGGTCATCGCCGACCACCACGGTGGGGTCTGGGCGGCCGGTGTCCGCGACTGTTCGGTACAACGCCGCAACCAGAAGGTCCTGGAGGAATCGGCGTCCACGGCCCTGGACGCCCAGCAGGTCGCCGACATCAAGGAGGCCGCTGCCGAGCTCGCGCGCGCCGCCGGGTACCACAACGCCGGCACGGTCGAGTTCCTGTACCAGCCCGAGGAGCGCAGCTTCGCGTTCCTGGAGGTCAACACCCGCCTGCAGGTCGAGCACCCGGTGACGGAGATGACCACCGACCTCGACCTCGTGAAGCTGCAGTTGCACGTGGCGGCCGGTGGGAGCCTCGACGGCGACGCGCCCCCGACCGTCGGCCACGCGATCGAGGTCCGACTCAACGCCGAGGACGCGGAGCGCGGCTTCAGCCCCTCGCCCGGGGTCATCGAGCGTCTCAGCCTGCCGACGGGGCCCGGGCTGCGGGTCGACACCGGGGTGACCGAGGGCGACGAGATCTCGCCCGCGTACGACTCGATGATCGCCAAGATCATCGCGTACGGCCCGACCCGGCAGGCCGCGCTTGCCCGCCTCCGGCGAGGGCTGTCGCAGACCACCGTGCTGGTCCGGGGTGGAACCACCAACCGGGCGTTCCTGCTCGACCTGCTCAACCACCCGACCGTGATCGCCGGCGACTGCGACACCGGTTGGCTGGACCGCTTGACCGCCGATGGTGGCTACCGGTTCGACACGGCCGGAGAGGTCGCGCTCATCGCTGCGGCCATCGACGCCGCTGACGCCGCCGCAGCCGTGACGCGTGACCGCTTCTACGCCTCCGCGGCCCGTGGCCGTCCACAGACCACGACCGAGACGGGCGCGAGCGTCGACCTACGGTACGCCGGCACCGCCTACCGCCTCGAGGTCGCATGCACGGGGCACGCGCGTTACCTGGTCGAGGTCGACGGTCACCGCATCCTGGCCGAGGTCGAACCCCTACGGCCCTTCGAGCGGCGGCTGACGATCCGGTCCGAGCGCTACCGGGTCACCGCGATCAGCCAGGGAGCCGACACGCTCGTCGAGGTCGACGGGGTCCCCCACCGGATCTCGCAGGACGACGCCGGGCTCATCCGGGCGCCGGGTCCGTCCGTCGTGGTCGCCATCTCCGCCTCCGTCGGCGACGTCGTGTCGGCCGGCGGTGCCGTCGCGGTCCTCGAGAGCATGAAGATGGAGACCGTGCTCACCGCCCCGTTCGCCGGGCGCGTGACCGAGGTCCTCGCGAGCGGCAACGTGCAACTCGATGCGGGTGCACCGGTCGTGCGCCTGGAGGCGATCGAGGAGGACGACGAGGCACCGACCGAGGCACCCGTCGCGTTCGATCGGCTGGCAACCGGTGACCTGTTCAGCAGCGGTGCCGAGGTATCGACGCTGCAGGCCCTGGACGCGATCCGGCGACTCGCGCTCGGGTTCGACGTGCCGATGGACGCCATCCCGCGGATGGTGGATCACCTCGACGGCCATGCCGGGGACGACCCCACGATCGTCGCGGCCGAACTGGACATCCTGTCGATCTTCGCGGACCTCAGTTCCCTGACCCGCAACCGCCGGGCGGACGACGGTGGGGACAGCGACGAGCCCCACAACGCGCGTGAGTACCTGCACGCCTACCTGCGATCCCTGGACGCCGAGGTGGAGGGGCTCCCGGAGACGTTCCGGGATCGCCTGCAACACGCGCTGGCACATCACGGCATCACCTCGCTCGATCGCAGCCCGGCCCTCGAGGAAGCGCTCTACCGGGTCCACCTGGCCCAGCAGCGCGCCGGGGCCCAGGTCCCCGTCATCCTGGCGCTGCTCCAACGCCTGGGCGATCGCGGCGCCTCGTCCGACGTCGTGGGAGCCGATGGCACGGACGAGGACACCACCCTGCGCGACGTCCTCGATCAGTTGATCCGTGCGACCCAGGTCCGCCACCCGGTGATCGGCGACC
>PXDB01000033.1 GCA_003565155.1 Nitriliruptoraceae bacterium | reverse complement strand
GTTGGCCGCCTTGACCATCGCGTCAGCGGCCTCGATCGAGCCGACCAGTCCCTTGGTCTCGATCATCCCGAGCGCGATCATCTGGACGTTCGCCATGGTGCTGCTCCTCGCGTGCGTTGGCGCGCCGGCGTCCGCCGCCGCGCGTGGGGTCGTCGGGGTGGCATCGGACGCCACCTCCGCGGTCGTACGCGACGGTACGCCGGCGGCGTCCGTCGGGGTCGTGCGCGACGGCGCGGACGCCGTCGAGGTCTCGGTCGGTGCCGTGGGTGCTGCGGCGCGCGCCCGCTCCACGGCGCGCAGCACGCCCTTGCGGGGGCCCGCGTCGCGCCCGTGTTCGAGCACGTCGATGGCGTCCGGGCTCGCGTCGCCTCGGTCGAGCAGGCCGCGGACCTCGGCCACGGTCAGCTCGGCGTAGTCGTCAGGGGTCAACGCAGCCACCTCAGCGTCCCTCCAGCTTCTCGGTCACCCGCGCGCGGATCCGGGCCACCAGGTCCGGGTCGGGCGGCCCGGCGCCGAGTTCCAGGGCCGCCGCGGCGCGCAGCTTCTCGTCGTCCACCTTCGGTGGGGCCGCGGTCCGGGCGGGACGCGGCGGCGCCGACAGCGGCGACGGCGGGGCCGCGGTCCGGGCGGGTGCGGTCGGCTCGGACCAGGCGTCGGCCGGGGGCCGCACGGTCTCGTAGGCCACCCGCTTGATGTTCAGCACGTGGTGGACGGTGATGTTGTCGCTGACCACCGCACCGCCCAGGCCACCGGGTGCCAGGGTCATGGACGGCGCGAGCCCGGTCGTGGCGCCGATCGCACCGAAGGTGCCCCACGTGTTGACCAGGATCCGGAAGGCCGGCTTCTCCACCCCGAAGGCGTGGATCACGTCCTCGTCGGCGGCGTGCAGCACCAGGGAGTGCCCGTCGCCACCGAACCGCAGGAGCTCGATGGCCCGCTCGCAGCCGGCACGCCATCCGTCCTCGACGAGGAAGCCGAGCACCGTGGTCAGCTTCTCCCGGCTCAGGGGGTGGTCCGCCCCGACCCCGTCGAGGTCGGCGACCAGCACCTTCGCGTCGTCAGGCACCTCGATACCGGCGAGTTCACCGATCTGCTGGGGGCTCCTGCCGACGAAGCGGGCGTCGAGCAGGCCACCGCTGCGGAACAGCTGGGGGCCGAGGTGGCGGGCCTGCGCAGGGCTGAGCCAGTGGGCGCCGCTGGACTGCATCGCGGCCTTGAGCGCAGCCGCGATGGGCGCGTCGGCCACCACGGTCTGCTCCGTCGCACAGATGGTGGAGCGGTCGAAGGCCTTGGAGTTGACGATGTCCGCGGCGGCCCGCGCGACGTCCGCGCTGCGGTCCACGTAGACGGGCACGTTGCCGGGCCCGACCCCCAGCGCCGGCTTGCCCACCGAGTGGGCCGCAGCGACCATCCCGGCGCCGCCGGTGGCCAGGATCATCGAGGTGGCGTAGTGCTCCATCAGTGCCTGGGTCCCCGGCTGGCTGATCCGGGTGAGGCACTGGACCAGGCCCTCGGGCATCCCCGCCGCCACCCCCGCCTCGGCCATGACCCGCGTGGTCTCCGCCGTGCAGTGCGTCGAGCTCGGGTGGGGCGCCACCACGATGGCGTTGCGGGCCTTGACGGCGATCAGGATCTTGAACATCGCCGTCGAGGTGGGGTTGGTGGAGGGGCTGAGCGCCGCCAGCACCCCCACGGGCCAGCCGTACTCCGCGACCCGCGCCGTGTCGTCGCGACGGAGCAACCCCACGGTGGGCACGGTGCGGATCGCGTTCCACACGTCCCGGGAGGCGAACTCGTTCTTCAGGCGCTTGTGGTCGGCGACCCCGTAGCCCGTCTCCTCGTGGGCCAGCTGTCCGAGCCGGGCGCTGTCCGCGAAGGCCGCGGTGGCCATCGCGGCGCAGATCCGGTCCACCGTCGCCTGGTCCGCAGCCATGAAGGCGCGCTGCGCCTCCCGTGCCGCCACGGCGGCGTCACGGGCCTCCTGGATCGACCGCAGATCCGGGTCGAGGTGGTCAGGCATCTGGGCTTCCGTTACGTCTCAGAACTTCTGGGGGTCCCGCGCGACGTCGAGCACGGCGTCGGCGAAGGCCTGGGTGGCGGCCCGGCAGGCGCTCTGGGTACCAGCCAGCAGCGCTCCGGAGAAGTTGGTCTCCGAGGGCGGCTCGAACCACACGGCCATCTCCACCTCAGCGGCCTTGAGTGCCGCGTCGATGCCGATCGTCGCCTCCGTCGGCGGGGCGATCAGGTAGGCGAGCGGGGTGCCCTCCGCCACCTCGGCCTCCGCGGAGAGGTAACGCCCCGTGCGCGAGATGGTGTGGGCGAAGAAGGCGAGGTCCCCGGCGTCGTTGGCGGCGTGGAACCAGGCCTCGTTCTGCGCGTAGTCGATGGCGGCGGTCATGCCGGCGCGGACCTCGGCCGGGTCGGGTCCGGAGAGGACGCCGATGATCTCCCCCGACAGCGGGCCGGAGGCGTGGTCGGCACCGGCGTAGAAGCTGTGGGCGTAGACCACGTCCACCTCGGCGGCCTTGGTGGCCTCGTCGAGGGCGACGTACAACGCATCGTCGATGTCGCAGGTCAGCACCCCGATGCTGCGCTGGGTCTCGGTGAGCCCGAGCTTGGCCGCCAGGTCGCGGTGCACGTTGGGGATGGCACGGGCCGACAGGATCGTCGGCTTGATCGGGTCCAGGATGGCCATGGTCGGCTCCCTCGTCTCCCTCGGCTGCGGGGTGCGGCGCTGCGGGCTGGCGGTGGTCTCAGTCGTCGGCGGCGGTCAGGCGGCGCAGCTGCTGGCCGCTCGCCTGGTGCTGCAGCATGCGCTTGGCGAACTCGACCACGTAGGCACCAGCCTCCAGGGGGTTGGTGCCACCGTGCTCGGTGATCATGCAGAGCAGGTCGCGGTCGGCGTCGGTCTTGCCGGCGGTCGGGCGGTAGCCCATGTAGGCGCTGAGCGCGTCGGCGATCCCGAGACCGGGACGCTCCCCGATCAGCAGGATCACCACCTCGGCGTCGACGATGTCGTTGATGTCGTTCATCAGCCCGACCCGGGCGTTCTCCACGAAGAAGGGCGTGCCGAGCCGGATGCCGGCGGAGGTCAGGCCCTGCTCGATCACCGGCAGGATCTTCTCCAGGTTGTTGTCGATCGCGGCGGCCGACAGCCCGTCACCGACCACGATCTGGACCTGCGCGCCCTTGACGCACCGCTCCTGCAGGTCGCGCTTCGCCTCGTCGGAGAGACGGCGTCCGAGGTCGGGACGTAGCAGGTACTCCTCCCGGTCCGCCACCCGGGTGGTGACGCTGAACAGCTCGAACCGCGTCAACAGATCCGGATCCACGCTCCCGTGGATCGCGTCCAGGGCGACGCCGTGGTCGGCCTGGAACAGCAGCAGGGAGGAGGTCTTCGGCCGTGGGCCGCTGCGGCCCACACCGAGCCGGGCGGTGGTCGTCGACGCGAGGTTGGCCAGGCCCTCGGCGTCGTAGGGGTCGGCGACCTGCAGCGCGCGGCGCCGTTCCGGGTCGGTGGGGTCGGGCAGGTCGATGCCGAACTCGCCGGTGAAGCGGCCCGAGGCCTCGGCGACGGTGCGCGGCGGAGCGGCGCCGCCGGCAGGGTTGGGTGCGCCGGGCTCGGGGGTCGCCGCCGGCGGGGTCGGCGTGGAGCGGGTCGCCACCTCGGCGGCGGTGGCCGGCGGAGCGGCCGGGCCCTGCTGCTGGGGGTGTGCGACCTCCGGCTCGGCAGATGCCGGCGTGGCGGCCGTCGCGGGCGCCGCGGGCGCCGTTGCGGGGGGCGCGGCTGCGGGCGCGGGGCCGCCAGCGGAGCGGACCTCGGCGGCCTCGACGCGCAGCTCCTCGATCACCGCGGCGATGATCGCGTCCAGGTCGGGTGGTGTGGTGGCCATGCTGCTCCCCTAGCGCTGCAGGAAGAAGGACGCGTCGCCGGCCTTGGCCGTGAGCTTGCCGCCGGCCATCAGCCCGACGCTCTCCATCCACTCCTCGAACTCCGGGATGGGGCGCAGATCGAGGGCCTGGCGCAGGCTCGGCGCGTCGTGGTAGCTGGTCGACTGGTAGCTCAGCATCGAGTCATCGCCCATCGGTACCCCGATGAAGAAGTTGCAGCCGGCGGTCGCGAGCAGGACGCCGAGATCCTCGATGTCGTTCTGGGTGGCACGGGCGTGGTTGGTGTAGCAGGCGTCACACCCCATCGAGATGCCGCTGAGCTTGCCCATGAAGTGGTCCTCGAGCCCTGCGCGGATGATCTGCACGGAGTCGTAGAGGTACTCGGGGCCGATGAACCCGACCACGGTGTTGACCTGGTAGGGCGCGTACCGTCGGGCGAGGCCGTAGTTGCGGGCCTCCATGACCAACTGGTCGCTGTCGTAGTGGGCGTCCGCCGACAGCGCGGTGCCCTGGCCGGTCTCGAAGTACATGACGTTGGGGCCGGTGGCGTTGCAGTGGCGTCGCGCGAGGTCGTAGGCCTCATCGAGGAGGTCGACGTCGATCCCGAAGCTCTCGTTGGCCTTCTGGGTGCCGGCCAGGGACTGGAACATCAACCCCATCGGCGCCCCGCGCGTGAGCGCCTCCATCTGCGTGGTGACGTGGGCGAGCACGCAGTTCTGCGTGGGGATCTCCCAGCGGTCGATGACCTCCTGGGACATCTCCAGCAGCCGCGCCACGCTGCCCACGGTGTCGTCGGAGGGGTTGATGCCGATCACCGAGTCCCCGGAACCGAGCGACAGGCCTTCGTAGATGCTCGCCCGGATCCCCTCGACGGCGTCGGTGGGGTGGTTGGGCTGGTTGCGGGACGCCAGCGTGCCGGGCAACCCGATGGTGTTGTTGCACTGCGCCTGGATCCGGACCTTCTTCGCCCCGTTGATCAGGTCGAGGTTCGACATCAGCTTGGTGACGGCGGCCACCATCTCGGCGGTCATGCCCTTGGACACCCGCTTGATCATGTCGCCGTCGGTGGTGTCGGCGAGCAGCCACTCCCGGAGGTCACCGACCTTCCACCCCTTGATCTCGCGGAAGATCGCCTCGTTGACCCCGTCGTCGATGACCCGGGTGACCTCGTCGTCGTCGTAGGGCACCGCCGGGTTGTCGCGGATGGTCTGCAGGTCGAGCTCGGCCAGCACGTAGCGGGCGGCCACCCGCTCCGCCGCGCTGTCGGCCGCGATGCCCGCCTGGCGGTCGCCGGACTTCTCCTCGTTGGCCTTGGCGAGCACCTCCTTGACGGAGGCGAACTCGTAGGTCGCGCCGAACAGCTTGGTCCTCAACAGCACCGTGGCACCTCCGTCGACCGCCCGACCAGCCCGGCCGGGCGGTGCAGCGCGTGGGTCGTGGTCGGGGTCCTTCGCGACCGCATCGGTTCCGCCATCATCGCGTGGCACCTCATCGCGTGAACACCAGGGTCTTGACCGAGACGGGCACCGCCCGGCCGTCGAGCAGGGGGCGGCCGATGTCGATGAAGTCGCCCTCACCGAGGCCGATCTGGTCGATGGTGATCAGCGGCAGGTGCGGGTGCAGCGACTGCAGGGTCTGGCCGAGCACCTGGGCGTAGTCCTGGGGCGTCACCACCACCAGGGGCACCTGGTCCGGCAGACCGGCGCGGGCGTAGTCGCCGAGCCCCTGCGCCACCGTGGCCAGCTGCTCGTAGGAGAGCCCCTGTGGCAGGTCCACGGCGATCGCCACCCGGCCGTCGCCCTCGGCGTCCCACCGGCGCGTCGCCGCACCGATGGCGTCCACCAACAGCTGCGCGCCGGCGGTGGGGTCGGGCACGTCGGGCTGCACCACGGGCACGTCACGCAGGGGCAGGAGCTCGTCTCGGACCCAGATGGTGGTGCCTGACAACGTCACGGTCTGGCTCGCCGCACCGAGCACCGTCGCACCGAGGGTCTCCGGCGCGCCGCGGACGGTGCGCTGCTCGAGGCGCGGCTCGTGACGCAGCGCGTGGGCGAGCAGCGGCCCGACGTCACCGAAGGCGGCGACATCCGCCACGGTGTCGACGCGTCGCTGCTCCTCGTAGCACCGGCCCACGCCGCCGGACAGGAACACCGGTGCCCGGTCCGCGGGGACCACGTCCAGCGGCGGCGTGAGCGCCAGCTCACGCAGCAACGGGGACTGGTGTCCGAGGATCATGTCGACGACCAGCCGGGCCAGGCACTCGGCGAACGCGTGGAGCTCCGGCAGCGTGGCATGGTCACCCACCTTGAGCGTCGAACCGATGTGGTCGAGGACCGCCTGGGCGGAGCTGGTGACCGCCACCACCTTCCCGGTCCCCGGTTCCAGCTGCAGACCGCGCCCGCCCACCATGATCGCCGAGGAGGCGAGGTGGCGGCCAGCCCGGAACACCGCGACGTTGGTGCTGCCACCGCCGATGTCGGCGTTGAGGACCGTGGTGTACTGCTCGCTGGACCAGGTCGCGGCGCCCGAACCCCGGCCGGCGATCTGGGCCTCGAGGTTGGGGCCGGCCACGGTGACCACGAAGTCGCCGGCGAACCCCGACAGCCGCTGCACCACCTGGTCGGCGTCCTCGCGCAGCGCCGTCTCGCCGGTGATGATGACCGCACCGGTCTCCACCTCGCCGGGGCTCACCCCGGCGAGCGCGTACTCCTCGTTGACCACCCGCATGAGCCCGTCGAGGTCGATGCGCTCCGGCCCGATCAGCGGGGTGAAGCGCACCTCGCCGACGTGCTCGAGCGCCCGCGCGTCCACCTCGATGCGGGGGACGAAGCCGACGCGGGCCGCGTTGCGCACCGTCAGGCGGGAGAAGACCACCTGGGTGGTCGTCGTGCCCACGTCGATCCCGACGCTGAGCATCTGACGGGTGCGCGGCATCCTGGGCGCCTCAGCTCTTGCGGTAGGCGACGTCGTGGTCGACCTCGAGGGAGTCGAGGATCCCGACGATGGCAGCGTCGGTGGGCACACCCTCGGTGTTGGCGGTCTCGCGGGCGGCGCTGCCCTGGGCCACGATGACCAGCTCACCCTCCCCGGCGCCGACGGTGTCGACGGCGATGAAGAACTCCCCGGTCACCTCGTCGGTGGGGCTGGCCGGGCGCAGCACCAGCAGCTTGGCACCCCGCAGCCGGTCGTCCTTGGCGGTGGACACGGCCGAACCCACGACCCGTGCGATCAGCATCGGTGCTCTCCTCACCTTCCGACCGCCCGGCGCCGCCGCAGCGTGGCCGGCGCGCGTGGGGCACGGTCCGGGTCCGCCGGGTGTGGCCGGTGGCGATCCCTCTGCCGGGGTCGACCGGGCGTGGTCCGCACGCCGGACGAGCGGACTGGCCGGACGTGCCGCCAGCCCTCCGGAATCCGCCACGCTAGACCCCATGCGGCGAGGATGGAAGCCCTTACACCGGGCCGGTCTGCGGCGCTCCATGCCGAGGTTCGCAGCCGGGCGACCACCTGTAGGTCACATCGCTGCGATCCTTCGCGGTCTCGAGGCGTCGTCGGCCGCTCCCGGCGCAGCGACGTGCCATCAGCGCGCGGACCCGGTGGCCCGCGAGTAGCTCCCCGCGTCGCCGCCGGTCCGCTCCCACGCGCCGCGCAGATGCGGTGTCGCTCCACGCGTGACCCGTCCGCTCCAGCGGTAGGTCGTCGGCCACCGTCGGAACACCGGTAGGACCGTCGTGACCAGCCGCGGCAGGGGTGGCAGCGGTCCTGGCCGCCACCCTTCGGTGACCTCCACCTCGATGTCGACGACGTCCCCGTCGCGACGCACACGCCACTCGCCACCGGTCAGGGGTGGGACATCCGCGGCGAAGACCCGCCACCTCCCCGTGCGCTCGTGCTGGTCGGGCACAGCGAGCACGTCGGGGAAGGACGGCCGGAAGGCCAGACGACCACGGTGCGCGCCCTCACCGGCGAGGAGTTCCGACACGCCGTCGTCCACCAGGCGGACCCCCGGGCCCTCCGACACATGCCGCAGCGGGCCGTCCTCGGCTGGGTTGACGCTCAGCACCGTCAGCGGCGCGGCGTACTTGATCAGCTCACGCCCGTGGAGTGCTCGCCCGGGCAGGGCGCCGGTGGCGGCGGCGCGACCTTCGATGCGCACGACCGGTGGTGTGCTCCCGGTGCGGACCAGGTCGAAGCCGTGGAGGTGCACCAGCATGAGCGACACCGGGTGGTCGATCTCCGCGCCGACGGGAGCGAGCAGGCGACCGGTGGCCCGGGGCTCGGCGCTGCGGTCGTCGATGACCACCTCGATGCGGCGCCCTGCGACGTCGTCGAAAGCGACGTCGCAGGTCACGCCACGCTCGTCGATCTCGAGGACCCCGGGGGCGAACTCCCGTTCCTCCCACGCACCGATCCCGGCACCGAGCTCGTAGGTGCTGCGGTCGAGGTGGAGGCCGGGCGTGCGGTAGTAGTCGACCAGCCGGTCCTCGGTGCGCTGGACGAACACGAGCAGCCCGGTGCCGTGCACCTGGTCATCGAAGCGTTGTACCTCGAGACCGCTGTAGTGGGGGTCGTCCGCCAGCTCGCAGTTGAGGAGCGCGCCGATGCGCTCCGAGCGGAGCGCGAAGGGGCAGGGGATCGACCTCGTGCTGTCGGGCTGGTGGCTGGTCACCTCGAGGCCTCCTGTGGTGCGCGGATCGGTCACCGGTCGCGAGTGCAGCAGGCGGCGATGCGGCGGGGCAGGGCCAAGGGTCCCGGCCCGGCGGCGGAGCCGTACGGGGCCGGCGGCGAGGCCGGTCCGGCGGCGAGGCCGGTCCGGTGGCGCGGCCGGTCCGGCGGCGCGGCGCCGTACCGAGCGAAGGGTTCGCAGCGAAACGACCGGGAGAGGGTCAAGAGGCTGCAAACTTCCTTCGGGCCGGGAGCTGCGCGGCCGCGTCGGCCGGGAGCTGTGCGGCCGGGGCGTCCGGCACCCGTCACACCACCGAGGCGGTCTCCTTCTCCACCACCGGCTGCCCACGGCGACGGTGCCACCGCTCCCACAGCACCAGCAGTGACGGCAGCACCAGCAGCGCCCCGACCATCGACAGCCCGATGGCGTAGGCGGTGACCTGCCCCATCTGCTGGAAGGGCACCAGCGTCGAGGTGATCAGGATCCCGAACCCGCCGGCGGGGGTGACCGCGGAGCCCGCCAGCGCCCCGCCGGTGTTCCGCGTGGTCTCGCGGATCGCCTCCTTGAGGCTCGGGTACCGCAGCCGGTCCTCCTCGAAGCGGCGCGCCATGTGGATCGTGTAGGGCACGCCGATGCCGACCGCCAGCCCCGTGAGCGTCGCGGTGACCGGACCGAAGGGGATGCCGCTGACGTACATCAGCCCGAAGGTCCACAGCACGACCAGGGCCACGGGCAGCATCGTCAGCACGCCCAGGAAGGGGCGGCGGTTCTCGATCCAGAAGGTGAGCATCAGCACCAGCGTCGCGGCGATGAGGGTGATGAACAGCGATGCGACCTGGGTGTCGGACAACGACTCCACGATCCCGGCGGTGATGATCTCGTTGGAGGTGACGGCGACGCCCGCGCCGAGCGCCGCGAGCCCGGCCGCGTCCTCCTCCACGGCATCCTGCAGGGCGAGCGCGCGGTCGTCACCGGCCTGGGTGTCGATCTCCAGCAGGGCGGCGACCGGTGCATCGCCGTCGCCCGCGAAGGACAGGACCGCCTCCGTGCGCGCGGGCTCGACGTCGCGGGCAGCGGCGAACACCGCGCCGACGTCCCCGTCCTCGGCGAACTCGCCGGTCTCCGGGTCGTAGCCGGAGGCGAGCGCCACCTCGGCGAAGGCCCCGCCGGCGGCCGGAGCACCGTCGGGTCCCGGCGCCAGCAGCTGCTGGACGAGCGACACCGGCGAGGTGGCGGAGGCGATCTCGCCCTCAGGGGTGGACACCGTCAGCACGTCGGGGGTGTCCCCGAGTTGGCGCACCACCTCGGCCATGGCGTTGAAGGTGGCCGGCTCGGTGAGGTCGGCGTCCTCGACCAGGACCTGGGTGGTCTCACCGAAGCCGCCGCCGAAGTTGTCCTCGATCGTGGCCAGGGTCTGCACCACGGGGGCGTCCTCGGGCAGGAAGTCGGTGAAGGAGAACTCCGTGGAGATGTTGGTGAGCCCGAGGTACCCGAACCCGCCGAGCACCAGCGCGACGACCAGGGTCGGCACGGGGGCACGTTCCGCCAGCACCGAGGTGCGACCCGCCAGCTGCGGCAGCAGCCGGTCACGCGTGCCGCCGAGCCCTTCCACGGGCAGGCGCCCGCCGGCCTCCGCGCGACGGTCCAGCACGATCCTCAGCGCCGGCACGAAGGTCAACATCAGCAGGAAGGCCAGCACGATGCCCACCGATGCCAGGATCCCGAAGTCGCGCAACGCCGGGATCGGGTTGACGATGTTGGTGAGGAACCCGATGGCGGTCGTCACGGTCGCCAGCACCAGCGCCACCCCGACGGTGCCGATGGCGGTGCGCATCCCGGCGCCCACGGTGCGCCCCTCGCCCACCTCGTCTCGGTAGCGGGAGGTGAGGTGGATGCCGTAGTCCACCCCGAGGCCGACCAGCAGGATCGGCACGATCTGCGCGACCTCGGTGAGCGGTCCAAGCACGCCGGCGCGCTGCAACAGGGCCCCGACACCGTTCATCCACAGCACCACCAGCACGATGGTGAGCATGACCACCGAGGTGTCGGCCACCATCCGCCGCGCGGAGGCCACCCGCGTGGTCGTGCCGCGGGGGGTGACCCAGAACACGAACAGCAGCACCACCAGGATGATGACGAAGGCGATGGTGAACAGCTGCGCCACCTCGCCGAGGAAGTCGTCCTCGTCGCCGAACAGCAGCGCGAAGCTGAAGGCGGAGACCTCCAGCGGCGTGGTGGCGTCCACCTCGGCGACGGCGTCGGCGACGGCCACCTCGCGCGCGATCTGGGCATCGATGTCCATGGCCGCTTCGATGAACACCAGCACCATGCCCAGCTCCGGACGGTCCCCCGAGCCTTCGGGCACCAGCTGGGAGGCGAAGCCGAGCTCTGGTCCGGCCTCCGCGAGGGCATCGTTGTAGATCGACTTGACGGTGCCATCGTCGGGGAGGTCGGCCGGTGTCAGGCCCTGGGCGGCCAGCGCCTCCTCGACGGGGACGAGGTAGCTGAGCAGGCCCGGCTCACCGGGGCGGTCGACGAGCGCGTCGCCGGCCTCCGACCCCTCGATGGCGGACTGCAGCTCGGCGACGACCTCCAGCGCCTCGCGGGTGAGCACGTCGCCGTCATCGTCGGCGACCAGGACCTGCATGACGGTGCTCGTGGAACCGTCGCCGAACAGCTCGGAGATCCGCTCCGAGGCGTCGATCGCCGCGGACTCCGGGGCGAACCCCTCCTGACCGGAGGCGCTCTCCACGGTCGTCGCCAGTCCGGCGAACACCACGGTCAGGGCCAGGGTCGCGGCGAGTACGACCCACGGGAAGCGGGAGGTCACACCCGCCAGCAGCCGGATCAGGGTTCTCACGGGGCACTCCGTTGGGTCCGCAGCGGCCCGCGGCCGCGCCGGCAGGTCGGGACGTGGCGATGTGGATGGCGGTGCCGCCCGTGCCCGCGGCTCGCCTGGTGACAGCTCATGAGCGGGGCGGGGCGAAGGGCGCGTGGTCGTGGACCACCTCGACCTTGGCGTCGTCGAAGGCCAGCAGGCCGGCGACCGCCGCCACCGAGGGGTCGGGCGCCTCGTACACCCACACGGCGTCCTCGAGGCGGCGGTCACCGACCTGCAGTGCGTGGTAGCGGCTGGTGGTGCCCTTGTACGGGCAGGTGGTGACGGTGTCGGACGGGGCGAGGACGCCCGGGACGACGTCCGCGGCCGGCAGGTAGGTCCGCACGGGCAGGCCGGTCTCGAACACCAGCACCGCGTTCTGGCTGTCGGCGATCACCTGGCCCTCGACACGGACCGTCACCCGCCGAGCCGTCGGCAGGGCGTCGACGCGGTGGTAGGGGTCACGGACGTGGCCGACGACCTGCTCCTCCTCCACGTAGACGGCATCGACCGCTCGGAGGTCGAAGGCCGCGAGCCCCGCCAGCGGCGGGCATCCGTCGATCGGCGCGGGGTAGGACCAGACCGCATCCGGTCGCTGCTGGTCACCGACCTGCAGGTGGTGGTACGTCGCGTCGCCCTTGAAGGGGCAGTGGGTCGTGGTGTCGGAGGGCGCCATCACCCCGGCGCGGACGTCCGACATCGGTAGGTAGATCACCGGTGGCAGGCCCGTCTCGAACAGCAGCTGCGCCGAGGTGGTGTCGACCACCACCTCACCGGCAACCACCACGCGCACCCGCGGGCCGAAGGGCTCGAGGTAGAGCTGGTGCGCCGGCGACGCCACCTCGAAGTTGGCGTGGCCCGCCGGTCGGCGCGACAACGGCCCGGTGCCCTGGGTGAGTGCCACGGTCGGTCTCCTGGGTTCCGGCGGCTGGGAGCACGGGTAGGCCGCGTGCACGGGGTGGGTGCGGGGGTGGTGGCGGGGGTGGGTGCGCAGGTCCGTGACGGCTCCTGCACGGCGCAGGCAACCACGTCATCCGCGCGGCACCGGTGGACCGCGCGCGGTGCGGGCGGACCGAGCGACCGGGGAAGACGGACCGGGGATCGGTCGTTCCACCGACCAGGACCGCGCATCTCCGGCGGGTGGCCGCCACCCGTCACCACCCGTTGCGTGACGCAGAGGTCCGGAGCCGTGCCGGTCGGAGGATGGCAGATGGACCAGGACGACGGCGGAGCAGACGGTGGCGCACCGGAGCCTTCCGGGCACGGCGATCACGACGTGGACGCCGACACCGCGTCCACCAACACCGAGGTGGTCGTCTACTGGCGGCCCGGCTGCCCCTTCTGCCGCCGGCTGCTGCGCTGGCTCGACCGCAACGCGGCGACGGTGCAGCGTCGCAACATCTGGGAGGACCCGGATGCGGCCGCGACGGTGCGTGCGATCACCGGCGGCGACGAGACGGTGCCGACCGTGACGGTCGGGGACCGCCACCTCGTCAACCCGTCGCCACGCGCGCTGTCGGCCACCCTGTCCTCCCAGGCCCCGTGGGCGCTTCCCACCTCGACGGCGGCACACGACGGCGCAGGCCGCGGGTGGTTCCGCCGCTGGCGGTCGTAGGCCCCCCGACGGTCGGGGCCCGCTGCCGGCGTCACGACCACCGGCCGCGCACGGAGAGCGCCGGAGCGATCAGCGTGCTTCGGCGGGACGTGGGCGGTCCTCCAGCGCCGCGTCGATCTCCGTGATCTCCGCGAAGCTGGTCGCAGCCAGGGAGGATCGCAGCGCCTCCTGGGCCCGCAGCCACGGCTCGTGGATCGCGCAGGCCTCCTCCCAACGACACGGCCCCCCGCGCAGGACGCACTCCGTCGCGACGACCGCGCCATCGGCGATCTCGATCACCTCGAGCAGCGAGATCTCCTCCGGTGCACGGGCCAGGGTGTAGCCGCCCTTGCGGCCGGCGACGGAGCGCACGATGTCGGCGCGGACCAGCTCCGCCAGCAGCTGCGGGAGGTAGCTGGCAGGGACCTCCATCTCCTCGGCGATGTCCGCCGCCTTGCGCCGACCGCCGTCGTGATGGCGCGCGAGGTCGAGCACGGCGCGCACCGTGTAGTCCGCTCGCTTGCCGAGTCGCAGTTCCATGTCCGGACATCCTAGCTAGAGGCCCGCCCACCGCAGCTGCGGGGCCGGATCGTCGTTCGGGGTGTCGGGGATGTGGCGTCGGCGCACAGCGGCTGGTGGGGGAAGAAGGTTGCCGGCGGGAGGCGTGGAAGCGGGGAAGGGGCCGGGCGGTGCGCCCGGCCCCGGGCACGGTCCCGCGCCGCACCCCGCACCGGTGCGACGCTGGGACCGGGCCTCAGCCCTGGAAGGGGAAGAAGTCGTTGACGGCGACGTCGGCCTTCTGGTCGGGGTCGGGCTCGTCCCACACCTCCTGTCGGGTCTGCTCGATCATCTCGTCCAGTTCGTCGATGTCGACCCCGAGCCGGACCAGCTCCCGGGTCGCGATACGGATGGCGTCGTTCGAGGCGTCGGAGGAGGTGCGCATGGCGTCCATCGACCCGTGCGGGTTGTGGAAGCCGTCGGAGTTCTCCGCCGCGATGATGTCCCAGAACCACTGGCCCTTGCGGACCAGCTCGCGGGCCTCCTCGATCACGTCCTCGTCGGCACCCGCCGTGATCAGCCGGTTGATGTAGTAGTGGGCACGTACCGAGCGCTCCTGGGTCTCCTCCATCGCCTCGAGGTGGCGTTCCTGGGTGTCGCGCACCCGCTCGGTCAGCTGCCCGGCGGTGCGGTCGGCGTGGCAGCTGCGGCAGGACTGGTCGACGTCCTCCAGCGGCGAGCCCCAGAAGTGCGAGGACATCTTGCGTCCGTCGATCCGCTGGTAGGGCATGTGGCAGTCGGCGCAGGAGACCCCGGCCTCACCATGGGTGCCGTAGCTCCACAGCTCGTACTCCGGGTGCTGGGCCTTGAGCATCGGGGCGCCGGAGATCCCGTGGACCCAGTCCGCCTCGAAGCCGGCGTCGATCGCGTCCTCCTGCTTGTACTCCCACATGTCCTCGGGCCGCAGGCCGCGGTCCCAGGGGAAGACCACCTTCTTGGAGTCGGCGTCGAAGTAGTACTCCACGTGGCACTGCGCGCAGACCAGCGAGCGCATGTCGTTGTGGGTCGCCTCCTCCATGATGTCGAAGCCGCGACGCTCCATGGCGTTGACCAGCGAGGGTCGGGTGATCCGCAGGTCCATGGTCTGGGGGTCGTGGCAGTCGGAGCAGCCGATGCCCATGTGGCCGAACTCGCCGAGGCGATCGTCCTGCCCCTCCTCCGCGAGCTCCAGCACCCGGGGTCGCAGGTCCTCGTTGAAGCTCGCCGACCAGTAGTCGTCGCCGAACTCGTCGAGGAGCGTCGGGACGGCCGTCGACTTGCACGTCATGCAGGAGCCGATGGAGGCGTCCCCGATCCGTGGGGTGGCCAGCACGTCCTCGAGGCCGTAGGTGTGCCCCCGCGGGTAGTTGTAGGACTTCGAGAAGGCCAGGTTCGACCACAGGATCGGCAGATCCGGCTCCACGTCGACGGTCAGCTTCGAGACGTAGTCGTCCACCCGCACGTTGCGGAGGTAGTCCTCGAAGTGGTCGGGGAACTCGCCCTCGAAGTCGGTGACGTGGAAGGCGTCGGCCGGCAGGTCGGTGTCGAAGGACGCCTCCTCGACCTCGGGCTGCGAGGTGCAGGCCGCCACCAGGAGCGCCAGCGCCGTGATGACGAGGACCGGGAGCGTCACTCTCTGGGTACGTGGGTGCACGGTCGACTCCCTCCTCACGACCGGTCGGCCGCGGTCTGGGTGGTGGGCACGCTCGGATGCGCCGGTTCATGCCACTCGTCCGGGTGCCACATGCCGCGTCCGTGGGGGACCGAGCGGTGGCAGTCGGCGCAGTTGTCCTTGGAGGCGTGGTTGACCTCCTGGATGCTCGGCTCGTGGCAGCTGATGCAGTTGTCGTTGATGACCTCGACCGAGTCGGTCGTCGCGTGCAGCACGTCCGGGATCGAGCCGCGACCGATCGTGTTGAACCACATGTGCCCTGCCCCGGCACGGGCCTTGAAGCTCAGCCGGGTGATCAGGAGCCCATCGGTCGGCGCGTGGCAGTCGTTGCAGTCGAGATGCGCGTGGTTCGACTCCTGGAAGGAGCCGAACGCCGAGTCCATGATGTGGCAGCTGCTGCAGAACTCCGGGGAGTCGGTGTGGCTGATGACCTCCATGGAGGCACCGCCGATGATCACCCCGGCGATGACGCCACCCACCGCGAACATCGACATCTTCCCGCGCGAGGAGCGCAGGCGCTCACCGAGGCGAAGACGTGCCCGGAAGCTGGGCTTCTCAGCCATCTACCTCACCTCTCCACGACGGGGTGTTCCACGGACCTGCGACTCGGACAACTCCGGTCTTATTCGGTGCATTTGTCGGATAATCTCCGGATCCATGCACCGAAAACCTGGGTAGAAAATAGCGGTCCCATTTGGTGTCGGTGCAGGGACCTTGGTCCCCAACCTTCAGCGGAGTGCACCAGGTTTCCGGCGGCGGCCCACCAGCTGCGAGGACCTCCGGTGCCGCGGCACGACGCGCCCACCCGTGCCGGCCCCTGGGGCGGCTCAACCCGTGGCGACCGCCAGCTGGAACTCGACATCGTGCTCGGGCAGTGGCCCGATCCACTTCGCGGCGATGGTCCCGTCCGCATCGATCAGGAAGGTCTCCGGGGTACCGCTGACCGCGTAGGCCCGTGCGGCCACATCGTCACCATCGAACAGGCTCTCGTAGTTGTGCTCGTACTCGGCTGCGGTGGCGACGGCGTCGCCGTGCCGGTCATCGATCACCACGCCGACCACCTGCACGCCCGCGTCGGCCCAGCTGCGCTGGAGACGGCGCAGCTGCGGCATGTCGTCCTTGCAGCTCGAGCACCAGGAGGCCCAGAAGGTCAGCAGGACGGGCCCGTCCAGCTCGGAGAGGACGACGTCATGCCCGTCCAGGGTCGTCAGGGCCAGATCCGGCGCCGGCTCCCCCACGGGGTTCTGCGGCAGACCCCCGGAGGGCAGCTGCGCCCCGACCAGCACCGCGCCGAGCGCCAGGGTCACCACGAGGATGAGCCCACCCACCACCAGGGCCCCGCGTCGCGAGCGGGGCTGCCCCGCGGCCCCACCTGAGGGACCGCCGGCGTCGATGTGCGGTGGCGCCTGGGTGGACATGCGCGGTCTCCGGGAGGTGGCGAGATCCGTCGGCCGCCGACCGTCGCGCAGCACGCTCGGTGGCAGCCGTTCCACGACCCGCGTGGGGCCATCGCCCACGGTCTCACGAGGCGGGCACCGACTCCATGGGCCTCGGTCCCCTGACCGTCGGACCGGAATACCCTATGTATGCACTAACGGTTAGTGCAGCTTTCCGATGAACGAGACCGCCCGGACCTGAAGGGTCGGAGATGTCGGAACCGCACGGTGGCGAGGACCTCGCCGCGGACGCGCAGGGACCCTTGGACGACCCCGCCGACCTCGCAGAGGACCTCGACCACCTCCGTGAGCGCCCCAGCCGTCTCCCGCTGCTCGGGCTGGCGCTGCTGGCGGCCGCCGCCCTGGCGTGGCTGGCGGTCGACGCGTTCCAGGAGTCGGTCCTCTACTACCTGACCCCCAGCGAGGCCCAGGACGCCGATCCGCAGGAGCGGTTCCGCCTCGCCGGGCTGGTGGTGGACGACAGCCTGCACCGCGACGACGCCGGCACCCTCCACTTCGAGGTCACCGACGGGGCTGCGACGGTGCCCGTGCGCTTCGACGGACAGGCTCCCGACTCCCTCGGTGACGGTGCCGAGGCGGTGTCGGAAGGGTCGATGTCCGCTGACGGGGTGTTCGAGGCCGACGCCGTGCTCGCCCGGTGCGCCTCGAAGTTCGAGGCGGAGTTCGAGTCGTGACCGGTGTCGCCGCCGACATCGTGCTGACGGGGGTCGCGCGGACCTTCGGTCCCCTGATCGCGCTCGATCGCGTCGACCTGACCGTGCCCGCCGGCGCCTCCGTGGCGCTGATGGGGGCCAACGGCGCCGGCAAGACCACCCTGCTACGGCTCGTGGCGGGCCTGTCCACACCGACCGAGGGCGCGATCACCATCGCCGGAGTGGACCGCCGGGAGGCCGGTGGACGCCTGCGCGCGATGCTCGGCTACGTCGGCCACGAGAGCATGCTGTACGGCGACCTGACCGTGCGGGAGAACCTCGCCTTCCACGCCGTCCTGCACGAGCTCGACCGGGACGCGGTCACCCGCGCGGCTGTCCGCTTCGACGTGACCCACGTCCTCGACCGGCCTGCCCGGGAGCTGTCCCGGGGCAACACCCAGCGCGCGGCGCTCGCCCGGGCGCTGCTGCACGAACCCGCCGTGGTGCTGCTCGACGAGCCCTTCACCGGCCTCGATCTGGCCAGCAGCGAGCGCCTGACATCGATCCTCACCGACCTCCACGCGCGCGGGCACACCCTCCTGCTGACCGTCCACGACGCGTCCCACGCCACCCTGGCGGAGCGGTTGCTGGTGCTGGACGCCGGCCGCGTCGTGATCGATGCCGTGCCCCGGGACCGCGAGCAGGTCGAGACGCTGCTCCGCACCGCTACGGGCCGACCCCCAAGCGACAGCGATGGTGCGGCTCCCACGGTCAACCCCCTCGCCGAGGTGGCGCCGTGAGGACCCTGCGCCACGCCCACCGGATCGCGGTCAAGGACCTGCGCATCGAGCTGCGCACCCGCGACATCCTGACCGCGATGGGCCTGTTCGCCCTCCTGATCGTGGTGGTGGCCAGCTTCTCCTTCCCCACCACCAGCGAGCACCGCGAGCAGATCGCCGCTGGGCTGCTGTGGATGGCCTTCCTGTTCGCGGCGCTGCTCGGCATCGGGCGCTCGCTGTCGATGGAGCACGAGCACGGCTGTATCGACGCCCTGGTGACCAGCCCCGTGCCACGGGAGAGCATCTACCTCGGCAAGGTGCTGTCCAACCTCGCCTTCGTCGGCGTCGCCCAGCTGCTCCTGCTGCCCCTGTCCATCGTGCTGCTGCAGCTGGAACCCGGCCGCGGGCTGGTCCTGCTGCTGGCCACGGTGGCCCTGGCCACCCTCTCCCTGGTCGGGGTGACGACCCTGCTCTCGGCGATGGCGGTCAACACCCGCACCCGCGAGGCGGTCCTGCCCCTGCTGGTGATCCCCGTCGCGATCCCCGTGCTGATCGCCGCCGTCCAGGCGACCACGATCGCCCTGACCGGCGGGGCGCTCGCGGACGCGACCGGCTGGCTGCTGCTGCTCACCGCGACGGCCGCCCTGTTCCTCCTGCTCGGCCTCGCCACCTTCCGCCACGTCCTCGAGGAATGACCATGTCGGTGACCCACACCCCCCGCAGCCGCCAGGTCGCCACCACCGAGGTGGCGGGCGCCGACGCCGCAGCCACCTCGGCACCGCCACCGGGCTCCGGCGGCGACCGGGCCGGACTGAAGACACGGGTCCTGGCCGTCGCGACCGGCCTCAGCATGGCCGTACTGCTGGCCGGTGCTCTGCTGTGGGCCCCCACCGACCGGCTGCAGGGTGACGTGCAGCGGATCTTCTACATCCACGTGCCGGCCGCCTGGATCGGGATGCTCGGTTTCGGGGTGGTGTTCGTCGCCTCTATCGCCTACCTGGTGACCCGCAACGCCCGGTGGGACCGCCTGGCCGCCTCCTCCGCCGAGGTGGGGGTGGTGTTCACCACCGGGGTGATGCTGACCGGGCCGCTGTGGGGCCGACCGGTGTGGGGGGTGTACTGGGACTGGGACCCGCGCCTGACCAGCTTCTTCGTGCTGTGGCTGCTCTACATCTCCTACCTGGTGCTGCGCAGCTACGTCACCGAGCCGACGCGCCGGGCCCGCTACTGCGCGGTGCTCGGGATCATCGCCTTCCTGGACGTCCCCCTGGTCTACGTCTCCGTGCGGTGGTGGCGCTCCCTGCACCCGGGACCGGTGGTGGCCAACCCGGACGGCCCGCAGCTGCCCGGCTCCATGCTGGCGGTGCTCTTGGTCGGCGTGGCGGCCTTCACGCTGCTCTACCTGCTGCTGCTGCGCCTACGCATCGACAACGCCGTCCGGGAGGCGGAGCTCGCCGCACCCCGACGTGACGTCCCGCCCGCACGGAACCGAGGAGCCTGACATGGACTCGCCCTACCTCATCGCCGCCTACCTCGGCTCCGCCGCCCTCTACGGCGGGTACCTCGCGCACCTGCTCCGGCGCCGGCGCACGCTCAGACGGCAGGCACGCTGATGGCGGAGTTCGGCACCTTCACCGTGCTGCTGGCCCTGGCGGCCGCAGCCTGGGCCGCGGTGGCCGCCTGGATCGGCTACCGGCGCGGCGACGCCCGCTTCGTGCGCAGCGCCGAGGCCGGCCTCCAGGGCGCGCTGCTGTCCCTGACGGTCAGCGCCGGCGTGCTGTGGACGCTGTTCCTCACCCGCGACTTCTCCGTGCGCTACGTCGCGGAGTACTCCGACCAGCACCTGTCGATCCCCCTGACCATCTCCGCCTTCTGGGCGGGGCAGAACGGCTCCCTGCTGTTCTGGGCGTGGGTACTGGCCGGTGCGGCCGGGCTCGTGACCGTGCGCGAGCGGCACCGTGCCCGGGAGCTCATGCCGATCGTGGTGCTCACCCTGGCGCTCGTGCTGGTCGCCTTCACCGCGCTGGTGGCCTTCACCTCCAACCCCTTCGAGCGGCTCGGCTTCACCCCCGCCGACGGGGCGGGGCTGAACGCCATGCTCCAGAACTGGGGGATGATCTACCACCCGCCGGCGACCTTCCTCGGCTACATCGGCTTCACCGTGCCCTTCGCCTTCGCGGTGGCGGCCCTGGTGACCGGCCGGCTCGACAGCGAGTGGGTGCGGCTGGTGCGCCCCTGGGTGCTGTGGTCCTGGATCCTGCTGGGCATCGGCATCATCCTGGGCGCCCGGTGGGCCTACACCGAGCTCGGCTGGGGCGGCTACTGGGCCTGGGACCCGGTGGAGAACGTGAGCCTGCTGCCGTGGCTGACCGCCACCGCCTACCTGCACACCGCCGTGCTCCAGGAGCGCCGCGGCAAGCTGCCGGTGTGGAACCTGTCGCTCACCTTCGTCACCTTCGCCATGACCGTGTTCGGCACCTTCCTGGTGCGCTCAGGGGTGGCCAGCTCCGTGCACGCCTTCGCGGAGTCCAGCGCCGGCATCTACCTGCTGGGGGTGATCGTCGCGGTGATCGTCGCCGGGGTGGCCCTGATCACCTGGCGGCTGCCGCTACTCAAGGACGCGAGCACCCCGATCAGCGGGCTGTCCCGGGAACGACTGATCGTGGTGACCAACGCCGTGCTGATGGTGTTCACCCTGGCGATCTTCTGGGGCACGCTGTTCCCGGTGATCACCTCGGTGCTCCAGGGCCGCGAGGTCACGGTCGGCGAGCCCTTCTTCGACCTGGTCACGATCCCCGTGACCCTGGCCCTGCTGGTCCTGTTCGGGCTCGCCCCGGCCGTCGCGTGGCGACAGGCGCGCACCCACGGGCTCCAGCGCCGCCTCGCCCTGCCCGCCGCCGCCGCACTGGTCGCCGGCCTGGCAACCGCGCTGCTCGACGGTGGCCGGCACCCGCTGACCAGCCTGACCCTGTCGCTGTCCGCCTTCGCGCTGGCCACGGTGCTGCTCGAGTTCCACCACGGCGTCCACGGCCAGGGGCTGCGCGGGATCCGCGAGCACCTCCCCCGCCTGCTGGGGCTGTTCCGCCGTGACCCCCGCCGCTACGGCGGCGCGGTCGTCCACCTCGGCATGGTGCTGCTGATCATCGGGGTGGCACTCGACGTCACCTACCGCAGCGACGAGCGGCACACGCTGACCGTGGGCGAGTCCGCCGAGGTGGGCCGCTACGTGCTCACCTTCGAGGACCTGACCTCGGAGATCACCCAGACCCGGATGTCGCTGGCGGCGACGCTGGGCGTGGCCAGACAGAGCGGAACGGACGCGGGATCGCTCACCACCGAGCGCTACCTCAACGTCAACCAGGAGGACCCCCGCACCGCCGTGGGCGTGCGCTCGCTGGTGCGTGAGGACGTGTACGTGATCCTGCAGGAGGTGGACGTCGACTCCGAGACGGCGACCTTCAGCGTCCACCTCCACCCGGGTGTGCTGTGGCTGTGGGTCGGGTCCGGCCTGCTGATCCTCGGTGGGCTGCTCGCGCTGCTGCCACCGCGCGGCGCTCCGGCGCGCGAGGAGGACGCCGCGCTCACATCGGTCGCTGCCGGCGGTGAGGACGAGGAGGTCCGCTGATGCTGTACGTGTTCGCCGCTGGACTGCTGCTCGTGGCGGTCGTGCTGCTGATCCTGCGCCCGCTGCTGACCGGGACGGCCGCGGTGGAGGCGCCCGTGGCTCCCGCTGCGACCCCGCCGGAGGCCACCGCGACGTCCCGTGGAGACGATGACCTCGAGGCGGCGATCGCGGCCCGGCGTGCCCGGATGTCCGGGCGGGAGGGTGGTGCAGCATGAACCGAGCATCATCCCGGCGCGGCACGCTGCCGCACCGCCGTCGCGCCGCCCTCACCACCGTGCTCCTCCTCGGCGTCCTCGCTGCGTTGGGCACCTCCGGGGCTGCCGCTGCCGACACCGACCCACCCGCCATCGCAGGCGAGGTCCGGCACGGACAGGACGGCACCGCGCTGGCGGACGTCGAGGTGGCCCTGCTCACCAGCGAGGAGGGTGAGGCGGCCGAGCTCGACCGCACCACCACCGACGCCGACGGGCGTTTCCGTTTCACCGACGCACCGACGGACGTCGAGGTGGAGGTGGTGGCCACCTACGACGGCGCCCCGACCCGCAGCGGCCCCTTCCTCGCCACGGCCGAGGGCAACGAGGATCTGCAGCTCGTGGCCTACGACACCACGGAGGATCCTGGCGAGGTGGTGATCTCCAGCTGGGTCGTGTGGGTCGACCGTGAGATCGGGGTCACCTTCCAGCACGACCTGCAGGTGGACAACACCGGCGAGCGCACCTGGCTCGGGTTCGATCCCGACGACGCCGGTACCCGCACCGTGCTGTCGGTGCCGCTGCACGCGGACGCCTTCAGCCTCGGGTTCCTCGGCCGGTTCACCGAGTGCTGCTCGGCGATGCGGGGCACCGAGTACGTCCACACCTCGCCGCTGCCCCCGGGTCGCACCAACGGCACCGTGCGCTACGCCGTGGAGACCACCGACGCCCTGGAACTGCACACCCGCCTGCCCGTGGAGTCCTTCACCCTGATGCTGCCGGAGGGGGTCGCGGCGACGGGCGCAACCCTGGAGCGCGTCGGCGACATGGAGAGCCGCGGCACGGCCTACGGGGTGTACACCCTGGAAGGGTGGGATCCCGGGGAGCCGCTGACCGTCGGACTGTCGGGGTTGGACGAGGGCGGCACGCCGTGGTGGTGGTACGCGGCAGCCGGGCTCGGCGGGCTACTGGTCGCCGCAGCCGTCGCGTGGTGGTGGCGCCGGCGGACCCCGGCACCGACCGCCGCGGCGCCACCGGCCGAGGTCGTTACCGACCACGGACCCGATGCGGTGCCCAGCGGGTCCGCCGAGCCGGCGCCGGTGGCATCAGCACCGGACGCCATGCAGGAACTCGACGCCGACCTGCTGCTCGAGGAGCTCGCCCTCATCGACGAGGGCCGTGACCGGGGGCTGATCAGCGATGCGGTGCATGAGCGGCTGCGTGCAGCCCGCACCCACGAGCTGCGTGCACGACGTACCCCGGCGGGGAGGTGAGCCGTGGAACTGACCCGTCAGGCTGACTACGCGCTGCGGTGCGTGCTGGAGACCGCACGCCACGAGCGCATCAGCGCGAAGGAGCTGGCCAACCGCCAGTCGTTGTCGCCGAGCTTCGTCGGCAAGATCGTGAGCACGCTGGCGCGCGCCGGGATCCTGGAGACCCATCGTGGGGCCAGCGGCGGCGTCCAGCTCGGCCGTCCCGCTGCGACCATCTCCGTCCTCGACGTGGTCGAGGCGGTCCAGGGGCCCATCCGGCTGAACCGCTGCGTACGCACGCCACCGGCCTGCGCACTGGTGGAGACGTGCGCGTTGTCGCCGGTCATCCACGCTGCCCAGGACGCCATGGTCACCGCGCTGTCCGTCTCCCTCGAGGAGGTGCTCGACGGTGCAGCGGGGGTGGCCACCTCAGCGCACGTCGATGACACCCCGGTGTCCCCCACGCGTGGGACCGCGCACGCCGGCGGTGTCAACGGCACCGCCGGGGGTGTCGCGACGAGCCACTCCGCGCCCGCGACCACGTCGACCAGCGGGCAGCCGTACTGCCCGGCGGCGGTCCGATGACGACCGTGACGAGCGCTCCCGCCTCCGGCTCGACGCGCCGCCGCCCGCGGGCGCGCGGCTGGGTTCCCGACCAGCACGGGGCGTGGGCCATGGTCAGCCTGCCGCTCGTGGCAGGGGTGGGGCTCAGCGGCCCGGTGCCGGTCCACCTCGCCCTGGCCGCCACCTGGCTGCTCGGCTACTTCACCTTCTACGCCGCCGGCAAGTGGGTGCGCTCGCGCCGGAGCCGTGAGCGCACACCGACCCTGGTGTACGCCGCGGCCTGCGGCCCCTTCGCCGCCACGACCGCTCTGGCCGCGCCACACCTGCTGCGGTGGGTCCCGGTGTTCCTGCCCCTGCTCGTCGCCAGCCTCTGGTTGACCGCGCGCGGTCGGGAGCGCAGCCTGGCCAACGATGCGATCACGGTGGTGGCAGCGGGCCTGATGACCCCGGTCGCGGCCGACGCCGGCGGGCTCGCCCTCGGACCGCAGGTGTGGGTGGCGACCGGTGCGTTGACCGCCTACTTCCTCGGCACCGTCCCCTACGTCAAGACGATGATCCGTGAGCGTGGCCGCACGGTCTACGTGCGTGGCTCCGTCGCCTACCACCTGCTCGGCACGGTCGGCGCGGCGCTGCTGACCGCAGGCGGCTGGCAGTCCTGGTTGCTGCCAGCGGTCTGGCTCCTGCTCACCGCACGGGCCTGGGCCGGCCCCGCGGCCAACCGTCGGCGGGCACGGCCGTTGCGGCCTGCCGTGATCGGAGCGGGGGAGATCGTGGCCTCCCTGGCGGTCACCGTCACGGTGCTGTTCGGGCTCCCTGCCGGGCCGTGACCACCCTCTAGGCTGCGCCATCCCGAGCGGAGCGGCGAGCATGGTGCCTCCCAAGCCGGTGCGGCGGCTGGTCCTCGCGCCGCTGGTGCCGCTGCTCACGGTCCTGCTCGCGGTGTCGCTGCCGCTGACCCTGCTCGCCGCCGCGGTCGCCTCCACCTTCCTCCCCGGTCGGTGGCGTGCGCTGCGGGTGCTGTACTTCGTCCTGATCGGCCTGGTGGTCGAGTCCGTGATGCTGGTCTGGCTGCTGCTGCTGTGGGTCGGCAGCGGCTTCGGGCGGCACCTCCGCGAACCCGTCTGGCAACAACGGCACTACACCGCGATGAGCCGCTACCTCGAGGCCATCCTGCGGACCGGCACCCGGGTCTTCCGGGTCGGGTTCGACGTCGATCTCGATGACCTCGCTGGTGCACCCAGGATCGCGGACGACCCGGTGATCGTGCTGGCACGCCACGCGGGACCGGGGGACTCCTTCCTGCTGGTCGCCGCGCTGCTGCGCCTCCACCGTCGTCCGCGCATCGTGCTCAAGTCCGCGATGCAGTGGGCGCCGGCGATCGACATCGGCCTCAACCGCCTACCGAGCTACTTCGTGCCACCGCACGCACCTCGCGGGACCGGCACCGCCGCGGTCCGGGCACTGGCCGCCGACATGACCGCGGGAGACGCTCTGGTCATCTTCCCGGAGGGGAAGAACTACACCCCCCAACGCCGGCGTACCTCCATCGACAAGCTCGAGGAGCAGGGCCGCCACGCGGAGGCAGAGGCCGCCAGGGAGATGCGCCACGTGCTCACCCCCCGCAGCAGCGGCGCGATCGCTGCGCTGGAAGGCGCCCCGACCGCCGACGTCGCCTTCGTGGCGCACACCGGGCTCGAGCAGTTCATCACCCTGGCGGACCTCTGGCGGGGTCTGCCGGTGGACGCCGACGTCACGGCCAAGGCCTGGCTGGTCCCGCGCCCGGAGCTGCCCCGGGTGCGCGCGGCGCAGGAGGCGTGGCTGCAGTGGTGGTGGCGCCGCATCGACGCCTGGCTCGTCGACCACTTCGGCACCGAGGTGGTCCCCGACGCGGTGGTCGAGGAGCTCGCTGGCAGCGATGTGGAGCCCGCGCCGGAGTGAGGCCGACCCGTTCTCAGGCGGGGCGCTGCGCGTTCGAGGCGACGGGCGGATCACGGGTGTGTCCTCCGGCTGTCGACCTCACCGGTCGGCGAGCTCCGGAGGGAAGCCGCCGGTGGCTACCGGGCCCCAGTCCTCGATGCTGACCCGGACCAGCACCTTGCCCTGGTCGCGCATCGCCTGGCGGTACTCGTCCCAGTCCGGGTGCTCACCGGCGATCACCCGGAAGTACTCGACCAGGGGCTCCAGGGCGTCGGGCAGGTCGAGCACCTCGGCGGTGCCGTACACCTGCACCCACGCGCCCCCGAAGTCCTCCGACAGCACGCACGCAGCGACCCGAGGGTCGCGGCGGAGGTTGCGGACCTTGGCCCGCTGGGGGTAGGTCGCCACGACCAGCCGGCCCTGCTGGTCCAACCCGGCGGTGACGGGGGAGAGCTGCGGGCGGCCGTCGCTGCGGTTGGTGGCCAGGATCACGTTGTGCCGGGGCCGGATGAAGGCCTCGAGCTCCTGCCGGCTGACCCGGTCGGCGCGGGCGATCGTGCGGGCCACGGTGGCTCCTGGATCGGGGTCGTCCCTGGATCGGGGTCGTCCAACGAGCCTAGGAGCTTGCGTCGGTAACGGCGAGACGCCGTCGGGCAGGGCGGATGTCGATGGCGCCGGTCGTGTCGGTGCTGGCTGTCATGCCAGGGCCGGTGTGGGGGCGAGTGCTGCGGCGAGCCGTCGGAGTGCCTGACTGGCGTCGTGGAGTAGACCGGCGGTGCTGCTAGAGGGACGCTTCGGGACCCCCTGGGGTGCTGCTGGGAGCTTGTCGCGGTGGGCGGCGAGCTTGCGGAGGTTGTGGACGGTGGCGTGGAGCATCCATTCGGCTCGGGCGGCGTCGTGACCGCGGAGCAGGAGCTGTCCGGCGTTCTGGAGGGTCTTCATCTGGCCGAACACCGGCTCGGGGATGACCTTCCGTCGGGCGTAGATGGCTCTGCCGGTCTTGGTGCGGAGTTTGCGGGCCATCCGCTGCTTTGGGCTCGCATCCTTCGGGATCCGGCCCCGGGGTGCGGCCGGGACCGGTTCGTTGTGCTTGAGCCGTCCGGTCGCGATGTAGCCATCGACCTTCGCATCGGCCAGCGCTTGATGGTTGCCGTCGGACCAGTAGCCGGCATCGGCGAGGAACCTCTTCGGCATCCCGACGTTCGTGATGGTCTGTTCCAGGAGTGCGGGCAGGTGGGGTGCGTCGGCGGCCTGGGCAGACAGCCCGGTCGCCACGATCACCTGATGCGCCTCGTCCACCACAGCCTGGGCGTTGTAGCACTGGTGAAACGACCCGTCCGAGGTCTTCATGATCCGCGAGGCCGGATCCGTGAAGTTGCGTTGCGCCTTCGGTTTCGGGACCGCCTTGGCCGCTGCTTCCGCCGCGGCCTGCTCACACCGCTCGACGATCTCGTCGCTGTCCGGATCCTCACCACGACGTGTCGCCTTGCGACGTTCCTTGGCCCGAGCGTGCTCGGCCGCCTTGTCGGCCGCCTCGGCCTCCAGTTCGGCTTTGGCCTTGCGGATCGCCTCCAGCCGGCCCTGCTTGGTCCGTAGATGCTCCGGGAGCTCGTCCCCGCGGGCATCCCCGTACAGCTCGTCCTCGGCCGCATCGACCTGCTCGGCCTCCTCCAACATCTGCCGGACAATCGCGGCCAGCTCCGGCTCGCGTTCGTTCATCCGGGCATACGACATCGCCTTGTGCCGTGACGCGTTCGCCCGAACCTTGGTGCCGTCCAACCCCACGTTGCCGAGCTTGACCATCCCCGCCTGCTGGCACAGCCCCAACACCTGCAGGAACAGGCCGTCCATCGCCGCCAGGTGACGGCGACGGAACCGGGAGAACGCCCGATGATCCGGACACTGGTTCGCCGCCAGGAACCGGAACGCGACCTGCTCCACACAGGCCGTCTCCAGCTTCCGGGAGGAACGGGCACCGGTCAGATACCCGTACAGCAGCACCTTCAGCATCATCCGCGGGTCGTACGGCGGGAACCCCTTGCTGTTGGTGTGCGCCGCGTAGAACGGTGACAGGTCCAGATGCTGCTCGACCAGCTCATCCACGAACCGGGCCAGATGCTCCGCCGGGAGCCACCCATCCAACGACGGTGGCAACAACATCGCCTGCCCCGGCTGATAGTCCCGGAACACCTTGCCCGGCGCCGCCACCTGCGCAGCCGCTTCCGCGGAAGCGCCCTCCACCGCAAGAACCTCGATCAGCGTCTCCTGGACACCCACCAGCACCCTCCTCACCGGCCGGACGTAGTCTCACCGATGACAGGCACCAAACCCAGGAACCTCGCAGTTACTGACCCACGCTCCTAGGGGCCGAGCGCCCGCCGCAGGTCCTGGGCGAGATCGCCGCGGTCCTCCACCTCGATGCCGGTGAGTTCCAACCAGGCTGCGAGCTCCTCGAGCTCCTGGGCGAGCTCCCGGGCGACGTGGGCGCGGTCGACACCCTCCTCGGCGAAGGCGCTGCGGACCAGCAGGCGGCGGCGCTGACGATCGGCCTTGAGGTCCACCCGGCCGACGAACCGGTCACCGAGGAGGAAGGGCAGGACGTAGTAGCCGTACACGCGGCGGGCGGCCGGCACGTAGATCTCGATCCGGTAGTCGAACCCGAACAGCCGCGCCGCCCGGCTGCGCTCCCACACCACCGGGTCGAAGGGCGACACCAGCGTCCGGGCGTGGGCCGACCGGGGCAGGGACGCGGCGGGGTCCAGGTAGTAGGCCTCGTCGTCGTCCCGGATCCGGGCCCGGAGGACCTCGCCACGGCCGGCCATCCCCTCCAGCAGCGGGCGGGCGGTCCGCACGGACTGGCGGTGGTGGTCGGCGAGGTCGGCAGCGGTCCCGAGCCCCTGGGCCTGCAGCGCGTGGGCGAGCAGCCGCGCCTGCGCCTCCTCCTCGGGGGGTGGTGGTACCCGCTGGGCCGCGGGGACCACCCGCTCGGTGAGGTCGTAGCGGGTGACCAGCTGTGGTGTGCGGTCGTGTACCGCCAGCTCACCGCCGAGGAACAGGTGCTGCAGCGCGTCCTTGCCCCTCGGGTCACCCCACCAGGGACCGGTCCGCTCCCCCGGGTCGGTGAGATCCGACACGCGGGTGGGGCCGGCGTCGGCCACCTCGGCGTAGACGGCCTCCAGGAAGCCGGGATGCTCGGCTGCGAAGCGGGCGCGCTCGGCGCCGTCGCGGAAGGCCGCACGGCGGTGGGCCAGCAACGGCCAACGGTCGGCCGGGGTCAGGGAGGCGACGTGGGCCCACCCCTCGAGCAGCTCCCGCGAGTGCCACAGCCACCGGTCCCTGGCAGCACGGTCGTGGGCACCCAGACGGGACCAGAAGGGCAGCTCGTGGGCGCGGACCAGGACGTTCACGCTGTCGAGTTGAACGACCCCCAAACGGTCGGTGACGCTGCGCAGATGCCGAACGTCCCGACGGACACCGGCAGCGGGTCGACCGCTGGCCAGACCCGATGCCCGGAGGGTGAGACGACGGGCCTGTGCCCGCGTGAAGGTCCGCACGCCATCTCCTCGGTGCTGCGGCGGGGACGGTAGTCGTGCGCCGGCCAACGGCCGCGGTGTGCCATCCCCTGGCGGGCCCGTACCACGCTGCGTATCGTGACCGTTCACCCGCATCGACGAGGTCCACATGTCCCACCACCGCAGCCTGCCCCTCTCCCTGTTCCTGGCGCTGCTGCTGGCGGTTGCCGCCTGCGGTCCGCAGGCCGAGGAGGGGGTCGATGCCGCCGGCGAGCAGGCGCAGGAGCGCATCGCGGAGCTCGAGGAGGAACTCGCGGGCGCCCGCGACCAGGTCGCAGCCCTCGAGGAGGACAACCAGGCGCTGGAGGACGAGCTGGCCGCGCTGGAAGCCGCCGCCACGGAGGAGGACGAGGACGCGGGTGACGAACCGGACGCCGGTGCCACCCCCGACCTGGACGGTGTCGCGGACATCCGGACCGCCGAGGGCCTGATCGACCAGCTCCGGGTGCACCTGCGCGACCCGGACGCGACCTCGGACGTGGTGGAGGGCTGGGAGCCGGGCACCACCGGGTGGGCCCCCTACGAGGTACCGGAGGCGGTGAAGGGCCCGTACGACACTCCTGGAGCGGTGGTGGCTGCCCTGGCGACGGAGACGGGGGCGCCGCTGCTCGGTGTGGAGCAGTGGGAGACCACGATCCGGGTCCTGCTGGACGACGACGATCCGGACCTGGCCTACGGCGCGGTACTGGGTTGGGGGTTCCTCGACGACGCGGTCGTGGGCCGCGACATCCGGATCACGCTGACCCGAACCGACGACGACCGGTGGCTCCCCGGTGGCGCGGAGCAGCGGCAGCACTGCCTCCGTGGGGTCAGCGACGACGGAGAGCTGTGCGTCTGAGCGCCCGTCGCCTCGCCGTCGACGCGCGGGTCGGAACACGGCGTGCCCGCGACGCCATCACGGTCGTCGCGGGCACGCGGTCATGGACCCCGGCGGGCTCGACTAGTGCAGGACCATCCCGCCGTCGATCATGAGCAGCTGGCCGGTCATGTAGTCGCTCTCCGGGCTCGCGAGGAACGACGCCGTGCCGGCGATGTCCTCCGGGTAGGAGTAGCGCTGCATGAGGATCATGTTCTCGGCGATGCTGTCCATCGACTCGCCGGGGGTGGAGAACTTGCCGATCTCCACCAGGTCACGGTCGAGCTGCTCCCACATCTCCGTTCGGACCACACCGGGGGCGTAGCCGTTGACGGTGATGTTGTGCTCGATCAGCGCCTTGGCGCTGCCCTTGATCAGGCCGAGCACGGCGTGCTGGCTCATGGAGTAGACGATGACGTCGTCGAAGGCATCCCGGGAGAGGATCGAGCCGACGTTGATGACCTTGTAGGGGAACTCCTGCCGGCCCTGTGCCACCATCTGCGCGACGGCGGCCTGCATGACGTTGAGCTTGCCCCACGCGTTGACGTCGGTGATGCGCTCGTAGTTCTCCCGCGTGATGTCGGGGAAGAACAGCGGCTTGTTGATCCCGGCGTTGTTGAGCAGCACGTTGATGCTGCCGAAGGCCTCCACGGTGTGGGCCACCGCGTCCTTCGCGTCCTGCCGGTCGGTGACGTCCAGCTTGACGTGGGCCGCCTCGCCGCCGTCCTCCTGGATCTCCTTGGCGACCTGCGCAACCCCTTCGGTGTTGATGTCACCGAGGCAGACCTTCGCGCCCTGGGCGGCGTAGTGCCGTGCCACCGCCGCGCCCATCCCCTGCGCTGCCCCGGTGATCAGGACGTGCTTGCCGCTCAGTCGTGTCGTGTCCATGGTGGGTCTCTCCTCCGGCAGCGTGTGCTGCCACTGCTCTGGGTCCGTCGCGGGACGACCACCGACCGGGCCCCCAAGGCGCGGGACCTCGGGGGCACCGGCCGGCTGTTCAGCCGATCACCACTCGGGCGCGACGTCCTCGTCCTCGGCGTTGTCGACCGTCACCTTCACGTCGGGCATGAAGCGCACGAGCCGGTCCTGCGGATCCTCGGTGAGCACCTCGTGCATCAGGGTCACGGCGTTCTCGCCGTCCCAGGAGGACGACTGGAAGACGGTGCCGTCCAGTTCCCCGTCGATGACCAGGGGGTTGCCGAGGAAGGTGTTGCCGATCGAGGTGATGATCAGCTCGGTGGGGTCGATGTCCCGCGAGCGCAGCGCGTCGATGGCACCGGCCACCATGGTGTCGTCGGCGGCGTACACGCCCTGGATGTTCGGGGCGCCGACCGCGGTGATCATCTCCGAGGCTGCGATCTGGGACTCGTCAGCGTTCCAGTTCCCCGGCTGACGGGCGAGGATCTCCACGTTGGAGCACTGCTCGTTGATGGTGTCCTCGAAACCGTTCTCGCGGTCGATCGCGGTGGAGTTGCCCGTCAGGCCGTTGATCATGATGATCCCGAGATCCTGCCCGTCCGCGAACTCGCACATCAGCTCCGCCGACGCCACGCCCTGACCGTAGGTGTCCGGCCCGGAGTAGCCCCGCGTGAGATCACGATCCTCCTCGTTGACGTCGGAGTTGGTGATCGTCACGGGGATGCCTGCGTCGTTGGCGGCCTGCAGGCACGGCCGCACGGTGTCACCCACGGCCGGCCACAGGATGATGCCGTCGGGCTGCGCGGCGACGGCGACCTCGCAGTCGCTGGCCTGGGTGTCCGCGTCGTACTGGGAGTTGGTGATCGTGAGCGCGATCCCGAGCTCCTCGGCTGCCGCCTCCATCGGGGGCAGGTAGGTCGTGCCGTAGGGCTGGTCGTTGCCCTGGGGCAGCAGCGCGTAGACCTCGAAATCGGCGTCCTCCACGGCAGCGCCGGCTTCTCCGGACCCGTCGTCGTCCGGATCGGCCTCCTCAGCCTCGTCCTCGACCGTCTCCTCACCGGCGTCGACGGACTCGTCGTCGGCACCGTTGTCGTCAGCGTCGCCGCACGCCGCGAGGAGCAGGGCCCCAGCAGCGAACAGGCCGACCACCCTGGTCAGGTGTCGCTTGCGCATCTTGTCATCTCCCTTGTCCGATGTACGTGCGGTCCCCACCGCGGATGACGGTGGGCGAAGAGCCGAACTCCCCCCGTGTCCTGCTGTGCGGCCCGCCCCTGCATCAGGGACCGGGCCGTCACCGTCGCCGCCCGGAGGCTGGCCGGATCGGTGATCACTGCGAGCAGCAGGACCCCACCGATCACGATGTTCTGGACGTCCACCTGCACCCCGGAGAGGGTGAGCGCGACCTGGAGCATCCCCAGCGCGGACGCGCCGATCAGCGTCCCGAAGACCGAGCCGCGACCTCCGTTGAGCAGCACACCGCCGATGATGGCCGCTGCGAAGCTGGCCAGTAGCACCGTGGACCCGGCGGTGGGGTCGGCGGCCGTTCGCTCGAGGGTGTTGACTACCCCGGCCAGCGCCGAGATGAAGCCGGAGATCATGAACCCGGTGAACACCCGTCGTGTGACGGGGATCCCGGCGTCACGCGCGGCCTGACGGTTGCCACCGACCGCGTAGAACTCCCGGCCCACACGGATGTGGGACAGGAAGATGTAGAGGGCCACGAAGGCCACGATGAAGATCAGCATCCTCGGCGTGAGCGGACCGATGACCGGCTGACCGAAGGCGATGCCGGCGTCCACGTCGGCGATGCGCACCGGCTGTTCACCAGAGATCACGAAGGCCGCTCCGCGCAGGAAGAACAGCATCCCCAGGGTGGCGATGAAGGAGTTGATCCCCACGATCACCACGAAGAAGGCGTTGACCGCCCCTACGAGCAGCCCGGTGGCCAGCGCGGCGATCACGCCGAGCAGGAGGTTGTCGAAGCTCGCCATGATCACCCCGGCGACCGCCAGGGTGCTGGCCACCGCGAGGTCGAGCTCGCCCATGAGGATGACCGCGGTCAGCCCGAGCGCGACCAGCCCCACCAGCGCGATGCGCCCGAGCGTCACCTCGTAGGAGGTCCAGACCAGGGGCTCGAAGAGCAGGGTGAACACCCACACGACCATCAGCAGACCGACGGCGCGGCCCTCGGTCCTCCGGGAGAGGATGCGGCGTCCTCGCTCGATCAGGCCGTCGCTCGCCGGCGTCTGCTCGCCGGCGGGCGATGTCGACTCGGTGGCGCTCATGACGACCTCGTCTTCCTCGCCAGGGCGTCCACGGAGACCGCCAGCACGATCAGGAGCCCGATCGCCATCTGCTGGAACCCGAAACCGAGGCCCGTGAGCACCATGATGTTGGTCAGCACGCTCACGAACACGACCCCGAGCAGGGTGCGCATCACGCTGCCGCGGCCCCCGAAGACCGACGTCCCCCCGACGATGATCGCGGCCAGGGCACGGAAGTCGTAGCCGTCGGACATCGACGAGACCGCCGTGTTGGAGAAGGCCGCCAGGACGAAGCCACCCAGCATGGCGCCGAGCGCAGACATCGTGAAGGCCCCTATGACCACCGCGGGCGTGTTCACACCGGCGAGACGGGTGGCCTCACGGTTCGAGCCGTAGGCCCGCACCATGAACCCGAAGTTGGTCCTGGTGAACACCAGCGACAGCAGGATCGTGACGACGACGAACAGGACCATCGAGAGCGGTAGCGGGCCGATGCGGGTGGTGCCGAAGGTGCGGATCGGGCCGTCGCTGTCGCCGAAGTAGATGCTGCCACCGGTCAGCCACCGCAGCAGCCCGAGGCCGATGAAGGTGGTCGACAGCGTCACGATCACGGCGTTGGCCTTGAACACCCCGACAGCGACGCCGTTGACCAGTCCGTAGACCAGAGCGATCGCGATGGCCAACAGGATCGCCGGCAGCAACCCCACCGCGTTGGTCACGGCGATGAGCACCACCGCGGCGGTCGCGACCTGGGCGACGACGGACAGGTCGAGGTAGTTGCCGCTGATCACCACGAAGGTCATGCCGGCCGCCACGATGCCGATGGGCGCCGCACGGTTGAACACATCGGTGAGGTTGGGGAGGCTCGCGAAACCGTCGACGAACACCACGGCGAAGAGCACGAGCGCGATGGTGAAGATGACGATGCCCTGCGTGGACAACCACGCCGACAGCTTGAACGGCGTCGCCTCCGGCTCGTCCTCGGCCCGGGCAGGCGATGGGTGCGGCGTGGTGGGGGCGGGGGCCTGGGAGCTCATGCGGCGTCGACCTCCTGCTGGCCGGCGGCCAGCGCCATGACCGCCGCCTCATCGGTCCCTACACCGGGCAGGACCCCGACGATGCGGCCGTCACGGACGACGTGGATGGTGTCGGAGAGCTCGAGCAGTTCCGGCAGGTCGGAGCTGACGACCAGCACCGCAGCCCCGTCGTCCGCGAGCTCACGGATGAGCCGGTGGATCTCCGCCTTCGCTCCGACGTCGACACCCCGGGTGGGCTCATCCAGCACGATGACATCGGGTCGGCGCCCCAGCCACTTCGCGATGACCACCTTCTGCTGGTTGCCACCGCTGAACTGGCCGACCTCCCGCTCGATCTCCGGCGGGCGCAGGTTCACCGTCTCCGCGAGGCTCCGGGCGAACTCCGCGATGCGCCGACGCTGCAGGACGAAGCCCTTCGACAGGCTGGAACGGTTCGGCAGCGCGATGTTGTCCGAGACCGTCATCGTGAGGGAGAGGCCGTCGGTGCGCCGCTCCTCCGGGATGTAGGCGATACCGGCGTGCACCGCCGAGCGGTAGCCACCGATGCGGCGTCGGCGGCCGTCCAGCGTCACGGTGGTCTCCCCGCCGGTGCGCGGGTCGGCACCGAGCATGGCGCGGACGATCTCCGTGCGGCCCGCACCGACCAACCCACCGAGCCCGACGATCTCGCCCGCGCGCACGTCGAGGTCGACGTCGTTGACGTCCGGCGCCTTGAGTCCGCGCGCGGACAGCATCACCTCCCCGTGTTCCGGTTCGACGCGGCGGTGCTCCATGTCGAGCTGCAGCTCGCGACCCACCATGTGCTTGACCATGCTGTCCGGCGTGTAGTTGCCGATCTCGTCGGCGATGACGAGCTTGCCGTCACGCAGGACGGTGACCCGATCGCAGAGCGCGAAGATCTCCGGTATGCGGTGGGAGATGTAGAGGATCGCGAGGTCGGTGTCCGCCAGACGTTGCAACGTCGCGAGCAGGTGGTCGGTCTCCGCAGGGGTGAGCGTCGCGGTCGGCTCGTCGAGGATCAGCACCCGTGGCTGGCGGGCGATGGCGCGGGCGATCTCCACGAACTGGCGCATCGCGACGGACAGTCGGGAGATGGGCTCATCGAGGTCGACGGTGACGCCGATCTCCTCGAGTGCCGCGCGGGCGATGCGTCGCTGCGTCCGCCCGTCGATCACCCCGGCCCTGGTCGGGGTGGAGCCGAGCAGGATGTTCTCCGCGACGGTCATCTCCGGGACCAGGCTGAGTTCCTGGTGCACGAGCGAGACACCGGCGTCAAGCGCCGCGCGGGTGTCGCCGGGATCGAGCGGCTGCCCCCCGATGAGCACCTCGCCCTCGGTCGGGGTCAGCACACCCGCCAGCACGCGCATCAGGGTGGACTTGCCCGCGCCGTTCTCCCCGACCAGGCCATGGACCTCGCCAGGGACCACGGAGATGCTGACGTCGTCGACGGCCTGCGTGCCGCCGAACCGCTTCACGATGCCCCTGCCCTCGACGACCGGGACGGGCGTCTCGGACGAGGTCTTCGAAGGGGGAACCCCGGGTTCCTTGTCGCTCATGTGGCCGTTCCTCTCCCTGGCGTGAGGTGTCGCCGTGCCCACCAGGCCGCGGCGTCGGCGCCGCCGGTGACATCCTCCCGAGCCCAGCCCGCTCGATCTTGGCCCTCCCACGGCCGCAATCGATTGCGTTACATTGCACGCTAGAGACTCCACTTCACCGTGTCAACCCCGAATGCGGCGAACACCGCGTTTCTCGCGCACGAGACGGGCAGGACCGTCGCGCGCGGACCAAGGTGGCCGCGTCGGCAAGACCCACCTGCTGCTAGGTTCCGTGCAACGATGTTGCGGTGGGGAAAGGAAGGACGGCACGGTTGCAGAAGGTCACCCTGAAGGACGTGGCAGCGAGGGCCGGCGTGCACACCTCGACGGCATCCCGCGCGCTCGACCCGGACCGCCGCACCCTGGTGCACCAGGAGACCGTCGCACGGGTGCGTGCTGCTGCGGACCAGCTCGGCTACCGCGGCGACAGCATCGCCAGCGGCCTGCGCCGGGGACGCACCCACACGCTCGGGGTCGTCGTCGCTGATCTCGGCAACCCCTTCATCGCCCCGGTCGTGCGGGGCATCGAGCACCAGCTCGAGGGCCGTGGCCTGATGGCGTTGATCGCGGAGAGCCGTGACCAGCCGACGAGGATGGCGCGTGCTCTCGACAGCCTGATGGCCCGACGCGCCGACGCGGTGATCGTCACCGGCGCGCGCGTAGGCGACGAGCGCGCGTTGCGGAAGGCGCAGCAGCAGCTGCCGATCGTCCTGGCCGTGCGCCACCTGCCCGGTTCCGGGATACCGGCGGTCACCCACGACGACGAACGGGGCGGTCGGCTCGCGGCGGAGCACTTCCTCGAGCACGGGCACACCCGGATCGCCCAGCTGGCCGGACCGCAGGAGGTCTCCAACTTCCGTGAGCGCGGTGTCGGCTTCCGGGAACGGCTCCGGTCCGCGGGTATCGGCGCCATCGAGCTCGAGGAGTACGGGAACCGGCCGACCTTCGAGGAGGGGAAACGGCTGATGGAGCTGCTCCTGGCACGCACCGGTGCGCTACCGACCGCCATCTTCGCGCACAACGACCTGATGGCCTTCGGGGCCCTCCAGGCCCTCGGGGACCATGACCGCTCCTGCCCGGAGGACGTGGCCATCATCGGGTACAACGACACCCTGATGACGGCCTTCACCGACCCCCCGATCACCACGATCCGACTCCCCGGCTACGAGCTCGGACGGATGGCGGCGGACACCGCCACGATGCTGATCGAGGACCGCGAGCAAGCCCGTACCCCGCTGACCCTGCCCCCGGTGCTCGTGCCGCGGCGCTCGACGTTGGGGTGGCTGCCGAAGGACTGATCCCGTGCCGCCACACCGCGTGTGCGCACCGGGCGGCGAGGTCGTTCACACGCCCCAATCGACCGCGATGTACTTGGCCTCGAGGAACTCCAGCAGCCCCTCGTGCCCACCCTCGCGTCCCAGCCCGCTCTGCTTCACCCCGCCGAAGGGTGCGGCGGGGTCGGAGATGAAGCCGCGGTTGATGCCCACCATCCCGGCGTCCACGCGTTCGGCGACCCGCATCGCCCGGGCCAGGTCCTTCGAGTACACGTAGGCGGCCAGGCCGTACGGGGTGCGGTTCGCGATCCCCACCGCCTGCTGCTCCGAGGTGAAGGGCACGACGGGTGCGACGGGGCCGAAGATCTCGTTCGCCAGGATCGGGTCGTCGGCGGCGACGTCGTCCAGGACCGTGGGGGGGTAGAAGCAACCAGGACCGTCCTCGACGACCCCGCCGCTGCGGAGGTTCGCACCCGCGCGGACCGAGCGATCGACCATCGCGGCGATGTCGTCGCGGGCACGGGCGTTGATCATCGGGCCGACGTCGTTGTCGGGATCACTACCCGGTCCGACCGTGAGCGCGGACATCCGTGCCGCCAGGCGGACCGCGAACTCCTCAGCGACCGCAGCCTCGACCAGGAAGCGGTTCGCGGCGATGCAGGACTCGCCCGCGTTGCGCATCTTGGCGACCATCGCCCCCTCGATGGCCGCATCGAGGTCGGCGTCCGCGAAGACGATGAACGGGGCGTTGCCGCCGAGCTCCATGGAGCAGTTCAGCACCCGGTCCGCGGCCTGGCGCAGCAGCAGCTGCCCCACCTGGGTGGAACCGGTGAAGGACAGCTTCCGGGTCGCCGGGTGGTCGAGCATCGCCTCCACCGTCGGCCCCGGTCGGCGTGCGGTGACCACGTTGACCACCCCCGGTGGGGTCCCGGCCTCCTCCATCAGCTGCGCCACGGCGAGGGCGGTCAGCGGGGTCTCGGTCGCGGGTTTCAGGACCACGGTGCAACCGGCTGCGAGTGCCGGGCCGATCTTGCGGGTCGCCATCGCCGCGGGGAAGTTCCACGGCGTGATCAGCACGGACACCCCCACGGGCTGGAGCACCGTCAGGATCCGCTTGTCACCGTTCGGTGCGGTCTGCACCGTCCCGGTGGCCCGGACCGCCTCCTCGGCGAACCAGCGGTAGAACTCCGCGGCGTAGGCGACCTCACCCTCGGCATCGCGGCGGCTCTTGCCGCCCTCCAGGGCGATCAACGCCGCGAGCTCGTTGCGGTTGGCGACCAGCAGCTCGTAGGAGCGGCGCAGGATCTCCGCCCGTTGCCGGGGCGCCGTGGCAGCCCAGGGCTCCTGCGCGTCCGCCGCCGCGTCGACGGCGAGGCGCCCGTCCGCGGGCCCGCCGCTGGCGACGCTGGTGAGAACGGCGTCCGTGGCGGGGTCGAACACCTCGACGCGGTCCCCGTCGGCGGCGTCGCGCCACTGGCCACCGATGTACAGCCCGGTGGGCAGGTCCGGGATGGGCAGGGCGTGGGGGCTCACTGCACAGCCTTCTGTGTGGCCTCGACGATGCGGTCGACGGAGGGGAGGAACTCGTCCTCCAGCGCGTCCGCGCTCGGGAGCGGGATGTGGGGTGTCGTCACCCGGGTGAGCGGGCCGTCGAGGTGCCAGATGCACTCCTCGCCGACGATGGAGACGATCTCCGCACCCCAGCCCACCAGACGGGGGTTCTCCTCCACGGTCACCAACCGGCTCGTACGCTTGACCGACTCGACGACGGTGCGGGTGTCGAGCGGCACCAGGCAGCGCAGGTCGATGACCTCTGCGGAGATCCCGATCTCGTCCAGCTCCTCCGCGGCGGCCATGGCGCGCGGCACCATCGATGCCAGCGCGACGATGGTCACGTCCTGACCGGCCCGCAGCGTGCGCGCCACGCCGAGCTCATCGACGATCTCCCCGTCGGGGACCTCACCCTTGGTCGGGTAGAGGGACTTCTGCTCGAAGAACATGACGGGGTCAGGGTCGCGGATCGCGGCCGCGAGGAGCCCGATCACATCCCGGGGGTTGGAGGGGGCGACCACCTTGAGCCCCGGGATGGCCATCGCCCAGTTCTCGACCGCCTGGGAGTGCTGGGCACCGAAGCGCAGCCCCCCGCCGTTGGCGGTACGGATCACCAGCGGCAGGGTGACCTGCCCGTCGGTCATGTAGCGGGTCTTCGGGATCTCCACGGCGACGAGGTCCCAGCAGGTGGCCAGGAAGTCGGAGAACATGATCTCCGCCACGGGCTTCAGCCCGGTCATCGCCGCGCCCATGGCGGCACCGAGGATGGCCTCCTCGGAGATCGGGGTGTCGCGCACGCGCTCGGGCCCGAACTCCTCGAACAGGCCCTTGGTGGCCTTGAACCCCCCGCCCGCGGCGGCCACGTCCTCGCCGAGGAAGTACACGGACGGGTCGCGCCGCATCTCCTGCGCGAGGCCCCTGGCGACGGCGTCCCGGTAGGTGATCAGTTCCGCCATGCCGCACCCCCATCGGCCCAGACGTTGGTGTAGGCGGCTTCCACCGCCGGCGGTGGGGCCGCCTTCGCCGCCTCGGTGGCGGCGTCGACATCGGCGGCAGCCTCCGTCTCGATGGCGGCCAGGGCCCCCTCGGCCACCCCGCGGTCGCGCAGACGTTGCCGATAGGTGGGCACGGGGTCACGTGCGCGCCACTCCGCGACCTCCTCGTCGGGCCGGTACGTGCCGGGATCGGCCCGGGAGTGCCCACCGTGGCGGTAGGTCTTGGCCTCGATCAGCGAAGGTCCGCCGCCGTCCCTGGCCCGGCCGATCGCGGTGCTGGCGACCTCGAAGACCACGTCCGGGTCGTTGCCGTCGACGATGATGGACTCCAGCCCGTAGGCGGAGGCGCGGTCGGCAGCCGGGTGTTCCACCGCGGTGACGTCACCGATCGGCGTGTACTCCATGTAGAGGTTGTTCTCGCACACGAACACCACCGGCAGGTTCCAGACCTTGGCCAGGTTGAGGGCCTCGTGGAAGGCACCGATGTTGGTGGTGCCATCGCCGAAGAAGCACACGGTGACCTGGCCCGTTCCCCGGACCTGTGCGGACCAGGCGGCACCGTTGGCGATCGGAAGGTGCGCACCGATGATGGCGTAGGAGCCCATCGCGCCGTGCTCGACGCTGGTCAGGTGCATCGACCCGCCCTTGCCGCCGCACACGCCGTTCGCGCGCCCGAGCAGCTCGCCCATCACACCGGTCATCGGTGTGCCCCGGGCGAGGGTGTGGGCATGCCCGCGGTAGGTCGCGAAGGTGTAGTCGTCGGCACGCATCGCCTCGCCGAAGCCGGCGGCGATCGCCTCCTGTCCGAGCGACAGGTGGGAGGTGCCCTTGACCAGCCCCTCCATGAACAGCCGGTAGGCCCGCTCCTCGAAGGAGCGGATCCGGAAGAGCTGGCGGTACAGACCGAGCCAGACCTGCTCCTCAGGGGAGGTGTGCTCCGGGGAGCTGTCCTCGGTGGGCTCGACGGTCTCTGTGGCAGACATGGGTCCTCGTTCAGTAGGCGTTGGTGACGACCAGTTCCTCCGCGGGGAACAGCGTCAGCAGCTCGGCGCCGCCAGCGGTGACGACGACCTCTTCCTCGATCCGTGCGGCGGAGTGCCCGTCGGAGGCGGGCCAGAAGGTCTCGAGGGCGAACACCATCCCCTCCTGGATCTCCACAGGGCGCTCGAGTGAGTTGAGCTTGGAGATCACCGGGCGCTCATGGAGCCCGAGCCCGAGTCCGTGGCCGAACTGCAGACCGAACGCCTCCATCTCCGAGGAGAAGCCGAACTCGGTGGCGTCCGGCCACAGCCGGGCGATCTCGTCCGTGCCAACGCCGGGCTTGACCATCTCGATGGCGGCGTCGATCAGCTCACGCGCGGTCTTGTACGCGTCGCGGTGGGCCTGGGTTGCCCGTCCGACGGCGAAGGTCCGGTAGTAGCAGGTCCGGTACCCGTTGAACGCATGGATGATGTCGAAGTAGGCCTGGTCACCGGGTCGGATCAGCCGGTCGGAGAAGACGTGCGGGTGGGGACTGCACCGTTCACCAGCGATGGAGTTGATCGCCTCCACCTGCTCCGAGCCCATCTCGAACAGCCGCTTGGTGGCCAGCGCGACGATGTCGGACTCGCGCACCCCCGGCTTCAGCGCCTCGTAGATGTCGTGGTAGACGCCGTCCACCATCGACGCGGCCTGGCTGAGCAGGAGGATCTCGTCGACGTTCTTGATCTCTCGGGCATCGAGCATGACCTGCTGCCCGTCCCGGACGTCGACCCCCTCCGCTTCCAAGGCCCTGAGGAAGGGCAGCTCCGTCACGTCCACCCCGACGGGCATATCGGCTACGCCCTCGTCGCGCAGTATCGCCGCGACCTCCCCGGCGGCGCCGACCGGCAGGCCGGCATCGGGGGCGATGGCGCCCTGCAGGCCCGCGTTGCCCCCGCGGGACTGCTCGGGCCGCAACCACGGGGAGTAGAGACGATGGTTCTTGGCAGCGGAGCCGAAGTCCCAGATCCACGGTTCCCCGGTGCGGGTCAGCAACGCCCAGCGTTCGGTCTTGTTGTAGCCCCAGGTCCCGATGTGGGTGCTGGTCAGGTAGCGGATGTTGCTGCTCTCGAACACCAGCAGCGCCCCGAGGTCGCTGGCCTCGAGCGCCGCACGTGCCCGAGCCAGGCGGTGCTCACGAAGACGGCGGTAGTCGACCCGCTCCTCCCAGTCGACCCCCTGGATGCCCGGCGCTGCGATCGCGCTCTGGGCGAACTCTGCACTCCCTGCGACCACGGACGGCCTCCCCTCCCGGAACACCGCGTGCGCGTCGCTGAACCGCCGGACCATGCATCGTGCGATGCGCACCGCGTGCAATCGATTGTTATCTCTTGCACACTAAGAGTGCTGCGTGGCGGTGTCAAGCCTGGGCACCGCCACAGCAGGTCTCAGGGGCTGATCGGCTCGACGACGTGCTGCCGACGGTGCGCGTAGACGATCGAAGAGCGCACGTCGATCACCTCGGACCGGGCGGTCAGGTGGTCGATGATCAGGCTGTAGAGCGCGTCGGTGTCCGCGACCGCCACGTGCAGGATCACGTCCTCATGCCCCGACACCAGGTAGGCGTCGAGCACCTCCGAGAGGCCGTCGGCGTAGTCGAGGAACGCGTCGATGCGTGGGCGGGTCGGTGGCCGGATGCGTACCGACACCAGCGCCTGGACCCCCCGACCCAGGGCCCGCAACGACGCCTCGGCGTGGTAGCCGATGAGGACGCCCCGCCGGTGCAGGGCCCGCACCCGCTCCAGGGCGGTGGAGGGCGAGACACCGACACGCGCCGCTAACTCCCGGTTGGTGATGCTCGCGTCAGCTTGGAGTTCATGCACCAGCGCATGATCGATCGCGTCCATCGGCAGCCCCTGAGCGGAGTTCGCCGAACATCCTACGGTGAAGTGGCCCACGGAAGGGGTTCGTCCGCACGTCATAGGTATCTGCTGGGCAACGCGCCGGTTGTCGCCGACACTGCGACCCAGCGCATCCGAGGGAAGGGAGCCCGCATGCCGACCGCCATCGAACCACAGCGTCGCCACGACGAGACCAGCGAGGTGGCCGAACTGCTCGAGCGCTTCGACCGCACCCCGAGCGACGAGCTCCCCCAGCTCCGCGATCGCGCCGAGAGCACCGTCGAGCGGCTGGCCACACAGGGCCAGGTGCCCGACTACCTCGTCGTCGAGCCCCAGGACCCGGACCCCGTGGTCGAGCGCATCCTGCTCGCGGTACTGCGCCGGATCTCCCGCCGCTGACGCCAGGCACGCGTTCCTGACGACCCGCGCCCGCTCCGGTGAGCGGGCGCGGGTCGTCGCGCGTCGACACCTTGGACCGCAACCTGGCCCTGACGGCCTCCGGTGCGCGCCGACAGTGGTTGCATCTCTGCTCTATGCGTAGTACTACTACTATATCCAGAGCAGCGATACACCCCCGTCAGCGAACGAGGAGTGCGGGTGCACACCCCGACCTGCCCGCCGGTCGTCCGGGTCCGCGACCTGCACATGCGCTACGGCGACCACGACGTCCTCACGGGCGTCGACCTGGAGGTCGCGCGCGGCGAGGTGGTGGTCCTGCTCGGGCCGAACGGCGCCGGCAAGACCACCACGATCGAGATCCTCGAGGGGTTCCGTCGTCCCTCCGGCGGCCACGTCGAGGTGCTCGGCGAGGATCCGCTGCACGTCGACGAAGCCTGGCGCGCCCGCATCGGCATCGTGTTGCAGTCCTGGCGTGACCACGCCCGGTGGACGCCACGGGCGCTGCTCGACCACCTCGGTGCGTTCTACCGGCCCTACGCCACCGAGCAGCGACCACGCCCCGTCCCCACCGAGGAGGTCGTCGACCTCGTCGGGCTGGGCGCAGCAGCCGATCAACGCATCATCACGCTCTCCGGCGGGCAGCGCCGTCGCCTCGACGTCGCCGTCGGCATCATCGGGCGCCCGGAGCTGCTGTTCCTGGACGAACCGACCGCCGGCTTCGACCCGCAGGCCCGCCGTGACTTCCACGAGCTGATCCACCGGCTGACCGACCTCGAGCAGACCACCGTCCTGCTCACCACCCACGACCTCGCCGAGGCGGAGAAGCTCGCCGACCGGATCTTGATCCTGGCGGGCGGACGGATCGTCGCGGACGGTTCCGCCGACGCGCTCGCACGCCGGATCCGTGGCCGGGCCGAGGTGCGCTGGACCCACGACGGACAGCGGTTCGTGCACGCCACCGACGACGCCACCGGCTTCGTGCGCCAGCTGCTGGCCGAGCACCCGGCGGGTATCGACGACCTCGAGGTGCGTCGCGCCAGCCTGGAGGACACCTACCTGGAGCTGGTCCGCACACACCTCGACCCGGGAGCCGTCCCGACCCGCGAGCAGGCGATGACGGAGCGTGCGTCATGAACCCGGTCACCAACGCCATCACCCTCGGGGTCCAGCGCGGCTGGCACGAGTTCGTCATCGGCCTGCGCAGCCCCTCGGACCAGGGGTTCTACGTGATGTTCGGGGTGGGTTCCCTGGCACTGATGTGGTTCAACCGCGACGAGGACCTCGGCGTCCCTGGCCTGACGCTCCCCCAGCTGGTGCTCCCGAGCCTCCTCGCCGCGCTGGTGATGTTCTCCATCGTCATCACCCCGGCCTACGCCCTTGCGCTGGAGCGTGAGGACGGCACCGTGCTGCGGCTGCGGGTCGGCCCCTACGGCCTGCACGGCTACCTCGTCGGCCTGATGTCGTTGACGCTGGTCGGCATCCTGCCGCTGCTGGTGATCGTGCTGGGCGGGGCCGCGCTGTTGTTCGAGGGCGCGGTGCCCACGGCTCCGGGGCGCTGGGCACTGATAGTCGGGATGCTGCTGCTCGGCATCCTCGCGAACCTGCCGCTCGGTTTCGTGATCGGGTCGCTGGTTACCAAGGTCCAGCAGGTCTTCACCTGGGGCATGGCCCCGATCATCGCTCTGGCCTACCTCTCCGGCATCTTCGGCGCCATGGACCGGCTGTGGGGGTGGGTCCAGATCCTGGCGCAGGTGTTCCCGCTCTACTGGTTCGGGCACCTGATGCGCTACGCCTTCCTGCCCGAGGCGGCCGCGGTGGGCGAACTCACCGGCAGCTGGCGGCTGGGTGCGGCCGTCGCCGTCCTCGCGATCTGGGCGGTCGTCGGCTTCGCGCTGGCCATCCCGTTGGTGCGGCGGATGTCCCGCCGCCAGTCGGGCGCCGCGGTCGCCGCGGCCCGCGACCAGGCCGCCAACCAGTTCGTGCGATGAGCAGGCGGTGACGACGCGATGAGCGAGACCGTCCACAACCGGATCGCCCTGCTGCGGGCCGAGCAGGGGGTGACCCGCCGCGAGCTCGCCGACGCGCTGGGGGTGCACTACCAGACGATCGGCTACCTCGAGCGCGGCGAGTACAGCCCGAGCCTCCACCTCGCGCTGCGCATCGCGCGGTTCTTCGACCTGCCCGTCGAGGTGGTGTTCTCCATCGAGCCGTTCCCCCGGATCAGCGACCAGGCCCGAACAGGCTGACCGCACGGTTGCCGCGGCGCGCGCCCTGCCGCGCTCGACCGTCGGGGTCGACCGGTCACCACCAGGTGATCGCCGACGCGAACGCCCCCACGAGGCCGATCCGACCGACGACCTCGAGGAGGAGCCGGCGGCGAGGGGGTCAGGTGTCCCGGCGCCCCGCTGCCCGGTGTAGGGTCCTGGCGAGGCATCGGTGTCCGCCACCGTGGCGTTCCGGGAGAGATGCCCCGGTACGGAGACCTATGCTGCTCGCGTTCATCCTGCCGGTCGGCCTCCCGCTCATCTTCACGCTCTACCACCTCTCGCGGCGCCAGCTGGCCACGGGCCGGCAGGTCTGGACCCCGGCGCAGGTCGGGGCCGCCAAGGACGTCAGCGTCGTCGGTATCGCACGCGAGTGGGAGGCCCCGGGCCGCTCGCCGCTGACCGAGGAGCCCGTCCTGTGGTCCAAGGGCTACAGCTCCTTCGGAGACGGGCCGGCCTTGAGCGACGGCAAGGTGCGGACCACCTTCGTGCTCCGGGACGAGCGCCAGCCCCACATCGCGCTCGCGGTCGAGAGCCGTGACCTACGTGAGGTGCTCGTCCGCGAGCGCGGGAGCCGGGGTGCCGCGGCCGACGCTTCGGCGGACAACCCGCTCTACGCGCTCACGCGTCAGCTTGGTCGGTCGTTCCGCCACCACACGCAGGAGGAGAAGGCGGTCTACCCGGGCGATCGGGTGTGGCTGCACGGGCCGCTGCACCAGCGTGACGGCTACCTCGCCTTCGGGAAGAAGGCCTGGCTCGACGATCGTCCCCCCGAACGCCGGGTGCAGTGGCACACGCAGCTCGCGCTCTTCGGCGCGGGGTTGACCATCATCGTGGCGGTCCTGGTCGGGATGCTGCTGCTGGCACGCGGACTTGGCTGACGCCGCACCGCGCCGGGATGAGCACCGCCGAGCCGGCAGCGGCCAGGTAGACGGCCACCCGCGCGTCAGTGGTCCGCGAACCAGAAGGCCAGCAGCTCGTCCGCGATGTCGCGGTGCACCTCGGAGCCCAGGGTGTTGGTGAGCACCCCGACCGACACCCCGTGATCGGGCAGGTACCACAGCACCGACTGGAACCCGCTGCTGCCACCCTCGTGGCCGACGATCAGCCCGTACCCGCCATCCTCGTCCACGTCGATCCCGAGTCCGTAGGCCCCGCCGTCTGCAGGCAAGGGGTCGAGCATCTCGGCCAGGGTGGTGTCGTCGAGCAGCTCCCCCTCGAGCAGGGCCGGCAGGAACCGGACCATGTCCTCGACCGTGCAGACGATCCCGCCATCGCCGAGTCCCACCCCGTCGTTGACCACGGTGACATCGACCAGCTCACCGCCGTCGTCAAGGTCGTAGCCGCGGACGGTGGTCGCCGGGAAGCTCGTCGCGGTCTCCAGCGTGCAGCCGGCCATGCCGGCAGGGTCGAACACCCGCAGGCGGAGCACCTCCGACAACGGCTGCCCGGCGAGCTCCTCGATCACCAGCTGCGCGAGCAGGTAGTTGCTGTTGCTGTAGTCGAAACCCATCCCCGGCGCGTGCTCGGCAGGCAGCTCCTCCGCGAACGCCAGCGCCTCGGTAGGGGTCCAGAACCGGTCAGGGTCGTGGTCGACCGCCGACCAGAAGGCGTCCGTACCGAGGTAGTCGGGGATGCCACTGGTCATCTGCAGTGCGTGGCGAACCGTGGCCCGGTCGGCGTTCGCGAGGCCGGCGGTGTGCTCGACGGGCAGGTACGCAGCGAGCGGCTGGTCGAGGTCGAGCTCCCCGGAGTCGACGAAGGTCAGCGCGGCCGCAGCCACCATCGGCTTGGAGCTACTCGCGATCCGGAAGCGGTCGTCGACCCGGATCGGCACGCCCGTCACCAGGTCCCCGCTGCCGTACGCGGCCCGGAAGCGCTCGTCAGCATCACCGACGAAGGACACGACACCTGGCCCGTCCGGGTCGAGCTCGGCGGCGAGGAGCTCCACGAGCTCGGCCTCTGCCCCGTCGTACGTCGGGGGCGCTGCACCGTCATCGTCACGGGGGGAGCCGTCAGCACACGCGGTCAGCACCATCGCGGCCGCGGCAACACCCACGATGACGACCGCACGCACCTGCCGCTGGTCGGCCACCGACATCACCAGCTCCTTGCGACGTGCGGCCCGCCCGTACGAGCTCGCACCCCGCGGCGCCGAGCTGCGTCGGGCGTCACAGCAGGCTGGGGATCTTCTGTTCCTCCGCCAGGTTGGCGCGCCGGAAGCGGATCGTGACCGCGGTCGCTACGAGCACGATGAACAGCGAGTACAGGGCCGGCACCAGCAGGATGACGCCCAGCTGCGGGCTGTCGGAGAAGGTCAGCAGCACGATCGCGATGGCCAGCGGGCCGTTCTGGATGCCGGTCTCCAGCCCCACGGTCCGGGCGTTGGCCGGGTGCAGGCGGATCGCCTTCGCGATGCCGTAGGCGATGCTGATGCCGAGCATCCCCAGCAGGATCGAGACGGCGTACACCTGCCACGGGGTGATCACCAGCAGCACCCAGTTCCGCGGCACCCAGGTCACCAGCAGGAACACGATGAAGAACAGCCCGAAGAAGCCGCCCATGAGTTCCAGGACCGCGCCGATGTTCGCGCTGTAGCGCCGGATGACCATCCCCACCACCACGGGCACCAGCAGGATCACCAGCGTCACGACGATGTTCTGGATCGGGATCTGCAGCTCCGAGCCGGCCGGCATGAACTGCTGCCCGTAGAGCACCAGGGCCAGCGGCGTCATGATGAGCGCCCACAACGTGGAGTTGGTGGTCATCATCACGCTCAGCGCCAGGTTGCCCTTGGAGAAGAACGTGAACACGTTCGAGGTGGTGCCTGCCGGCACGGAGCCCATGAGCAGCGCCCCGATCGCCACCGGCATGGCGTACTCCTCCGGCAGCTGCAGCAGCAACCCGATCACGAGCAGGAACGCCAGGAAGGGCATGATGGCGAACTGGGTCACCCAGCCGATGATCAGGCCCTGGGGGCGGCGGATCGCCGAGGCGAAGTCCCGGGGTGTCAACCCCGCGCCCAGGCCGAACATGATGATGAACACCAGCGCGACCAGCAGGACCTGCTCGAAGTCGGTCACCACCTCGTGGTCCGGTGGTGGGCCCTCGACCGCGAGCAGGAGCAGAGTCGATGCCGTCCCCATCACGCGACCTCCTCCGCGAGGCCGTCCCCGGAGCCCGGCGCGGTCATGGTGGCACGCAGATCCTTGCGCAGCACCTTGCCGATCAGGCTCTTGGGGAGGTCATCGCGGAAATCGACGCTGCGGGGGACCTTGTAGGCCGCGAGGTGCGCACGGCAGTAGGCGAGGACCTCGGACTCGGTGGGTGCCGGGTCGTCAGCCACCACGTAGGCGCGCACCGACTCCCCGGTCTTCGGATCCGGTAGGCCGATCACCGCAGCTTCCTGGATGCCCGGCATGGAGGTGAGGCAGGCCTCCACCTCGTTGGGGAAGACGTTGAACCCGCTGACCAGCACCATGTCCTTCTTGCGGTCGACGATCCGCAGGAAGCCGTCGTCGTCCATCTCGGCGATGTCGCCGGTGTGCAGCCATCCGTCCTTGACGGTCTCCGCGGTCTCCTCGAGGCGCTGCCAGTACCCCTGCATGATCTGCGGGCCCCGCGCCACGAGCTCACCGGGCTGGCCGGGCGGCACTGGCGCACCGTCCTCGTCGACGCACCGGACCTCGGTGGAGGGCACGGGGATGCCGATGGTGCTGTCCTTGACGGTGCCACCGAGGGGGTTGAAGGTCAGGACCGGAGAGGACTCCGTGAGCCCGTACCCCTCGACGATGGGGGTGTCGGTGACCTCTCGCCACTCCTCGGCCACCGATGCGTGCAGCGCCATCCCACCGGCAGCAGCGGCACGCAACGTCTTGGGTGGGTGCTCGGTGAACCAGCGCTCGTTCAGCAGGGCGTTGAACAGGGTGTTGACGCCGGTCAGCCACGTGACGGGGTAGTTCTCGAAGGCGCGCTTGAGGTTGTTGGGCGGCCTCGGTGAGGGGATCAGGATGTTGCGCCCACCCATGGTGTGGAAGCCGACCAGGTTCACGGTGAACGCGAAGATGTGGTAGAGCGGCAGGGCCGTCAGCACCGTCTCCTCACCACGCCGGATATGGGTCCCCACCATCTCGAGCGTCTGGCGGGTGTTGGTGACGAGGTTGCCGTGGGAGAGCATCGCACCCTTGGAGACACCGGTGGTCCCGCCGGTGTACTGCAGGGCGGCGAGCGCGTCGTGGTCCACCTCTGCGAGGTAGACATCGAGGTCGACGCCAGCGCGACGGGCTTCACGACCCTTGCCAAGGGCGGTGCGCAGCGGGGTGTGGTCGAAGGTGATCGTGGGCAGGGTCCGCTGCCAGTACCGCTGGGTCGCGGTGATGATCCCGGCGATCACCGGCGGGAAGAAGGCGGAGATCGGGACCGTGACCACCGTCTCGATCTCGGTCCTCGGCAGCACCTCGGGGAGCCGGTCGGCGAACATGTCGATGATGAACAACGCCCGCGCGCCCGAGTCGGCGAACTGGTGCGCCATCTCCGAGGCGGTGTACATCGGGTTGGTGTTCACCAGCACGCAGCCGGCCTTCAGGATCCCGAAGGCGACGACCGGGTAACTCAGGCAGTTCGGCATCTGGACCGCGACCCGGTCCCCCGTGTCGAGGCCCACCACGTCCCGTAGGTAGACGGCGACGTCGTCGCTGAGCTCGTCCACCTCCCGGTAGCGCAGGGAGCCGTTCATGCCGTTGGGCATGACCTGCGTGAACGCGATGTCGTCGTGGAACTCACCGGCGGACGCGCGCAGCAGCTCGGCGAGGTTGCGCTCGGTGGGTCGTTCGATCTCCGGGCGGATGCCGTCGGCGTAGTGCTGCTGCCAGGGGTGAGGGCTCATCGCATCCCGTCCTCGTCGTGGCGCCCTCGATCCCGGTGCGCGTGTGGAAGTATGCCACCTGGCGGATGAACGTGTGACCGATTCCCCTATCGCTCCGGCTGTCGCGATGCCGCGGGGGAACGTCTTCCTCGTCTTCGCCCTGGCCTTCGGCAGCGGCTACGTCTTCGGCAGCGACCTGGCCGCCTGACCTGCGGACCCGCGCCGCCCCGAGGGTGGCAGTACGCTGCCGACGCGGCGCAGGGGGCCACGGTGGCGGAGCTGTACTGGGGGACCACGACCGACTTCGTCACCCGCACCAAGCAGAACCAGATCGCCAGCCGGCTGCAGCAGGCGTTCTTCGACCACTACGGCTGGCGCCCACCGGAGAGCGAGGTGCGCTCCTGGCGCAACTCCCTCAGAGCCCTGGCGAACGCGATCGAGCTGGGAGGGCTCGACGACCACGGGCTGCTGCTGGAGTACCAGCTGCCGCTGACCTCCCGGCGCCTGGACGCGATGATCACCGGCCACGACCGTGACGGCCGCCCCGCCGCGGTGATCGTGGAGCTCAAGCAGTGGAGCGAGGACGTCGCCCCCTCCCGGATCGAGGGTCTGGTGACGGTCCGCTACGGCCACGGCCGCAAGGAGACCCTGCACCCCTCCGCGCAGGTCGGCCAGTACAGGCAGTACCTGTCGGACGCGCACGAGACCTTCCACGGGGGCAACGTGGACCTGCGCGCCTGCGCCTACCTCCACGACTTCGCCCACGACGAGCAGTCGGAGCTGCTGTCGCAGCGCCATGCGAACATCCTCGGGCTGTACCCGCTGTTCGCCGGCGACCGGATCACCGAGCTGGTGGCGTTCCTGGACGACCACCTCGGTGACGGCCGCGGGATCGGGGTGCTGCGCAGCGTGCGGGAGGGCCGCTACCGGCCCCACAAGAAGCTGCTGGACCACACCGCGGCGATGATCAAGGGCGAGCCGTCCTACGTGCTCCTCGACGAGCAGCAGGTGGTGTTCAAGTCGATCCTCGCCCGTGTCGCCGAGGCCCGCGACCTGGACACCAAGGCGGTGTTCGTCATCCGCGGTGGACCCGGCACGGGCAAGTCCGTGCTCGCCCTGAACCTGGTGGCCGAGCTCGCCGGCAACGGCTACGCGGTCCACCACGCCACCGGCTCCGCTGCCTTCACCCACACCGTCCGCAAACGGGTCGGCACCCGCGCGGCCAACCTGTTCACCTTCTTCAACTCCTACCTCAACGCCGAGGACGACACCCTCGACGTGCTGGTCTGCGACGAGGCGCACCGGATCCGAAAGCACTCCTGGGACCGGTGGCGCAAGAAGCAGGCCATCGACCCCGACCGCCCGCAGCTCGACGAGCTGCTCTCCGTCGCCCGGGTGGCCGTGTTCTTCATCGACGACCTCCAGGCCGTCAAACGCGACGAGATCGGCAGCTCGCACGACATCGAACGCCTCGCCGCCGACCACGGTGCGGAGGTCCACGAGTTCGAGCTCGAGGCGCAGTTCCGGTGCGGCGGCTCCGACGGCTTCGTGCGCTGGGTGGAGTCCACGCTGGGCATCCGCCGCACCGCCAACGCCCTGTGGACCGGCGACGACAACTTCGAGGTGGACATCGTCGACGCGCCCGAGGAGCTTGAGGCCCTGATCCGCGGCCGGGCCGACGAGGGCCACACCGCCCGGCTGGTCGCCGGCTACTGCTGGCCATGGTCCGCACCCCGCGACGACGGCACCCTCGCGCCCGACGTCAAGATCGACGGATGGGAGCGACCGTGGAACGCCCGCCCGAACGCCACCGGCCTGGCCGAGGGCATCCCGAAGTCCCACTTCTGGGCCAGCGAGCCCGGCGGCATCGACCAGGTCGGCTGCATCTACACCGCCCAGGGCTTCGAGGTGGACTACGTCGGGGTCATCTTCGGTGACGACCTCGTCTACCGGCCGCGTGAGGGGTGGGTCGGTCGCAAGGGGTTCTCCCACGACCGCGGGCTACAGCGCGGCACCAGCGACGAGGAGTTCACCCGGCTGGTCAAGAACACCTACCGGGTGCTGCTCTCCCGCGGCCTGAAGGGCTGCTACCTCTGCTTCACCGACGAGCGGACCCGCGACTTCGTCGAGAGCCGCATCGACCGGTGGACCGCACAGCTCGCGGCCGAGCGGGATGGCGACTACGACGAGGTGGAGCGGTGAACGACGCGTCCCTGGACGACCTGCGCCTCCGGCTGCGCACCTTCGCGGCCGAACGGGACTGGGAGCAGTACCACACCCCGAAGAACCTCGCGATGGCGCTGGCCGGAGAGGTCGGCGAGCTCGTCGCGCTCTTCCAGTGGTGCACACCGGAACAGTCCGCCGAGGTCATGGACACCGACCGCGCCGACGACGTCCGCGACGAGCTCGCCGACGTGGCGATCTACCTCGTCCGGCTCGCCGATCGTCTCGACGTCGACCTCGCCGAGGTGGCGCACGCCAAGCTCGAACGCAACCACCGCCGGTTCCCCGCTCCACCGCCGTAGCACGCCGCGACGCGCTCGACGGCATGGCCGCGAGGGGCAGCGATCCTGCGCACGGCGCCCGGACCGGCTGCTGCCGGCGGTCAGTCCTGTACCTGTGTGACGCCGGCATGGAACAGCGTCGCGGACCCTGGCAACGAAGGTGGATCGACGCGGCCTGGCGCCTGCGGTGCGTCGGTGACGACGATGTCGTCGAGGACGAAGGGCAGCCCGGCAGCGAGGGGGGTGCGCGGACCGTCCATGAGCTGCAGGTGCACGTGTGGCTCGCTGGTGTTCCCGGAGTTGCCAACCTCGGCGACCACCTCCCCGCGATGCACACGGTCGCCCACCGCCACCGTCAGCGAACCGCGACGCAGATGGGCCAGCGCCACGTGGCTGCCGTCCGCGCGTTCGATGATGAGGTGGTTGCCGAGCAGTCCGCGGGGACCACGCAGCTGCAGAACGAAGCTCTCGACGACCATGTAGAGGTAGCCCAGCCAGTTGCTCCGACACCGGTGGTCACGGGCACCGTCGACCGCGCGAACCACGCGGCCGTCAGCGGGTGCGTGCACGGGGCGGCCGAAGGAGGGGTACTCCTCCGGCCGACGCATCGCCCGGCGACCACCGAACGTCGGTCGCGCACCGTCCGCGGGCTCATGCAGCAGATCGATCGCGTAGGTCTGTGCGAAACCGTGCACACCGTGACTGGGCACCTGATCGGCAGGGCTGTTCACCGCGCGGCACCGACCACGGATCGGCGACGCCAACGCGTCGCCGTCGGGTGCTGCCGGCCGGGGAAGGTAGGTGGCCGCCAACCCGACCAGGAAGACCAGCAGCAGTGCGAGCGCCGCCGGGCCGACACCGGCGCGGACGGCCTCCGGCAGCCGATCCAGCAGGCCGGTGAGCGTGGCCACGCCGATCACGACCAGCGCCACGGTCAACGACAGCAGCGCGATCGTGCCGGTGCGGGCGGCGAGACGGGTCCACAAGTTGAGGTTCGGCGTCGACATCCTGCGCTCCTTTCAGCGTTCGGCGGCGGCGAGCACCACCAACAACGGCACCACCCGAGGAGCCGGGATCTCGTAGCGACCTCGACCAGCGCTGCGCAGCCACCCGGCGGCGACCAGCTGTCGGAGGTGGTGGTGGAGCTGCCCGCTGGTACCGAGCCCTTCGGCCGCACCAAGCGCGGCGGTCCGATCCGTCCCGGTGAGCACCAGCTGCAGCAGCTGCAGACGCACGGGGTGGGCCAGTGCGTCCAGCGTGGCGGCGATCCGTGTCCAGTCCGACTCCAGCAGACTGACGGTGGAGACGGTCTCCTGCCACTCGTAGCGTGCTCCGGGCTGCGGTTCCACGCTGCCGGTGAGCAGCACCGCACCGGCAGGGTCATCGATGCGGTCCTCGAGGCCGCGCAGGGCCCAGAGGGTCGGCTGCTCCGCCGCCTTCTCGCCATCGAGCTCCGTCGGGTGCGCTGGAGCTGCGGCGAGCAACCCTTCCACCACCTCACGGAGCTCATCGAACTCCTGCCGGCTCACGGGCTGGTGACGACGGCTGTCAGCCACGGACGACCTCCACCACGCTGGCACTACTACGTAACTACGCTTTTCCGTATATTACTGCGTGGCAGGCGACCGTGCACGCCTCCGCGCGGGCCGGCAGACTCCGCTGTCGGGACCCGCGCGCAACGGAGCCGCTGCCATGACCACGCTCGAGGACATCAAGACCTTCGCCACCGACCTCAGCCCCTGGGCCCACCTGGCCACGGTGGGGGCTGACGGCGAACCCGACGTCACGCCGGTCCACCCCTGCTGGGAGGGCGACGTGCTGTGGATCATGTGCGGCGCCGACTCGGTGAAGGCCCGCAACGTGGCCGACAACCCCAGGGTCGCGTTGCACTGGCAGGTCACCGAGGTCGGTGACGGGGTGGAGGTGTGGGGCACCGCGGAGGTGTTCACCGACATCGAGACCAAGCGGCGGCTGTGGGACGGGGTGTTCGACTACGACCTCAACGCCTTCGCGCCCGGTGGTCCCGACGGCTCCCCCGGCACCGGCTTCATGGCCATCACCGCGAACCGTGCGCTGATCCTGCACCGCTACGGCATGGGCGGCGTGGAACGCTGGCACGCCTGAGACCACGGGGCCCGCACCACGCCCGGTCGACGCCGTCGACGCTGCGCCGAGCGACATCCGTCACCAGCGCCGGGCCTCGCGGGCCTGCTGCGCCCGCGGCGGCAGGGGGGCGCCGATCCGTCGGGCGAGGTCGTGGAAACCCGGGTGGCCCGGCAGCCCTTCGAGGCTGTCGTGGACGAGCTGCCGGGCGCTGTCGTCGTCCCCACGCCGGTGTGCGAGCTGCGCGGCCAGGAACGTCTGCTCGGGGCCGCCGAGCGCGGGGTGTGCGACCAGCCGGTCGAGGAGCTCCTCGTCCTCGGAACCGATCAGCCGTTCCACGAGCAGGCTGTGCCACTCCGCGAGCGCACGGGCCCGTTCCTCCCGGTCACGCTCCGGCGAGCCCCGCCACCGGCGCCGGGTGGCGGCGGGGACATCGACCACCTCGTCGAGGGCTGCGAGGTAGCGGTCCGCGAAGGTCCGCCAGTGATCGGGGGCCTGCAGCATCCCCTCGAGGACGGTGCCCAGAGAGGTTTCCTTCTCCGCGACGCTGCCGGAGCCGTACCGGGTCCACCCGTAGCCGGTCTCCCACCGCAGCAGCTGCGGGGCCGCACGATCGGCGAACGTCGCGAACCCGTGCCGGTCCCGCACGGCGCGCCACAGGCCGGCGGCGGCGTTCGAGACCACGAAACCGGCCGCCTGCACGGGATCCTCGGACCGGAAGTAGACGACGTCGTAGCTCTCGCGCGCGAGATCGATCAGCACCTCCACCGCAGCCGCGGCCGCGTCGACATCCTCGCCCGCCAGCGCAGCCTGCGCGTCGGCGGCGAGTCGCCGGAAGGTGAACCGCCAGCGGCTGCGCTCCTTGGGCGACACCCGCCGGTCGCCGGCCAGGTAGGCACCGGAGCGGGCGAGCTCTGCGAACGCACGCACCTGCTCACCGACCGCGGCCGCGCTCGGCGCTGCCTTGTCGCGCTGCTGACGGGCGTGTGCGGCAGGGTCGAGTTGGGCCTCGATCCGTTCCCGCATGGGCGCGGACCCGCGCCAGTACAGGGTCCACAGGATCTTGCGCAGCTGATCGGCGTCGTGGTCGGCGATCTTGGCGTGGAACTCGTCGCGGCTCATCCGGTGTGCAGGCATGCGACGCACGCTAGCCGGCCGCCGGTCGGCCGCTGGCGCGTGGGAGCTGGTCGTCCTCCGCCGTCAGGCGCCGGCGGCAACCCGTGGGGACACCGCGTCGACCGCGACCCGGCGCAACGTGCCACACCCGACGGTCACACAACGCTCGAGCCGCGTGCGCTCCGCCTCGCCGTAGCCGGCGTGCCGCAGCAGGGAGAGCTGTGTCCAGGCCATGGTCACGACCGGCCCCCCGCACGCCGTGCACGCCGGTTCACGGATCGCTGGCAGCAACTGCATCGGCACGTCCCGGTCGTGGACCGCGCACTGTGGCAGGTCGCGCCGTCGAACGCCAGCACCCGGCCCCGGCAACGTGCCACCGCGCGGCATCGGTCGCGCCAGCGGGAGGCGTCAGCGACGCTGCAGCTCGGCGACGAGCCCGTCGAGCAGCTGCTCCTCGTGGACCGCGCGATCGCGGGCCACGATGGCCGGGGTCAACGCGGCATCCCAGCTCGCCGCAGGTGGCGGCGCCCCCAGCGGCCGGCCGGCCTCCGCGGCCGCCGCCTCGTAGTCGGCACGGGACATCCGCCAGGGTCGTGCCCCGAAGCGGTCGGCGAGCAGGTTGCCGATGCGGATCCCACCGCCGTCGAAGTCGACGTGGAACGCGAGCAGCGCACGCGCCTGCGCCAGATGGGTGAGCAGGGTCTGCACCGCCGCCGAGGGCTGCCCGTCGGTGCACACCACCGGCGGTGCCGATCGCCCGCAGCGCTCGGCCACCGCGGCGACCACGGTGGGGTTCTCGCACACCAGCACCCGCTGACCCTCGAGCGCGTTCCAGCCCGCCGGGTGGCGCACCAGGGTCCGCAGGGTGACGCGACAGGGTTCGCCCGCGTCCGCATGGGCGCGCAGCATGCGCGCCAGGAGGCCGTCGCCGTCCGGCCGCAGCCCGACGACCAGCACCGGGGCGGACAGCTCATCGAGCAGCACGCCGACCCGGGCCCACAGCGCCCGGCGCTCGGCCGCGCTGCGGTCACGCCGCGGCAGGCCCGTGACCGCCTCGATGCCGCGCAGCACCAGGGTGGACAGCGCGGTGTCCTCGTCCAGGGCGTGGCTGTCACCGAGCGCGGTGGCGGCCAGCTGGGACAGCGGCACCGCTGCGGCGGGCAGACGGCCGAGCACCGTGACGGCCTGCCGGCCGAGCTCGGCGGCGGCGTCCGCATCGCCGGCCAGCCGACGTAGCAGTCCGCTCGCCGCCAGGTCCTCCGCCCAGCCGTCCAGGGACGGGTCGACCTTGGCCGCGTCGGCACGCAGCCGCTCGTAGACCTGCCCCCACCGTGCCTGCTCGGCGAGCACCAGGGCGGCGCGGTCGACCACCGGGCCGCGCAGCGCCTCGACCAACGACCGCAGGTCGGCAGCGATGCCGGCGGCGACGACGATGCGGGTGAGCTCAGCCACCTCGATGCTGATGGACCCGGCGGCGCTGGGACGCCGACCGGTGAGCCGCTCGACGGCATCGCGCTCCACATCGCTCGGCGCGTGCAGGCGGAGCCGCGCGGGCAGGGGCTGTCCGCGCTCGAACCGGGCGTGCAACCGGTCGATGACCCAGGCGAGCTCAGCGCCGAACAGGGCCTCCGCGCGCGCCTGGTCGACGCTCACCGGTCGGGCGTCGAGGTGGCGTCCTCAGCCACCTCGAGGCGGTCCCGGCCGTTCCACACCCACCGGTGGACGCCGATGGCATCGATCCCCGGGCGGGTGGAGAGCTGATGGATCGCGATCGCCGGCACCGTCGGGTAGCAGGCCCACTCCCGCTCGCTGGTCATGACCACGTCGAGGTCGAAGCGGACCAGCAGGTCCAGGCACTTGGCCCGCATGTCGCCGTCGATGCCGACGAAGGCCTCGTCGAGGGCGATCAGCCGGGGGGCGTGCTCGTCGGCGCTGCGGTAGTGGGCCGCGGCGGCGGCGAACTGCGGCACGGTCAACGCCAGCGCCTTCTCCCCGCCCGAGCCGGTGCCGTGGGTGCGGCGGGTCAGGCGGACCCAGGTGCCCTCCTGCTGGCGTTCGACGGCGAACAGGTGCCAGCGGCGGTAGTCCAGCGCCGTGGTGAGGTGCTCCTGCCAGGTGGCGGTGTCGTCGGCGTCCCGCACCTCGCGGATCCGGGCCTGCAGGAACGTGCCCAACGCCTCACGGTCCTGGACCGACCACACGTGGTCGGCGGCGAGCAGTCGCCGGCGTGCGTCGGCCAACGCCTCGGGGCCGTCCACCCGGGGCTTCCAGCTGAACCGCAGCCGCATCCCGGTGCTGGTCGGGCGTGCCGCGAGCTCGGCGTTCATCGCCGCCACCATCGCCTCGCCGCCACGGATCAGCTCGTGGAGCTGGGTCGCGACCTCACCGACGAGGTGGTTCTCGAGCACCTCGCGTTCCCGGGCGTCCAGCAGGCTCTGGCGGTTGGTGACCTCGTCGGTGAGCTGGGCCGACAGCTCCGGCATCGAGGTGGTGCGGCCCTGGAACCCGCTGGTGACCACAAACAGGTCGTCGTCGAAGGTGCCGGTGGGCTGTAGCGCGTGGGGCAGCAGCGCCTGTTCAAGGGTGGTGTAGTGGCCGTGCAGTCCACGCTGGACCCGTTCCCAGTCGGCGTCGGCCGCAGCAACCTCGGCGAGTTCGTCGTTGACGCGCCGGGCGGTGCGCACCGCCGGGTCGGCTGCCCACGCCTCCTCCCCGTCGGGCGGCTGTGCGGCGGCAGCGACGCGTGCGACGTCGAGGAAGCCGGCACGGACCAGGCGACGGAAGTGCTCGACGTCGACGGCGCGTTCCTCCTCCTGCGCGTCGAGGGTGCCGGCCAGCTGCTCGGCCGCGGTCGCGGCGCTGGTGCGTGCGACCACCTGTGCTTCCC
>PXDB01000125.1 GCA_003565155.1 Nitriliruptoraceae bacterium | reverse complement strand
TGATCGTGGGTGTGGATGGAGAGCAGTCGGTGTCGGGTTACAACCTGGGGGGTGGCTACACCGGTGATCACCGGGGTGGTAACCGTGATGTGCGGATCGAGGGCAACCGGTTCGCTGGCACCAGCCGGTGGGGAACGCACGTCTACGTGAATGTCGAGCAGCCAGGTAACACCTTCACGAACAACCGCTGGCGCGACACCAACGCCCTCATCACACCCGAACCGGAGTCCCGCGTTTGGTACAAGTTGAAATCGCAGCCCTCGACCTAGAGTGCGTCGCCTAGCTGGTTGGAGAGACCGTCAAGTCGGGACGCGGAGGGCCGCCGATGAGAGCCGGGCGGGGGTGTGAGTCCGCAGCATGCCCGCATAGCTCGAGCCGTCCGTCGCTGACCAGCCGGTGGGGATAGTGGGCACGTTGGTTGAGGACGTTCACGGCTACTTCGTACGGTTCACATCGCTGCTGCGTGAGGGGTGGTGCCCGCATCGGCGGCGATCGGGCTTTGGGTGCTGGACGAGCCCATGGCCGCTGAGGTCGAGGGAGTTGGCGGAAGCTGAGGGCGATCACAACCCTGCACGCACGATGTTGATTACGGCAGCGAAGACGGAAGGGTTCGCCTCGGGGTTGAGAGGTGGCCGTCTGGCGCCCTACGGTCTGCACCGCCGATGGCGAGGCGGAAACTCCGCTGAAGGCGTACGGCAGGGCCGATTGGACTGAACTGCTGGATTAGCCCCTGTTGGGGTGATGCTGGCCGGGCTATCGGCCCGCCACTACCTGGCAGCGCAGCAGCCGGTCGGTGAGCAGACCGACAGCCGTGCTAAGGGGGGCCATCGTCCTCGGCGTCGCATGCGGTCGTGCCCGCGATCACCGAGCGGTGCGCGCAGCTGCTTGCGGCGCGGCTGGCTGACCGGCGCCGGATAGCCCTTTGCATCTACGTGTTCGCCTTCCGCGACCATCTGCTGGTCGCAGGCAGGGATAGGGGTGACCGGTGACGGCTCTGAGCCGCTTGCTGCTGCGATGCTTGTGGTGGTGGGTGGTTGGGCGCTGGTCGGTCGAGGCCGGCTGCACGAGGAACGCAACGTGCTCGATCATCTGCCTGATGCGCGGGACGTCTGGGGTGCGTTGCAGGCCGCGCGGCGTAGTGGCTCGCACCGAGGCGTTCGACGCTCGCCGCGATCTCGAAGCGCGCGCCAGGGCGCTGGAGTGCAGGTACCCGGGTGCGGTCGCGGGCCTGCGAGAGGGCCTGGATGGAGGAGAGGCTGACCGTCACCACGCTCACGATCGACGGGACGCTGCTCGAGAACGTCCTGTCCACCAACCCGGTTGAGATGCGGATCGGACTGATCCGCGACCACGCCGCGAGCGAGTGCGGTGGCGCGGGACGGGGTGATGGCACTGCGCTGGGTGGCCGCAGGCACATGACCTTGCACCCGGACCCCGTTCCGCGAGGTCACGGGCTTCTGGCAACTGCCCGAACTCGCCGGCCGACTCCAGACCGACACCACGGGCCACATCGACGCCTACAAGCCGGTCACCGGATGAGCGCACCATCAACGCACGGAGCAGCCACCCTCGTGCCACGACCGGCACGAAGATCTCCCAGAACCGGAGCTTCGAGGCCACTCGTTCCGACCAGGTGCGAAGGAGTCTTCTCCTGAGACTCAATCGCATCAACGTGCCGGGTCAGCCTGTTCACGGAGCATCGCTCTCAGCTGCTCGTGGCGTCGTATCCATCGGTTCCGGTCGATGAACGACCGTCTGGTTCCCTCATCCATCGGACCTGCATCGAGCGCGGCTTCGGCTGCCGCGCCAAAGTCCGCGCTTTCGGCGCACAGCACCACGCTCGGATCGATGTCGCGACAGCCTTCGAGGTCGACCGAGGCCGTCGGTCGACCCGCAGCCAGGTACTCGTACAGCTTCAGCGGGTTCATCGCCTCAGTGAGCGGGGTCCTGCGGTGCGGGACGATGCAGACATCCGCTGTCGAGATGAGGCCGACCACCGCAGGCCGATCCTCGGGCCGTACGACGTGAACGTTCGGTCGCTGTGCGATCTCGGCGAGCTGGTGTCCGGCGAGGAGGGGGCCCGCCAACACGACGCTGCCTGCTGGGTACCGTGCCGTCAGGGCTTCCAGCGCAAGGGGGTCGAGCCGACCGTCCAGCATCCCCACGTACACGAACAGGGGCCTCGGGAGGTCATCGACCCACTTCGGAGGCGGGGGAGGGACCAGCCACTCGTCGGCGTCGATGCCGTTGGGGAGTACGAACGACGGCCCCTCGGGCTGGATCCGCTCCAGGATGGCCCGGGACACGGCGACGACGGGTACGGCTCGCTCCCGCATGCACCGGTACGCCAGCTCGTGCGCTTCCCACCACGGCTGCTGGTCTGGATGCACGGTCCAGTCGTCCCTTGCGTAGTACACCGATGATCCCGTCCAGCTCAGATCACAAAACCCGGCGACGAAGGGGTTGAAGGTGATGAACGCGGGGTCAGCGACAGAGAGCCGCTGCAGTTGACGTTGCAGTCGTCTGCCGACGGCGGCGATGCTGCGCTGCAGCTTGGCGACCTCCGTTGGACGTCGCCGACGGAGCGTCACTGGTTCGACCAACCGAACCGAACCGGCGCCATCCGACGTGATCGTGGGCTCCCCGCGGCCCACAGTCCGCTTCACGGTACGACCAACCCAGCTGCGCGGCGGATTGACCGTGACCAGCGCGTTGACATCCTCTGCCTCGCGCAGCGAAGCCACCAGGCGTGCCGGCGGGCGAGCGGAGCCAGCGCGCACCAGATCGCTCCAAGACTCTGGCCACAACGACACGATGAGATCCTCGCGCGGCGTGGCTGACGGCATCCTGGCTCCTCCCGGCTGACTGCCCCGTCGGACCTGAACAATCTAGTGCGCCGCGCCGATGATCAGTTGCTGCGGAGTAGGCTGGCGGCTTCGTCGCCGGCACGAGGAGCCGATCATCGCGCGTCACCGTACTGATCCGCCTGCCGTCGTCGTGGTCACCTACAACAGCGCACGCGACATCGACGGATTCCTGGACTCCCTGGATGCACTCGATCCGGAGGACACCGAGGAACCGCTGCAGGTTGTCGTAGTGGACAACGCATCCTCCGACGACACGTTGGAGCGAGTTCGACGGCACCGCCGGAAGGTCGAGGTGGTCGAGAACGGAGGCAACCTCGGTTACGCCGCTGGGTTGAACGCGGGTCTCGCGGTGGTCGAGGACGACCGCGTCGTCGTGGTTGCCAACCCCGACATCCGCGTCCAGCCAGGGTTCCTTGCGGCGATCGACCGTGCCATCGGGCAACCCGGCGTCGGTGTCGTCGTTCCCCGGCTCCTGGACGAGAACGGACGCATCGCGTGGTCCTTGCGGCGCAGTCCGAGCGCCACGCGGGCCTTCGCCGACGCGTTGCTCGGCGGGCGCCGTGCTGGACGGTGGGGTGTGGGCGAGACCGTCGGTACCCCCGAGGCCTATCGCACGCCCGGCGAGGTCGCATGGGCGACCGGGGCGCTGCTGGTGATCCTGCCGGCGTGTCGGGCGAGGGTCGGCCCATGGGATCCGTCCTTCTTCCTGTACTCCGAGGAGACTGACTACCTCCTCCGTGTGCGTGATGCCGGCTTCAGCGTTCGATTCGAGCCCGAGGCTGTCGCGGTCCATCGAGGAGGCGACCTGCACCGGGCCTCGTGGCTGTGGGAGCTCATGACCTTGAACCGGGTGCGACTGGTCGCGAAGCGACAGGGTCGGACTCGCACGAAGGCGTTCTGGTTCACCGTGCTCCTCAACGAGGTGTTGCGCGCGCCCCGTTCGTCGAACCATCGGCGTGCCGCTCGCGCACTCCTCCGCGAGCGCCGTGACTTGCTGCACCCGACCCCGCGTGAAGGTGACGTGCGTATCGGCTCCTGATGGGAACCGCGCTCGCCGTCACACGCCCAGCAGGCCTAGCGAGCGTGCGTCGGGTGAGGTTGGGCTGCGCTTCCCGTACTGGTGCTCTCTTCCGTGCCCGTCAGACGCCACAGCGCTCCCGCCGCGCCGATGAGCAGGAAGAGCGTGAAGAGGAGGATCCGGTAGAAGAACGCGTCGAAGGTCGCAAGGCTGACGCTGATGGCAGCGATGCTGCCCGCGAGAGCTTTGCCGAGGTGGATGGTTTCTGGGCTCGCACCGGGGCGGCGCCGGATGTGCGCGGCGGTCACGCCCGCGGTCAGCAGCAGTCCAAGCGTGATAACGAGTCCGACGATGCCGATCGACAGGATCAGCCCCCACAGTTCGTTGTCGAGGAGGAAGTAGGCATCCGACGTGAAGGTCTGGTAGCCCAGCCCGAAGAGCGGACGCTCGCGGATCAGCGTCATGATCTGTGGGATGCGGTCGAGACGGGCTTGGACGCTGGCATCGGCTCCCCTGGTGGACAAGATCTCGACCATCGCCTGGTAGGCCCACGGAACAGCAGCCGCGACGACCGGGACGATGATCAAGGCGAGCAGCGCAGCGTTCCAGCGTCGCCGCCAGGACCAGCCGAACGCGAGCACGACCATGCCGACGACCAAGCACAGGACGCCGGTCCGGGACAGTGAGACAGGGACGGCCAGCAGCAGGAACGCGGTCTCGATCGCGGCGCGCGGCGGATCCGAGGGAGATCGTGGGTGCAGGATGAAGTGGACCGCGAGCGGGACGAGTGCTGCCACGATCACGGAGTACTCGATCCCGTGCATCGCGGTGGCGATAGGACGTATCTCGCCCGCCCGGGAAGAGATGTCGTAGACGACCCCCGCGTTCCATTCCAGACCAGGCAGCAGGGCGAGCATGGAGTCCCCGACAACCGCCTGGAGGATGCCGAAAGCGGCGAACAGTGCCCCGAACGTGACAAGCCGCCTGAGCAGCGTCCGCAACCGGTCGAGGTCACCGATGCCGTCGGCGGCGAGCGCAGCGATGCCGAACAGTGCGATCAGCGTGATCATCCCGCGGGTCGAGGAGGTCCTCTCGAGCTCCGTCAGCGTGCGCATGCTCGCCATGCCGTAGGAAGCGGTGAGGTACGTGGCGTAGACGAAGAGCGCGTAGCGGACGGGCTGTGGTCCTTGGTCGAGACCCAGCTGTGGCACGAAACGTGCCGTCAACCACCACAGGAAGGCGCCCAGGGCGAAGAGGGTCGCCGGCTGGCCAGTGGCACCGAAGCCGGGAACCACCATGCCCGCGTTGATGCCGTACAGCAGCAGTAGCCAGAAGGTCAGGATCGCGACGACGTCGAGCCGGGGCCGGTCGCCCCGCCCGGTGACAGCCTCGTAGCGCGCAGTTGACATGGACCCGGAGGGCTTCACGACACGGCCACTCGCGTCATGGTTGCGCCTCACTCATCCCTCTACCCGGCGCTCGCGCTCCTGAGACTGCGGCCAGGCTGGAGCCGGCTTCGGTGCGTCACTGTCGCTGAAGACCAGCCACGCGGCCTCCGGATCCTCCTCCTCGGCCGGAAGCGACGCTCTCCGTCGCTGCAGGTTGTCTGCGAGGATGGCGGCCAGGACCGCAAGGAAGCCCCCGATGGCGATGACCACCGCCACTGCCCGCGACACCGGCGCACTGACGTCCCGGGCGCGCTGCGGCTCAGCCAGTACCTCGAGCCGAAGTTGATCCGTCGACCGTACACCGGCGCGCGTCTGGCGCTCGGCTAGGTGGCCCGAGAGGAAGTCTACGACGACGTCGAAGCCGCTCAGCGCCGACTGCTGGCTATCACTCAAGACGTAGATCTCGAGCACGGGTGCCTGATCGCGTGAGTCGAGGCTCACCTCGTAGGCGAACCGATCGTTGGTCTGCTCCAGGATCGCCTGCTCGCCGGCGTCGCTGCGGCTGGCGATCTCCAGCAGCCGTCCCGTCGCTGCGGTCGACCGCAGCGGGTTCGTCACGTCCCCCATCGGGTCCTCGAAGAGGACCACCGTCGTACCGATGAACGCACCTTCGTCAGGCTGCCGGGTGTCGAGCGTCCGTGTTGCCCCGCGGATGCGCTCCGGCTCAGGGATGTCGGCCTCCTCCTGGACGTCGAAGATCGTGTCCACAACAGCTTCCGCGAGATCGTTGGCGTTCCGTTCGACATCCGCAGCCGTAGCTCCGGTCACCTCGATCCGGACCGAGCGGTCTTCCGTTGCCACGATGGAGAAGTCGGAGGTCTCAGGATCGGCGAGCACCTCCTCCGCGGTGTCGCTGAGCCGCACATCGCGCGCGATGGTGGAGGGCTCTGTCAACTGGACGGGATCCAAGGCGTCGTCGGGTGGGAACTCCGAGACCAGCACGGAGCCCGACGCCTCGAACTCGCTCGGGCTGTTAAGTTCGGCGTACACGGCTACCGCGATGGTGACGGCGACGACCGGTAGCGTAATGCGGCGGTGCTTCCACACGAGTTGCAGCAGTCCCAGCAGGTCCACGAGTATCCCCTCGACATCAGTACCGGTGGTCCGCACGACCGCCGTCACTCAGAGTGGCAAAGTATCAGTCAGCGTCACCGCAGGGTGGCCAATCTACTAAGAATCGTATCGACGTCCAACAGGCTCGCTTGAGCCTGATGGTGCTCCGACGAGAGGGCACCGGGTCAGGTGCCGGTGCAGTAGTCCGCAGCGCATCGTTAAGGGGCGCCGCGATCAGGAGGTTGTGGTGTCCTGCACGGTCGATCGACTGCTGTCGGCGGCACGACCCGTCTCTCCAGAGGACGTCAACGCGGTACGGCTCCGTCGACAGTGGGTCATCAGCAGGGATGCCGCGCCGCCGCTGCCCTCTTGGCGCGGGGTCGAACTCAACGGCCGATACAGCCTGTGGCACCACCCCGAGACGCGCCTGATGAGGGCGTCGGCTCCCGGCTCCCTGCTCCTGGTGATCGGCGTTCCACTGGTCGAGGGTGGTCTCAGCGCCTTGCGTGACGAGCTGCCCCGGGTCGCCGCCGGGCCGATGGAGGGGATCGCGGCGTTCCTGCACGGGGTCGCAGGCACGTACGTCCTGCTGCACGCGACGGCTTCGGAGGTCACCCTTTACACCGATCCGGCAGGCATGCTGGCAGCCTTCCGAGGGCATGGACGCGTCGCTTCTACCCCCTCGCTGCTGGGTCCGCTCGAGCGGGACACGAGGCTCGACGCGGCGTTCCCCTTCCAGCCCGGGAACGACTGGTATCCCGGGGATCTGACGCCGTTCGTGGGTGTGCGCGCCGTGAGCGCGAACCACGCCCTCGCCATCGAGGCCGACACGAGCTGGCGATTCTGGCCGGTCGAGGAGTCGCCACGCATCGGGCACCGTGAAGCCGTCGAGCGGCTTGCCAGCGTTCTCCGGCGCAACGTCGCGGCGACCACCGAGCAGGGGGTCGCGCTCTGTTCGGTCACGGGTGGGAAGGACTCACGAGTCAACGTGGCGGCGTCGCGGGAGCACCTCGACGAGGTCGCGTTCTTCACGCTGCGGCGCGAGGAGGAGGCGACCTGCGACGTGGAGGTCGCGACCGAACTGGCGCGCACGGGGGCCCTCGACCATCGCGTCGTGACCGCCTCTCCACCTCCGGCCTGGCTGACGGCGCTCTACGACGAGATGACGCAGGGGCTCTCCATCGGCGCCCGTCGGGAGGTGATCGGGGGTGTCAACCAACTCGCAGGTCCCGACCGGATCCATATCAACGGTCTGTTGGGTGAGTTGGCCCAGGCGCGCTACTGGCCCTCGCGCAACCCGTCAGAGGTCCACAGCCGGGTCTTTAGGAAGAACTTCCTCGACTCGCCGCCGCCGGTGGCGAGCGCCTTCGAGCGATGGCTCGCGTCGGTGCCGGACCTCGCACCCACCACGACCTACAGCCTCTTGTTCCTCGAGCAGCGCGCAGCTCGCCACAGCTCGATCGGCGAGACCGCCTCGACGCTGTTCTTCGACGGCGTGACGCCCTTCTGCAGTCGCGAGGTGTTCGAACTGATCTGTGGGAGCCCGGCGGCCAGTCAGGTCCAGGGTCGGATCCCGCTGGACCTCGTCGAGGAGATGTGGCCGGAGCTCGCGAAGGTGCCCTACTGTCGCCCGCGTCGCAGGTGGACACGTCATCTGCCGCGCCGCGTGCGGTCCGTGGCGAACACCGTCAGCTCGCACCTCCCTGGCAGGAGCTGACCTCGGAGTCTGTCCAGCTGGCGCACACGTCCCTCGCGCATCTGCCGAGCTCGAGCACCATCGGCGACACAGCCTGCGGGACGAGCAGGACCGGTCGGTTGATCTCGATATCGCCGTCTTCGCGCGTATCGCGGGGGTTGGCCGGGGCTGGATGGTGACGGCCATCCTGCCCCGCAGGCCGAGCGCACACGCACTGCTGCGGCCCTTCGCCGGCGTCCTTCGTCAGCGGGCGTCGCTACACCACGTGTGACCTCCGCAAGGGCCGAGCCGCCGCCCGGACCGATCGCCGTGCGAGGAACGCCAGCTTGCGTCGACGAGGAAGCCTGTTGAAGCCGGCCCACGGGTCGCTGTCCACCTCGGCGGGGTCCGGGAGCTGTCTGGCCAGCAGGCAGGCGCGCGCATCCGGGTCGGTCATGTACACGGCGAGCACGAAGGGCGGCAGCGCGTCGAGTTCCTCGCGTGTCGGCGCCACCACCTCGAGCACGTGCCGCAGGTCTTCGATGAAGGACACCGGCGGTTGCTCGGCGGCGGCGGGTCCGGCGAAGTAGCCGAGGAACTCCCGCACCTTGCTCAACACGTGGCCCCGGTACCGCTCGAGGAGTCCGTGCTCGGACAGGAACGCCACGACGTTGACCAGGACGGCGGCGAGATCGCGCCGTGAGGTCGACGATGCCTGCATGATCGAGCCCGCCCGTTGACGGTACTCGTAGCCGTACCGGGTGTCGTGGACCAGCACCGGCTCGACCTTGGCGATGTACTTGAAGGTGAACTCCTCGTCTTCGTGCTTGAGTCCCTCCGGGAACCAGATGCCGTTGTCGACAAGGTCGGTCCTGCGCAGGATCCGGTTCCACACGGTGGGCCCGATGATCCGGTGGTAGGCCACGTCGGGGCCGAAGCGCGTGGGGTTGTCGAAGGCCCTGTTGTACGGGAAGGCTTCGCGATCCTCCTCGCCGGTCGCGTCGTCGAACTGCACGACCTGGAAGACGGCCCCATCGGCGTCGTGCCGCACGATGAGGTCCAGAGCAGCGGCGTAGCATCCGCGCTCGACACGGTCATCGCTGTCGACGAAGGTGATCCAACGTCCGGTGGCGTGCTGCACGCCGGTGTTCCTGGCTGCACCGAGACCACGGTTCTCGTCGTGCGCGATCACCCGGACACGTGCATCTCGGTCCTGGTACTCGGCAGCGATCGACGCGGAGCGGTCGGGGGACGCGTCGTCGACGACGACGATCTCGAGGTCCTCGAGCGTCTGGTGGACGATCGAGTCGAGGCACTCCCGCAGGTACTGCTCCACGTCGTAGACGGGCACCACGACGCTCAACGTCGGCTCGGGCGTGACGCCGTTGGTCACGTCGCGCCGCCGCGGTGACCCCGGTCGTCAGGTCCGGCCAGCGCGACCGGCGTGATCTCGGCGAGACCAGGGAGGTCCCCGTCGCGATCGGAGACCATCGTGATTTCATGCGGCCAGGTGACGGCGATGTCGGGATCGAGGTGGTGCACGCCACTTTCGTGGTTCGGGGCGTAGGCCGCGCTGACGTGGTAGAGCGCGGTCGTGTCGTCGAGCAGGGTCTGGAACCCGTGGGCGCAACCCTCGGGCACCAGCAGCGCGAGGTGGTTCTCCGCCGTCAACTCCACACCTTCCCAGCGACCGAAGGTGGGCGAGTCCTCGCGGAGGTCCACCACGACATCGAACAGCGCTCCCTGGATGCACCGGACCAGCTTCGACTCCGCGTGCGGCGGCAGCTGGTAGTGCAGTCCACGCACGGTCCCGGCTGTTCGGTTCGTGGAGAGATTGGCCTGCTCGATGTGCGGGTCGAGCCCGTTCGCGGTGAACTCCTCGCGGCAGAAGGCCCGGGCGAACCCACCACGGGCGTCCGCCCGGAACTCGGGTTCGACGATGACCGCACCGGCCAACGAGGTCGCGGTGAACTTCACTTGCGACCCTCCATGATCACCGCCAGACCGCCCACGGCGCCGAACCGGACGCCCAGAGGTCTTCGAGCACGTGACGATCCCTGAGCGTGTCCATCGGCTGCCAGAAGCCCTGGTGGCGGTAGGCGGCCACCTCCCCGCGGGCGGCGAGGTTCATCAGCGGCCCCCGTTCCCACACCGTGTCGTCGCCATGGATCTCATCGATCGCATGGGGCTCGACGACGAAGAACCCACCGTTGATCCACGCCTGGCCGTCCTGGGGGAGGTCAGGCTTCTCCTGGAAGGAGCTGATGCGCGACTGACCCGACTCCAGCACCAGCGCACCGAAACGGCTAGGTGGCTGCACGGCGGTGAGCGTGACCGTCGCACCCTCACGACGATGGAAGGCGACCAGTTCCGCGATGTCGACGTCTGCGACGCCGTCGCCGTAGGTCAGGCAGAAGGACTCGTCCCCGAGATAGTCCCGGACACGCGCCACGCGGCCGCCGGTCATCGAGTGCAGCCCGGTGTCGACCAGCGTGACCCGCCAGGGTTCGTGCGCGCCGCGATGCACGTCGACCGTGCCGCTGGCGAGGTCGACGGTCAGGTCGGACTCGCGGTTGGCGTACTCGAGGAAGTACTGCTTGAGGATGTCGCCCCGGTACCCACAGCACACGACGAAGTCATGCAAGCCGTGGTGGGCGTAGGTCTTCATGATGTGCCAGATGATCGGACGGTTGCCGATCTCGACCATCGGCTTGGGCCGGATGGCGGTTTCCTCGCTCAGCCGGGTGCCGTGCCCCCCTGCCAGGATGACGACCTTCATGGTGTGTCGCTCGCTCCCTCTCTTGGTGCCCGCAGGCTAGTCGTTGGAGCGCAGGGTCGCCTCGCGCTCGCCGCGGCTGGAAGGGGTCGCCGCGACCGGCAGCAGATCATGCTCCTCCGCCCACGCACAGGAGTCGAAGGAGAACAGGTGCTGGACGTAGCGCAGCGCGGCGTCCGCCGTCCATCGGCCGAGGCGCACACCCGCCCACATGGCGACGTCGCGCACGTCGAAGACGCCGATCAGTCGTGCCGGTACGTGGCTGTGGCCCAGGGCGGCGACTGCGGCGAGGCGGTGCATCCCGCCCTGCTCGATGAACCGACTCTCGGTGCCGTCCGTGATCTGGATGACCTTCACGTCCCCATGGGAGCGGTCGTAGCCCGCCGCCTCGATGCTGGCGAGCACCGACACCAGGCGACGGTGTTCGAGCCTGCCGATCTCCGACGACACCGGTCCGTGCACCTTGTAGCCGTCTCTCTCGATCGTCGACGACGTGTGGCCGTGCTCCTGGTTGTCGGCCCTCACCCAGTGGCGGACGCGAGCGTCGAGCTCAGCGAAGCTCTCCGGCGACCACGGGTAGAGCGCGAACTGATGGCCGGGTCTGCCGCCAAGGGGTGGTTCCCCGTAGGCGAAGCACAGGCTGGCTTCTGCGGCGTCGCGGGGTTGCCAGGTGCGGTAGTAGCGCGCCAGCAGCGAGTCCTCGTAGGTCACTGCGTGCCCTTCGAGGTGGTCGCGTGCGCAGGCGACGAAGGGATCCCAGCCGTCGGGCGCGTAGCTGAACCCGTTGCTGTTCACGCAGGCGGCCACGGGGCAGGGGAACGCCGCGGGATGGCCGACCCGCTCCAGGTGCCACGCGGCTTCTGGTCCCTCGAGCAGCATCGGTGGTTCCCGGCGGGCGCCGTTGGTTCGGGCACGCTGACGTGGGACGATGCTTCGGAGCCGCCGCCGTGCAGCAGCGCTGGAGGGGAGGCGACTCATCACAGTCTCACTTCACGACGGCAGGAGGGCAGCAGGCACACAGGTGCGGGAATCTACCCAAGGTGACGCCGAGGTGTCCATGTGGTGAGAGTACGACGTCGTCGAGGTGACATGCGCGGGGCCGGATGCCAGCGCGGTGCGATCCGTAGGTGCCCTGCCGGGCAGCGATGCGGCGCAAGGCCCGGATCGGCCGCCTCAGGCGTTGATCGGCACCCGCTCCTCCAGGACGCGGAACCAGCGATCGGGCAGCGTCGCCCTGGCGAGCAGCCAGCCGCGGCGTCGCCAGGCGGTATCCGGCACCGTTGCCGCGGCGGCCAGGAACGCGCGGCGGGGTTGGTCCTCGGACAGCGCCAGCGTCGCCCGGACACGCAGCAGCCGGTGCCGGGTCTCCTCGATCGCTGCGGCGACGGCCTCGGCCTCCCGTTCCGTGAGCTGCGGGTGTGTGCTGAGCTTGTGCAGCCAGAGCAGTTTCCCGGACCAGGTGATCTCGTGGTCGCGGGTCCTTCCTTCGCCCCGGTTGTAACAACCCAGTACCTCGTCGACGAGGTACACGCGGCTGCCAGCCAGGAGCAGACGGGCGAGGAGATCGGCGTCCTCTGCGCCCCGCAGCCCCTCGTCGAAGGTGCCGACCTCGCTGAGGAAGTCGCGTCGGACCATGAACATCACCGTCAGGAAGGGCCGCTGGATGCTGTGCAGCAGCTGGTCCTCGTGGTGGAAGGGCCGCTCCTCGGTGTAGCTGCCCGAGATCGTGCCGTCATCGTTGATGTCCAGATCGGTGGTGACGATGGCGCGAGGGCCGACCTCGGCAGCGCCGATGAAGCCGAGGAGAGCCTCCAGGCGCCGGGGGTACCAGAGATCATCATCATCGAGGAAGGCGATCCACTCGCCCCGTGCCTGTTCGATGCCGAGGTTGCGCGCGGCACTGACACCGCCGTTGTCGGGAAGCCGCAGGACACGGACCCGTCGATCCTCGTGCGGCGGAGCGGGAGGTGTCCCGTGATCGTCGACCACGACAACCTCGAGGTCATCGACCGTCTGCGCCAGCACGGAGTCGACCGCACGTCGTAGCGCCGCGGGCCGACCGTAGGTCGGGATGATCACGCTGACGCGGGGCGCCTGCGGTGGCGCAGCCGGATCGCTCACGGGCGGTACTGGCGGACCGCCGCGCGCAGCACCGCCTTGACCTCACCACCCATCACCCGCCAGTACCTCGGTAGCCAAGCTCGGCCGAGTTCGCGGAAGCAGCGGGCCTTCTCCATCGGCGGGAGTGGCGCGACCCGGATACCTCTCATGTACTCGAGGAACCGGATGGTGAAGTGGAGGGAGAGCTTGGCGCTCTTCCGCATCCCGTAGTAGCGGGCGACCTCCGCGGGGTCCTTGGAGGGATGGAGCGAACGATCCTCCCACCGGCGCTGGAAGAGTCGTTCCGGCAGCTCGATGAACCTGCCCCGCAGGGACAACTCGAACAGCATGACGACATCGGAGGAGAGGAAGTCGCCGAGCAGACGGGTCGACTGCACGGCCTCTGTTCGCATCAACCCGAAGAGGCAGTTGGACGTCTGGTAGGCGTCGAGGAAGGTGTGGAGCCGCTGGTGCGGGTGGGGTGAGAGCAACTGCATGGAGTCGTCGAAGGCGCCGATCACCTCTCCGGCCTGGTCGATCTCGACGGCGCGGGGGTACCACAGCACGGCATCGGGTTCGGCGCGCTGGGCCTCCACGCAGCGCTCCAGCATCGTGACATCGACCAGATCGTCGTGGGAGGCGAAGCGGAACAGCGGCGTGCGCGCTTGCTCCGCCACGTAGTTGAAGTTCGCGAACGCACCGAGGTTCTGCGCGTGGCGCACGTAGCGCACACGTGGATCCTCCGAGGCCGCCTGCCGGCACAACTCCTCCGTGCCGTCGGTTGAGGCGTTGTCCGAGATCAGGAGTTCGAAGTCGCCGTAGGTCTGGCCGAGCAGTCGTTCGAGCGCCGACGGAAGGTGGTGTTCACCGTTGTAGACGGGGAGACCGACGGTCACTGGGGGCGCGGTGGTCGTCATGGTCCTGCATGCTCCTCCGGGTCCGGAACGCGGTCGGCCGCCGCTAACCGCTGCCCGTACACGTCGGCCAGGACTCTACTCACCCGAGCGTTTCCCCTTCGCGTCCAGTGGATGTCCACCTTGAAGTAGTCGCGGTGCGACAGGTGCTGCGCGAGGGCCACGAAAGGGATGTCGAGCGTGGTGCACGCCTCGCGGACGCCCTCATCGAGCAGGTCGACGTTGAAGCGGTCAGGTTCGGGTGAACGCGCGCGGAGTTCGGGCAGCAGCCTGGGGTCCAGTTGGTCCCGGCGGGGGACCGTGATGACCGTCAGATCGGCACCCGCGGCCCGGCAGGCGTGCTGTGCCCGCTCCAGGAGGTAGGTTGCTGCGGACAGCGCCCGGTCGGATTCCTGCCCGGGGGTGCACAGCCTGGCGAGCTCGTCCTGGTATCCGGGGGGCGCTTCGGGGAACTCCCACTGCTGCTCGCTGACGTGCGCCGTCACGATCTCCCAACGCTGTTCCCGTTCCGCCACGAAGGGCACCCGATACCGCCCGTAGTTCGGCCGGAGGTTGTCGTAGAGGTCGTTGCCGAGGTAGACCAACCAGGCGACCTGCTTGCCAGCGAGCCGTTCGCCCAGCTGTTCCATCCACAGCACCGCGTGCACCATGGAGTACCCGTTGGAGCCGAGCGCCTTCGTGCGGATCTCCGGCGTCTGGCGGCTGTAGAGGTGCTCGTCGTCGACGCCCTGGCCGAAGGCGAACGAGTCGCCGAACACCAGCAGATCCGCGTCATCGATACCCGTGGAAGCGTCGCGCCACCCCTCACTGTCGGTGGTGAAGGAGAAGGGGTGGTCGGCTTCCAGGAACCCCGAGAGATCCGGCCGGGTCCGCCACCCCACCACGGGCACGTACTGCATCGCGTCGGTCCATGGCGTCAGCGGGGGCTCCAGCCGCAACCACCGCGGCAGGTGACGGGTGGCGGCCGCCACCAGCCAGAAGGGTGCGGCGACGAGCGCCGCCGGCACGCTGAGCAGCGTGGTCAGGAGCGTGCGCCCAGAGGTCCGCAGCCGGTCGGTCCGGCGACTGCCGGTGGGTGCGGCGGTCGAGGTGCTGCCCACGGCTGGCTCCTGTTCGTCGAGCAGCGCACGACGCTGCGGGGACGGCGCAGCGGCGGGTGTGGTGCGCGCGTCAGTAGAGGGTGTAGACGTCAGAGGGTGGCCGGCTGCTGAGGGAGCGGTCGGCCTCGACGGCGGCCAGCAGCCGAACGACCGGGCGCAGCGGCCGTGCCCACGCGTTGCGCGGGTGGGCGATGAAGCGGTCGAAGGCGTCCCCGGTACCCAGGTCGATGGCGTCGTGGTCCTGGAAGCGGTAGGCGGCCGCGGTCTGGGACGTGCGCGGCTGCCATCCGGTCACCGGTTCCGGCGCCATGGAGACCCCGCCGGAGGGGTCGCGGCGCTGCTCCGCGGTCACGACCGTGAACCCGATGCGGGTGAGGTAGGCGGTCAGTGCGGTCGAGGCCAGGCGGGCGAGCCGGTTCCACGCGCGGTAGGGCACGTCGACCACCGTCCGGGGCCACCGCAGGCCCGGAGCTGCGATGGTGGCCGACACCGGGAGCGCGGCCAGCAACCACCGGCGGTCACCCTTCGTGCGGGCGGTGAGCAGGCCCGATCCCAGGCCGAGGACCGCGGACACGAGCAGCCAGAAGGTGCGCAGGGCACCTTGGGAGCGACGGGGCAGGGTGAGTCGGGTCATCAGTCGAGCTCGTAGGCGGAGCGGTAGGCCTGCAGGTCTTCGCGCGATGGCGCGAAAGGTTGGCGGTCCTTGTCCAGGACGATGTCCTCGAGGACCAGGGTGTCGATCTCCGTGGCCATGAAGCACCGGAACGCCTCGGCGGGCGTACACACGATCGGCTCACCCCGGATGTTGAAGCTGGTGTTGACGACGACGGGGCAGCCGGTCCGTTCGTACAGCCGCTGCATGAGCCGGTGGAACCGGCCGTGGCGGACGGGGTCCACCGTCTGGACCCGCGCCGACCAATCGACATGGGTGATGGCCGGGTAGCTCGACCGGGGGACGGACACCCGTACCCGGAGATCCTCGTCCTCGAGCATCGCCAGTTCGTCGGTGTCGAGCTGGCGACGGTGCTCCTCCCGGACAGGGGCCACCAGGAGCATGTAGGGGCTCTCCTCCTCCGGCTCGAACTCGAAGACCTCGTGGGCGTGGTCCGCGAGCACGCAGGGCGCGAACGGCCGGAAGGACTCGCGGAACTTGATCTTGAGGTTCATCTGCTGCTGCATGACCGGAGAGCGGGCGTCACCGATGATGCTGCGCGCACCAAGCGCCCGCGGCCCGAACTCCATCCGCCCGTGGAACCAGCCGACGACGTCGCCGGCCTCGATCGCGTCGCACACGCGGTCCAGCAGCCGCGCTTCCTCCTCGACGTGGTCCCACACGGCCCCCTCGCTGTCGAGGAAGACGCTGATGTCGTCCGTGCGGAAGGCCGGGCCGAGGAAGGACCCCTGCTGAGCGTCAGTCGCGGACACCTCGCGTTCGTGCCCGCCACGGTGGTGCCAGGCCAGGAGCGCGGCGCCCAACGATCCACCGGCATCACCGGCGGCCGGCTGGATCCACAGGTCGTCGAAGGGGCCCTCCCGGAGCACCCGACCGTTCGCAACGCAGTTCAGTGCGACACCGCCGGCCATGGTGAGGTTGGACATACCCGTGACCTCATGCGCGTGGCGCGTCATGGCCAGCACAGCGTCCTCGCACACCTGTTGGATGGAAGCGGCGACGTCCATGTCGAAGGTATCGATGGGTGACTCCGGCTGGCGCGGCGGGCGGCCGAAGAGCTCGTGGAACCGTGTCGAGGTCATACGGTCGCCGCCGACGTAGTCGAAGTAGGACATGTCGAGCCACAGCGACCCGTCGTCGCGAAGGTCGACCACGTGCTCGCGGATCAGGTCGACGTAGCGCGGCGTCCCGTAGGGCGCCAGTCCCATGAGCTTGTACTCCCCGGAGTTGACCTTGAAGCCGGCGTAGTGGGTGAACGCGGAGTACACCATCCCGAGGGAGTGGGGGAATCGCAGATCCTCCAGCAACTCGACACGGTGGCCCCGTCCGCGTCCGATCGAGGTCGTGGACCACTCACCCACGGCGTCCATCGTCAGGATCGCGGCCTCGTCGAAGGGTGACGGGAAGAAGGCGCTGGCGGCGTGCGACTCGTGGTGCTCTGCGAACAGCAGCTCGCCCCGGAAACCCGGACCCAGCTCGCGGCGGATCTCGCCTTCGAGCTGCAGCCGGTGCCGGGCCCAGCGCGGGAGTGCATCGCGGAAGGACCGGGCCGAACGGTCACCGACCGCGCGATAGCCGGCCAGGAGACGCTCCAGCTTGGTCACCGGCTTCTCGAAGAAGGCGACGGCGTCGAGGTCGGCAACGGTCACCCCAGCCGTGCGCAGACAGCTCCGGCTGGCGTGCGCCGGGTAGCTGGCGTCGCCCTTGATGCGCGTGAAACGCTCCTCCTGGGCGGCTGACAGCACCCTACCGTCCTGCACGAGCGCGGCTGCGGAATCGTGGAAGAAGGCAGAGATGCCGAGCACGAGCAAGTGGATCTCCTTCACCTGGTGACCTGGTGCAGGTCCTCGCCCCGGGGTGGGGATCTCCGCGATCACGCTAAGTGACCCCCCCGAGAGCGCGTACCGTACCGTTCTTACCCATGGCGCACGCACGTGAAGCCCCGAGATCGAGGTCGTCCTGATGAGCACCGTCCTGGTCACCGGCGCGAGCGGCTTCATCGGCCGGCCCACGGTCACGCGACTGCTCGACGCCGGTCACCAGGTGCACGCGGTCGCCCGGCGGCAGCCTGCCGCGGGCGACCCACGGGTGCACTGGCACGAACTCGACCTCCATGAGCATGATCGCCTCGTCGCGCTGCTTGCCGCGGTGGCGCCCGACCGTGCGCTCCACCTGGCGTGGGACGTCAGTCCGGGCTTCGCACACTCGTCCGAGAACCTGCCATGGGCGGCCTCCAGCCTCCGTCTCGTGCACGCCCTCAGCGAGGTGGGCTGCCGACGACTGGTGACTGCCGGGACCTGCTTCGAGTACGACTGGACGGCAGGCGTGTGCCGTGAGGACGACACGCCGACGCTGCCGTCGTCGCTGTACGGGACCGCGAAGCTGGCGGTCAACACCACCGCGCGGGCAGCATCGGCGGCGCTCGAGATGGAGATCGCCATCGGTCGGGTGTTCTTCCTCTTCGGTCCCGGAGAACCACCGGGCAAGCTGGTCGCCCACGTGGTGCGATCCGTGTTGGCCGGGGAACGCGCAGCCTGCACCTCCGGCGAGCAGGTGCGCGACTACCTCTACGTCGACGATGTCGCGGCGGGTCTGGCGGCCCTGGTCGACAGCGAAGTGACCGGGCCGGTCAACATCGCGAGGGGCGAGGGGGTGCGTATCGCTGACCTGGTCACGCTGATCGGTCAGGTCGCCGGACGACCGGAGCTGATCGGTCTCGGGGACCGGGAGACCCCGGCCGGCGAACCTCCGGTCATCGTGGCCGATACCGCACGTCTGCGGGACGAGGTCGGCGTCGCCGACCCGCTCCCCCTCGCAGAGGCGATCGAGCGTACGGTCGCCTGGTGGCGTCGGCAGCCTGCCGTCACTGCCGGCTGATCGTCGCTGCGGGTCGACCGGCGCTGCCGCCGTCGCTTCGTGCCCGCTGCTCGGTACGGCGCGCCGGCACGGCACCACTACCCTCCACCCTCCGCGGTCACCGTGAGACGCGCCGTCGCGTCGTTCGGGGTCCGGGATCGTGACACAGCAGAGGAGCCAGGATGTCAGGGACGATCGTGCTCGGGAGCGGTATGGCGGCCTGGGGCGCCTTCGACCGGTTCACGGCCGAGGGTGTGCAGCCCCAGCTGTTCGACAAGGCCACGTTCCTCGGGGGTCATACCGCCAGCTTCCGGTCCGAAGACGGTTTCGTCTTCGACGACGGCCCGCACATCTCCTTCACCAAGAGCGATGAGGTGCGCGAGCTGCTCGCCGCAGCTGTGGACGGTGACTTCGTCGAGGGTCGGGTCCAGGTCGACAACTACTACGAGGGCCACTGGGTCAAGCACCCCGCGATCGCCTATCTCCACGGGCTTCCAACGGATCTGGTGCAGCGCTGTCTGTTGGACCTCATCGAGGTGGCGACCGCCCCGGAACCTGAGCGCCCCGCGAACTTCCGCGACTGGCTGGTGGCGTCCTACGGGGAGACCTTCACCGACCGCTTCCCGGCCCGCTACGGGCGGAAGTACCACACGGTCGGCCCGGAACTGATGAACACCGACTGGCTCGGGCCTCGTCTCTATCGACCGTCGCTGGAGGAGGGGATCGCCGGTGCACTGGCACCGCCCAGCGAGGAGAAGCACTACATCACCAGTTTCCGTTACCCCCGTCAGGGCGGCTTCCAGAGCTACCTCGAGCCGTTCTTCGCGCGTTCGCAACCGACGCTGGGGCACGAGGCCGTCGCGATCGACCCCGAGCGGCAGGAGGTGACCTTCAACACTGGTGAGGTCGTCACCTACGCGCATCTCATCAGTTCCCTGCCGCTGCCGGAGCTGATCCGCATCCTCCCCGCACCCGAGGAGGTCCGTGCGGCTGCGGCACGTCTGGCCTGCTCGCAGTGCGTCATCGTGAACATCGGCGTCGATCGGGAGGACCTGTCACCGGCGCACTGGCGCTACATCTACGACGAGGACATCACCTCCGTGCGGTTGAGCCACCCGCACATGTTCAGCGAGCAGACCACCCCGCCCGGGCATGGTGCGGTGCAGGTCGAGGTGTACTACTCGGACAAGTACAAGCCCCGTGAGCTCGCCGTCGACGACCACGTGCCGGTCGTGCTCGACGATCTGCGTCGCATCGGGATGCTGCGGGAGGAGGACACGGTGGTGCACGCCTCGGCCCACCTGATCCCCTACGCCAACGTCATCTTCGACCTCGAGAGCCGGCCGTCCGCCGCGCTGGTGCACGAGTACCTCACCTCGGTCGGCATCGAGGTGTGCGGACGGTACGGCGACTGGGGCTACTACTGGACCGACGACTCCTACCTCAGCGGGCAGCGAGCCGCGCAACGCGTGATGGATGCACAGGTGTCGGTGTGAGCTCCGCGCCCGTGCGGTCGGGTCACCTCACGCCGGCCGCGGGAGACGCTCCTCGTAGGCGATGATCTGGCGCTCGGTCAGCTCGCGGACGTCACGTCCGTCGAGGTAGGCCGCGTACCACGCGGCGGTAGTTGCGATCGCCGCCTCGAGGTCGAACCGGGTATCCCATCCGAGCCGTCGTCGAGCACGTGTCGCATCGAGGGACAGCAGCAGCTCCTCGTGGCGTTGGTGGTCAGACTCGACGCTGACCTCGATCTGCCGCCCCAGCCCGTCCACGAAGCGCTCGACCACCTCTGCCACGCTGGCCGCCTGCGCCACGTCGGGACCGAAGTTCCACGGTCCTGCCAGGTCCGGGTCGGTGAGCAGACGCTCGGTGAGGAGCAGGTAGCCGGCGAGGCAGTCGAGCACGTGCTGCCACGGGCGCTGGGCGGACGGGTTGCGCAGCACCAGACGCGGTCGGGGCGCGGCCGCGGCGCGGACGATGTCGGGCAGCAGGCGGTCGGCGGCCCAGTCACCGCCGCCGATCACGTTTCCGGCCCGCACGGTCACCACGGGGGGACCGCCGGCTGGCGTGAGCAGCGCGTCACGGTAGGAGCGGGTCACCAGCTCCGCGGCGGCCTTGCTCGCGCTGTAGGGGTCCCGGCCTCCCAGGCGGTCATCCTCGCGGTAGCCGTACTCCCAGGCACGGTTCTCGTAGCACTTGTCCGTGGTGACGATCACCACCGCGTCGATGGGGTGTGTCGCGCGTCGGGCCGCCTCCAGGACCTGCACCGTGCCGAGCACGTTGGTCCGGAAGGTCTCGACAGGGTTGTCGTACGAGGCACGGACCAGCGGCTGGGCGGCGAGGTGGAAGATGACGGAGGGGCGTGCCTCCTCGACCGCCGTCGCCAGCGCCACGGGGTCGGCCACGTCGCCGCGTAGTGAGGTGATGCGTTCCGCTAGCCCGGTCAACTCGTAGAGGGACGGCTCCGTCGGAACGCCGTCGGAGAACCCCGTCACCACCGACCCGAGCCGCGTCAGCCAGGACGACAGCCACGAGCCCTTGAAACCGGTGTGGCCGGTGACCAGAACGGGTCGGCCTGCCCACACGTCGGCGGTCGGTTTTGGCACGGCTGCACTCCCTCGACGGCGATATCACGGCGAGAGCCTAACTGGACCGACCGGCGCGCCGTCCTCGGGCACCGCCACGTCGGCGGGCTCGCGATCCGGCCGTCGGGGTGCGGCGGGTCGCCAGCGACGGTCCGCACCTGCGCCGAGCGCACCCGCCGCGCAGGCGCTCAAGGGTCGCCGTTGGGCGTCGATGCCCTGGGTAGCCCACGGATGGGCAGCGAACGCCGGTGTAGTTCGCCGTACGCCGGCGTCGAATCGACTGGGTCAGGAGGATCCCTATGACCGCGTGCAGGCATCGTCTCGGCAGATCCGTCATCGTGGTGCTGGCTTGCGCGGCGCTGCTCCTCCAGGGGGTCCTGGGCGGTGATGCCGCGGCCGCAGCCGCAGGACAAGCGGTCAGCGACGTCAACCCGCGCTCACCCCAGGCCCCGCCGATCACGATTCTTGGGGCAGAAGGTGCCGTCCCCGACGTCGACGAGGACCCCGCCGGCTTCACCGAGATCGCCGGTTCGGTGCATGCGGGCGTGATCACGGCCGCGGCCACCGGCGGCGTCACGCCGGGCGCGACGCCCAGCACCGACCCACCGGCGCGTCCGATGACGGCTGCACAGCTCGTCGCGATCCTTGTGCGCGCCGAGGAGATGCAGACCGGCACGGTCGATCTGGCTGGCTCTGCGAGCCTCGCGGCCACGGTCAGGCGGTTCCCCGAATTGCAGCAGCACACCTTCGGCCGGGAGGTGGCCGTGGCGTCCGTGAAGGCGCTGTTGGAGGGCACCGCCGACGGGCGTCTTGACCACAACGGTCCCTTCACCCGGGCGCAGGCGGCCAGCATCCTCGCTCGCTTCCGTGGTACGGCGGACGACCACTCACCATCTCCCGGGGACATCTGGGACGAGGACGCCACGCCGGGTGCGCCGGAGGACCCTGCCGGGGAGGCTGACGAGGACGCGCCCGAGGGTGCGCCGGAGGACCCTGCCGGGGAGGCCGACGAGGCCTCCGTCGATGTGGGTGTGGTGTCGGTGGTGGCGACGGATGAGGATCGGGACAACGTCGCTTCGAACATGTTGGACGGGGATCTGGGGACGCGGTGGTCGGCTGAGGGTGTGGCTGAGGGTGATGGTGACGCGGGCC
>PXDB01000054.1 GCA_003565155.1 Nitriliruptoraceae bacterium | reverse complement strand
CGAGGGTCTTGTACCCCTGAACGTTGATGGCGGAGAAGTGGACGAAGAGGTCGTCGCCGCCCTCATCCGGCTGGATGAAGCCGTAACCCTTGTCCGCGTTGAACCACTTGACGGTGCCGCTGGGCATCTGTTGCATCTTCCGTGTATCGGCGGCCGCCGCGCCTCGTGCGCGTGCTGGCCGACCTGGTGAACCGCGCACCCCGGGTGGTCCCGGAGCGCTTCTGACGCTGGGAAGGGTAGCGGTTCGCTGGCAGCGGCGGGCCGACGCGGTCACCGGGCGTGTGGACAGGCGCGCGAGCTCAGCCCTTGAAGGTGACCTCGAGCTCGATCTGTGCCCCGGCGAACAGCTTCGACACCGGGCAGGCGCCCTTGGCGGTCTCCGCCTTCTCGACGAAGGTGGCCTCGTCGATCCCGGGGACCTCACCGACGGTGGCGAGCACCACGCGGGTGATGGTGGGTGCGCCGTCGACCCGCTCGAGGTGGACGGTTGCCTCGGTCTCGACCGCGGTCGGCGGCGTCCCGTCCTGGGCCAACAGGTTGGACAACGCCATGGAGAAGCACCCGGCGTGCGCCGCGGCCAGCAGCTCCTCCGGGTTGGTGCCGGGGCCCTCCTCGAAGCGCGAGACGAAGGAGTACTCGCCGGAGAAGGCACCGCTGCCCAGCGCCATCGTGCCGTTGCCCTGCTTGAGGTCGCCGTGCCAACGTGCGGAAGAGGTCCGTGCCGTCATGGGTCGCTCCTGTGTCGTGGTCGCCCGTGCGACCGGGGTCGTCTGTCGGATCACCGGACCACGTGCAGCGGGTCCGGTCGTCGGTGTCGCCGGTCGCCTCGCGGGCCTGCGCTCAACGGGTCCGGTCGTCGGTGGCACCGGGCTGGCCGAAGAACGGCACCCGGTCGAAGTCCAGGTCGTAACGCTCGATGGCCTCGTGCAGGACCGCCTCGTCCATCTCGCCGAGCTTCACGAGCTCCGCCAGCACGCAGTAGGCGGTGGAGGCGGCGTCGATGCGGTGGAAGCGGCGGAGCGCCGACCGGGTGTCCGCCCGACCGAACCCGTCGGTCCCGAGCACCGCGTAGGGGCCGGGGATCCAGTCGGAGATCTGGAAGGGGGTCGCCCGCATCCAGTCGCTGACCGCCACGTGGGGACGACCGTGCGTCCCGGCCTCCTCGAGGATCCGGCGGACGTGTGGGACGTGCTTGTCCTTGCCCGGGTTGGTGCGGTTCCAGGCCTCGGCCGCGGCACCGTCACGCAGCAAGCGGTTCCACCCCGGAGCGGACCACACGTCGGCGGAGACGTTCCAGTCGTCCTTGAGCAGCTGCTGGGCCTTGATGGCCTCGTTCATGATGGTCCCCGAGGACAGGATGTGGGCGGTGTACTCCCCGCCAGGGCCCTCGCTGAACCGGTACATCCCCGACACGATGTCCTGCTCGTCGACGTGGTCGGGCAGGGCCGGCTGCGGGATCGGCTCGTTGTAGACGGTGAGGTAGTAGATGACGTCCTCACCGGCGCCGTCCTCGCCGCCGTACATCCGCTTGAGACCGTCCTCGACGAGCACCGCGATCTCGTAGCCGAAGGCGGGGTCGTAGGCCTCCACACCCGGGTTGGACTGGGCGATCAACAGCGAGTGGCGATCCTGGTGCTGCAGGCCCTCACCGTTGAGGGTGGTCCCCCCGGCGGTGGCACCGACCATGAAGCCGCGGGCGCGCTGGTCGGCCGCGGACCAGATGAGGTCGGCGGTGCGCTGGAAGCCGAACATCGAGTAGAAGATGTAGAGGGGGATCATCGGCTGGCCGTGGGTGGCGAAGCTCGTGCCCGCGGCGTGGAAGGTGCCCATCGAGCCGGCCTCGGTGATGCCCTCGTGGATGATCTGGCCGTCCGTGGCCTGCTTGTAGCTGAGCAGCAGCTCACGGTCGACGGGCTCGTAGGTCTGGCCGTGGCGGTCGTAGATCTTGGCGGTGGGGAACCAGGAGTCCATCCCGAAGGTGCGGGCCTCGTCGGGGATGATCGGCACGATGCGTTTGCCGACGTCGCCCTTGCGCAGCAGGTCCTTGAACAGGCGCACCAGCACCATCGTCGTCGCGATGTCCTGGTTGCCACCGCCCTGCTTGTAGGCGTCGTACACGCCGCGGTCCGGTAGCTCCAGGGAGGGGTAGGAGACGCGCCGCTCCGGGACGAAGCCGCCGAGCTCCGCACGGCGCTCCTTGAGGTAGCTCGCCACCTCGCTGTCCTCGCCCGGGTGGATGTAGGGCGGCAGGTCCCCCTCGAGTTCCTCGTCGCTGACGTCGAACTCCAGGCGGTCGCGGAACGACTTCAGCGCTGCCGCGGACAGCTTCTTCATCTGGTGCACGGCGTTGCGGGCCTCGAAGTCCGGGCCCAGCGTCCAACCCTTGACGGTCTGGGCGAGGATGACCGTGGGCGCGCCGGTGGTCTCCGTGGCCGCCTTGAAGGCCGCGTAGACCTTGCGGTAGTCGTGGCCACCGCGGGTCAGCAGGGCGAGCTGGTCGTCGGTGTAGCGGTCGGCGATCGCCTTGAGCTTCTCGTCGGCGCCGAAGAAGTCCTCGCGCACGAAGGGCACGCCCTTCGCGGTGTATGTCTGCATCTGGCCGTCGGGGACCTCGTTCATCCGCCTGACCAGCGCGCCGTCCACGTCGAGGGCGAGCAACTCGTCCCACTCGCGTCCCCAGATGACCTTGATGACGTTCCATCCGGCGCCGCGGAACACCCCTTCGAGCTCCTGGATGATCTTGCCGTTCCCGCGCACGGGGCCGTCGAGCTGCTGGAGGTTGCAGTTGACGACGAAGGTGAGGTTGTCGAGCCCCTCACGCGACGCGACCGCCAGGGCACCCAGCGACTCCGGCTCCGCGGTCTCCCCGTCGCCACCGAAGAACCATACGTGCTGGTCCGAGGTGTCCTTGAAGCCGCGGTTGTGCAGGTAGCGGTTGAAGCGCGCCTGGTAGATCGCGTTGAGCGGGCCGAGCCCCATGGAGACGGACGGGAACTCCCAGAACTCCGGCATCAGCCGCGGGTGGGGGTAGGAGGAGAGCCCACCGTCCTCCACCTCGGTGCGGAAGCGGTCGAGCTGGGCCTCGTTCAGCCGCCCCTCGAGGAAGGCGCGGGAGTAGATGCCCGGGGAGGCGTGCCCCTGGAAGAAGACGTGGTCCGCGCCGCCCGGTGCATCGTGGCCACGGAAGAAGTGGTTGAAGCCGACCTCGTAGAGCGAGGCGGCGGAGGCGTAGGTGCCGATGTGGCCACCGGTCCCGTTGCGCACGTTGGTGCGATGGACCATCACCGCGGCGTTCCAGCGGATGTGGCGCCGGATGCGCTTCTCGAGCGCCTCGTCGCCGGGGAACTCCGGCTCGCGCTCCGGCGGGATGGTGTTGATGTAGTCGGTGGTGGTCAGCGACGGGATGCCGATGTTGGCCTCCCGCGCCCGCTGCAGCACCTTCAGCAGCAGGAACCGGCCCCGGGTGGCGCCGTGCTCCTCCACCACGGCGTCGAAGGACTCGAGCCACTCGCGGGTCTCGATCTCGTCGACATCCGGGTACTGGGCGGGGATCCCATCGGTGATGATCGGCTGGTCGGTGTTCGCCACGGGGGCCTCCTGGAGGACGGGCCGGCGGCGGACGGAGCGGGAGGAGTGCGGCGTGTGGGTGCCTACGTGCTGCCGTTGACCGCCGGGGTGGCAACGGTAACCGGTCCGCACGGGCCGCGCCGGGGCCCGTGCCGGCCCGGGCATGGGTCGGACGACCTCCGGCCAGGTACCGTTGGTGGATGCCTCGCTGGATCCTGCTGCTGCCCGCCGTCATGCTGCTGGCCACCCTCAGCGGCTGCGCGGACCTGGACACGCGGGTGGACGAGCTGCGGACCCAGACCCAGGAGCTGACCGACCGGGCACGGTTCTGCCTGGCGATCACGCGCGCCACCACCGCGATCGAGTCCGGGTCGCCGGTGACCGCACGTGAGGCCGCGGACGAGGTGCTCGCCCAGGCGCCCGACGATCTCGAGCCGCAGGCCCGCCAGGTGGTGGACCTGCTGGAGGTCGCCGCCGCGGAGGGAGACGCGGAGCTGCGGGACCCGGCCTTGGAGGCGGCGGCGGAGGAGCTGCGGGCGCGCACCGTCGAGCTGTGCGATCCCCCCTGACCATGGCCGTCCGGAGGAGCGCACCGGCGGTGGCACCGCGCCGACGAGTAGCGTGACCCGTACAGCCCGGTCCCCGCAGCGCCCGCAGGAGCACGTCGGTGGCAGCGAACGCCAGCAACAAGCCCGTCACCCCGGATCAGCGGGTCCGTGACCTGCGCAAGGAGTTCCGCGCCTTCGAGAAGGAGGAACCGGGACCGGACCGCGCCGTCCGACTGGCGTCCTTCACGCGCACGGCCCACCTCGAACGCCAGCTGAACATGGCCATGCACACCGCACAGCTCTGTCTCAGCGACGACCCGCAGGCTCCCTCGCTGCTGGTCGAGGCCTACGCCGCCGACGTCGGCGACGAGGAGGCCCGGCTCGCGGCGCTGAGCGACCTCAGCGACCTCGGTCGCTACCTGGGGCGCGACGACATCGCGGCGACGGCGGCGGAGTTGCTGCGTGAGGGCGCCCACGGCTGGGTGGCCGAGGGCACCGACAGCGAGCGCCGTTACCGGCTGCGCACCGTGCAGTCGCTGACCTCCCCGGCGGTGGCGGACGACATCCGCGACGCCCTCGGGATCTACTGAGCGCCGGGGTGGGGGCGTGCGAGGGGTCGGTCGTCGCCGACCTGCCGATCGACGCCGACGACGTCGCACGGGCCGCGTCCCGTCTCCACGGGATCGCGCACCGCACCCCGGTCCTGACATCGCGGCTGTGGGACGAGGCCACCGGGGGGCGGCTGTTCTGCAAGGCCGAGCACCTCCAACGCGTCGGCGCGTTCAAGTTCCGGGGGGCCTACAACGCCGTCGCCGCCCTGGACGCGGCCACCCGCCGCCGGGGTGTGGTCGCCTTCTCGTCCGGCAACCACGCGCAGGCGATCGCCCTGGCGGCGGCGCTCCACGAGGTGCCCGCCACCCTGGTGATGCCCACCGACGCCCCCGACGTGAAGCTGCGCGCGACCCGCAGGTACGGCGCCGAGGTGGTGACCTACGACCGCTACGGCGAGGACCGGGCGGCGATCGGTGCGGCTCTCGCCGAGGATCGTGGTGCCACCGTCCTCCCACCCTTCGACCACGCGGAGGTGATGGCCGGACAGGGCACCGTCGGCCGTGAGCTCGTGCAGCAGGTGCCCGACCTCGACCTGCTGGTGGTCCCCGTCGGCGGCGGCGGGTTGCTGTCCGGGTGCGCTGTCGCCGTGACGGCTGCGACCGGCGCCCTCGAGATCGTCGGGGTCGAACCGGCGGCACGGCGGGCCGCGCGGGACGCCCTCGCGGCGGGCGAGGTGGTCGAGGTCGACGTGCCGCGCACGCTGCTCGACGGCCAGCAGACCACCGCGGTGGGGCACCTGCCGCTGGCGGTGCTGCGCTCCCTCGTCGACCGCATCATCGGGGTGGATGACGCGACCGTGCTGGCCGCGGTGGCGGAGCTGGCGGCGATCACCAAGCAGGTCGTGGAGCCTTCCGGGGCGTCGGCGCTGGCGGCGGTCCTCGCCGGCGGCATCGACGTTCGTGGCCGTCGGGTCGGGGTGGTGCTGTCCGGCGGCAACATCACCCCCGAGGTGCTGCACCGAGCGATCGCCGGTGGCACGCGCGCGCTCACCCACCGGGCGACGTGACACCGACGTGGAGGGCGCCGCCAGCTGTGACGGGGCTCAGCTCGCGCTGGACAGCGCCCGCTCCCGCGACCAGAAGGCCCGTGCCGCCGCGTAGGCCACGGCAGCAGCGTGGTCGTCGCCGTCCTCGAGCGCCTCGACGGCGCGCCAGAGCTGGGCGCAGGTGGTGTCGCGCCGCAGTGACGCTGCACCGCGGGCACGGGCGGCGGTGCCGTGGTCCAACTCCAGCAGCGACAGCGGATCGAAGGCGTCGAGCCACACCCCGAGCTCCGCGAGCGCGAGGACGACCTCCTCGGCGTCGACCAGGACCTCCTCGACGACCTCCAGGACGCGCTCCACGCGGGTGGCCGCCTGGCCCACCGTGGTCAGGTGCGTGAGGCGAGGACCGCGGCCCTCCGGCGGGTCGGTGAACCGCTGCTCACCGGGGGAGAAGGCCAGGAACCAGTGCAGGGGGGCGTGGAAGGGGTGGTCCAGCACCTGCGGGATCCCGGACGCCGCGCGTTCCAGACGCGTCTTCGCGCCGGGTTCCGGCAGGGCCGCATCGAGCAGCGGTGTGGGTGCACTCGCGGCCAGTACCGACCACGCGACCCCGGCCCGCGTCTCGAGGTCCAGGGGACAGACCATCAGCTCGTCGGCGACCCGCCGGACCTGGACAACACCTGGCGAGGTGGGCGCACGCCCCGTGCGCAGCGCGACGCGGAGGCGACGCTCCTCGATCTCGTGGGCGCGACTGCGTGACAGGCCCCGGCCCTCCGCAACCTCGGCGCGCAGCCGGGCCTGCTCCGGCTCGGGGAAGGCCGTGAGCGGAGCGAAGACCTTCAGCTGGGCGCGGGGCACGGGCATGCCGGGACGGTAGCCAGATAGCGCCAGCCGGTGCGAGCGACGGCAGCGCAGGACGGCGCCGCCCGCGGCGAGGCGGGCGACTACGGTCAGGGGGACCGACGTCACCGGCGACGTGGGCGGGTGCGCCGTCCCTCGCCGGGCACCGCGGGGAGAGGAGCAGCCGATGTCACGGATCTTCGGACGCTTCGAGGGCCACGAGCAGGTGGTGTTCGGCCAGGACGAGACCACGGGGTTGCGCTGCATCATCGCCATCCACTCCACGGTGCTCGGTCCCGCCCTCGGCGGGACGCGGTTCTGCACCTACCCCGATGACGGGGCGGCCCTGGACGACGTGCTCCGCCTGTCGCGGGCCATGACGCTGAAGTCGGCGTGCGCAGGACTGGACCAGGGCGGGGGCAAGGCCGTCATCGTCGGCGATCCGGGCGAGCTGCGGTCGGAGGCGCTGTTGCGCGCCTACGGCCGGATGATCGCGAGCCTCGGCGGCCGCTACGTCACGGCCTGTGACATCGGCACGACCCCTGCGGACATGGCGGTGATCCGACGCGAGACGCGCTGGGCGACCGGTGCCGACCCCGTGGAGGGTGGGTCGGGCGACTCCGGGGAGCTGACCGCCATCGGTCTGCATCTCGCCATCGAGGCCGCGTGCGCCGCGGCGTTCGGCACACCGGAGCTCGGTGCCCGCCATGTCGCCGTCCAGGGTCTCGGCAAGGTGGGACGTCGGCTGGTCGAGCACCTCGTTGCGGACGGCGCGAAGGTCAGCGTCGCCGATATCGACCCGGAGGCTGTCGCCCGGGTCGCGGAGCTCCCCGGTGTCGAGGTGGTGCAACCGCGTGACGTGCTCGAGGTGGACGCCGACGTCCTGTCACCCAACGCGCTGGGCGGGGTGTTCGACGCGACCACGATCGACCGGTTGCAGGCCAGGGTGGTGTGCGGCGGCGCGAACAACCAGCTCGCGGGGCCCGCGGACGCCGAGCACCTGCACGAGCGGGGGGTGCTGTACGCACCGGACTACGTGGTCAACGCCGGCGGGGTGATCAACGTCGCCAACGAACTCCATCCGGCGGGCTACTCCCCCGACCGGGCCCGTCAGCGCGCGGAGGTCATCCCCCGGACCCTGTCGCACATCATCGACGTGTCGCGCCGCGAAGGTGTGAGCACCGAGGTGGCCGCGCTCCGCGTGGCTGAGCGCCGGATCGCGGCGGTTGGGCGTCTCGCCGGCTTCCGTCTCGGCGACGGCTGACCGCGCAGCCACCCGCGCCTGGCCTCAGGTGTCGGTCGCCGCCGACGTGGTGGGACCGCCGGCGGGAACCGCACGGGTCTCCGGCAGGCGCACGCGCACCCGAGAGACGCCGGCGCCCTCCCCTGACTCGATGGCCCCGCCCAGACGCGACACCCGCGCGGGCAACCCGGCGGCGTCCAGGGCCTCCTCCTCGATCGGCTCCCCTGCATGGGTGACCACCAGCTCCCAGCCGCCCCCCAGGCCCAGCACCTCGACAGCGAGGTTGCTGCCGGGCTCGGTGCGTTCGAGGACCAGCGAGAACACCGCGTCGACGAGCCCCGAGAGCGCGCCCTCCGGCTGCGTGAGCCGGGCCTGTGGCGGGGCCAGCACGGCCACCCGCCGAGGCGCCCCCTCGGCGGCAGCCCGCTCGCGGGCGTCCGTGGCTGCCGATCGCGCGAGCGTGGCGAGGTCAACGACCGTTCCACTCGGAGGTGCCGGCGCGCCCTCGGGCGTCGGCACGTCGGGCGCCGGCACGTCGGGCGCCGCGGGTGCGTCGGTGAGGTCGATGGTGTCGTCACGCGCGGCCCCGCGGTCGGCGGCTGCCGGCTGCGACGCGTGCGCGGGCCTGGCCGGCGGTGCGGACGGGTCACCGGCACCCTGCGTCGCAGCACCGACCGACCGCCCGGGCTGCGGCTGCGGGACCGCTCGGTCCTGCCGCACCCGCACGATCGCCCGGGTGACGTGCCCGGCCAGACGTTCCGCGAGCACGACGTCCGTTGCGCTGGGACGGGACACCTCGGGGAGACCCCGGAGGACCAGCGCGCCGAGGAGCACCTCGGCGTCCCGCAGCGGCGTGGCCAGCGCGGTGGCCCCAGCTGCGCTGCCCTCCTGCGGCGAGCCCTCGGAGGCATCGCGACGCTCCGCCCGGAGCGTCGCACCTCGCCGCAGCGCACGTTCGGCGAGCCACTGGACGTCGGTGTCATCGACGTCGGCAACGGCACCTTCGTCGCTCGCCGTGCGGCTCACGAGCAGATCGTCCGAGGCACGGAGCACCACGACGGTGCTGCTGGCACCGAGCAGTTCGGTTGCAGCCGCGCCGGCGAGCCGGGTGATCTCCTCATCGTCCCGCGCACCGGCGAGCCCCCGGGCTGCGAGGTCCAGCACCGCCATCCGCCGCGCCTCGTCACGGGTCGACGCGTGCCGGGCGCGCTCCTCGGCCAGCGCCTGACCGCGACGGCGCGCGGCTCGCCACGCCAGCCATGCGACCACCGCAACGGCGAGCAGGGCAGCGACCAGCAGCGCGATCAGGAGCACCGCCCCCGATGGCAGCGCGGTCGCACCCATGGCCTGCCTCCGTCGTGACGGCCCCCGGAGGCCGAGCCGGAGCGGCATCGACCCTCGCTAGCCAGGATGTTCGCACGTCACGTGGGCAACAGCACCTCGCTACCACGCTCCGTAGTCTCTGCTATCCGCTCCGCGCGTCGCTGGCGCGGACGGGCCGTCGTTCGCCGGATGGGCGTTACCCGCTCGCCGCCGGCGTCGCTCCGCCCGCGGCAGATGGCGGACCCGCGCGCACCGGGAGCGGTCACGACCCCTGCATTTGGTAGTCCACGATGATGGTCGGACCCTCCTGGGCGGTGATGGTGCCCGCCCAGCCGTTGCCGTCCACCTCGGCGTCGATGCGCGGCAGCGGGGCGTCGAGGTCCTCGGTGATCTCCACCTCGAAGCCGGCGCCCGCGAGCCCCTCGAAGTAGGTGCGCGCGTCGTCCAGATCGCCGGGGAAGGTGAGGTTCGCCTGGAGGACCCGCTCATCACCGGACTCGACGATGGTGGCGAGGGTGATCTCCAGATCCGGCACGTCCGGCAGCGCGAGCTCCTCTGGCCAGTCCTCGGGGAGTGAACCGACACCTGCGTCGGCGGCGAAGTCGTCCGTCTCCACCTGCGCGCGATCCTCGTCCTCCTGGGTGACGTCGATCCCTTCCCCGTTCTCGTCTGCGTCCTCCTCCTGGGTGGTAGCCGTCGCGTCCTGGTCGGGTTCCTCGTCCGTGTCGCCGCAGGCGGCGAGCACGAGGGCGGTGGCGGCTGCCACTACGAGGGTCCGTGGTCGCATGTCGTGGGTGCACTCCGCTGATCGGTTCTCGGTTGGTGGTTGCGATGATCGAACGCCGCGCGCGAGGGCGCGGCGACGCTCAGGGTGCCGGGGCGCGCCGGATCGGCAACCGACCTGGCCCCTGTCCGATGGTCGGTTGCGGCAGCGGCGCGTGCTCACGGCATGAGGTGGACGGTGTCCGCCGTGGCACCTCCCGACTCGACGACCTCCCCCATCCGCCATGCGGCGACGCCCCGTGACACGAGCAGCTCGACGGCACGCTCCGCGTCGGCAGGGTCGACGACGGCGACCATCCCGACGCCGCAGTTGAAGGTCCGCCACATCTCTGCCTCGTCGATGGGCCCCTCCTCCGCGAGCCAGGTCACGATGTCGGGCCAGCGCCAGCTCGAGGTGTCGACCACCGCGCCGAGGTGATCGGGCAGCACCCGGGGCAGGTTGCCCGGAAGACCACCGCCGGTGATGTGGCTGAAGGCGTGGACCCGCGCTTCCGCCGACTCGACGAGTGCGAGGCAGTCGGGAGCGTGGATGCGGGTGGGGGTGAGCAGGAGCTCGCCGAGCGGTGCGCCCAGTCCGTGATCAGCGGCGAGGTCGAGGCCGGCCACGACGCGGCGGACCAGGCTGTAGCCGTTGCTGTGCAGACCTGAGGACGGCATCGCGATCAGGGCATCCCCGGCCTGGACGCGGTCCGGTCCCAGGATGGCGTCGCGCTCCACGACGCCGACACCGAACCCGGCGAGGTCGAACTCGTCCGCCCCCAGCAGGCCGGGGTGTTCGGCGGTCTCGCCGCCGACGAGCGCGCATCCGGCCAGAGCGCAGCCGTCGGCGATCCCACGCACCACGTCGGCAACACGGTCAACATCGAGGGAGCCGACGGAGAGGTAGTCGTTGAAGAACAGCGGTTCGGCACCGGTGACCACCAGGTCATCGACGACCATGGCCACCAGGTCCTGCCCGATGGTGTCGAGCACGCCGAGCTGGCGCGCGAGGTCCACCTTGGTCCCGACACCGTCGGTCGAGCTCACGAGGACCGGTTCCCGGTACCGGGTGGTGTCGAAGGCGAACAGCCCACCGAAGCCGCCGATACCGCCGAGCACCTCGGGCCGGGTGGCGCGCCGGACGATGTCGCCGAGCATGGCGACGCTGCGCTCCGCCGCATCGAGATCGACGCCAGCGTCCGCGTAGCTCACCGGGGTACGTCGAGGGCCGGCGTCCGGCGGTGCCGGCGTGTCGGGCCGGGGGTCCTGCTCCACGTCATGGCCTCCCCGGGCGACGCACCGCCCGTCGTCCCTGCGTTCCGGATGCCCGCATCCGCTGACGTCCCACCGGACGCTGCGGCGACCCCGACGGGGTCGCCGCGCAGACCTCCGGTGCCGTCGCCCGGATCACGGCGTGCCGTCGCCGGATCCAGGCACGCCACCGCCGGATCCAGGCACGCCACCGCCGGATCCAGGCACGCCACCGCCGGATCCAGGAGCGCCGTCCGCGGAACCAGGAGCGCCGTCCGCGGAACCACCCACGTCCCTGGGCAGCTTCCAGCCCCGACGCCAGGCGCGCTCCGCGTCGGCGAAGACATCCAGCGGCTCGATCACGTCCTGGACCGCTTCGAGCAGCTCCTCCAGCTCGCGGGTGGTCCCTGCAACCTCGTCGACCTCGTCGCAGGCCGCCTCCGCCTCATCCAACGCCGTCAGGCAGTCCTGCCAGTCGTCCTCGAGCTGCTGCACGCGCCAACGTGGCATCCAGGCCCTGGCGTCGGTGATGGCCCGGCGGACGGCGTCGGTCCCGACGCCGACCGGGGCGGGTTCGACCCGGCCGGTGGGCAGCACACCGAGGAGCACCCGGCGGCCACCCTCGATCACCTCGGCGCAGTCGAGGAAGGCCTGCCAGGCCTCGTGGAGGTCTGCGGGCAGCGGCGGTTTGCGGGCGAACAGCGGCATGGCGGGGCAGTATCGCGGGCCGGCGGTCCCAGCGCGAACCCGGGCCGCCGCGCGGTGCCGGACGGCGCGGATCACGCGCACGCGACCTGCCGCGTGCCGCCCCGCAGCGTTGCCACCCAACCGTGGCCACGTGCCGCCCCGCAGCGTTGCCACCCAACCGTGGCCGCACGTTGCCCCACGACCCTTGCTCGACCTGTGCGGTCACACGTCGTGGGGCAACCGGCAGCACCCGGCAGCACCCGCCTGCAGCGGCGCACCACGGACGAAGCGTCATGACGCCTCCGCACCGCCAGGACAGCTCGGTGGGTCGTCGGTGCGCTCGCCGCACCCTGGGCCCGGCACCCCATCTGCGGAGCAGACGCTGCACGCGCTGAAGGCCTGTCAGGTCGCCGCGGAGAGGGCGCGCCGGACGGTGTCCACCACCAGTCCGGGGTGGTGCTGGAGGTCCCACCAGGAGAAGCGGAGGCAGACGGGGAATCCCGCGAGCACCACGGCGTTCTCCCGTCGCGCGTCATCATGCCAGTCCACCAGGGTGCCGTGGAACCGCCTCGAATCCAGTTCCGCGTACACGCCCGCCGGCAGCCACACCGCGTCGAGGTAGCGGGTCCGACCGTCGGCGTCCCTCACCCGGTGGTTCATCGTGGTCGGCGGGACCCCACCTGCGCGGGTCACGCGGAGGAACAGCGACTCCAGTTCGCTCCGCGCCTGCAGCTCCAGCGGCGTCAGTTCGTCCAACACCTGTCGCAGCGCCGCGCGCCCGACGAAGCGACGCCGTAGCCCCATCTCATGACCCACCTGCTCCGGTGTCACCTGCCCCGACCGAACCGCGGCAGCCACGGCCGTACGCAGACCCGCGGTATCCCTCGCAACGCCGGCGACGTCACACAGTGTGCGGGCGACCGAGGTCACCGGGAGCACGCCATGACGCAGCACCGTGGGTACGGCGAGGTCGGGTGACTCGTGCACGACCACCCCCGCGGGCACCCGACGGGGCCGGCGGCGAACCGTCACGTGGATGCGCGTATCCGGCACGTCGACCTGCAGTCCGTGCGCTGCCGCAGCGGTCCCATGCGAGAGCGTGCCGCTGCCGCCCGTGGCCAGCTGCGCGGCGAGCCAACGGGCCTCACGCCGGTCCGGTGCGCCCAGGAAGGCGTACACACCTCGGAACCGGCGCGTGAGCACCCCACGCCGCAGGAGCGCGGCCAAGGCGTGGTGATCGAGGCCCACGGCAGCGGCCTGCCGCGTCGTCACGATGCCGAACTGGCGTCGGGCGACGCGTGAGAGTCGCGCCAGCCGATCCGGCTGAGACCCGTACCCCGCGGGGCCCGCCCCAGTTCGCGTCGGGTCGCGACCGACTGCCGATGCGTGGTGCAAGCCCGATCCCGGTGTGGCTGCCATCCCGACGCGGCCCTTCCGCCCTTCCTGCTGGACGCTCACGGATGCTGCCCTGCGCCGGAGTGAGTGCGGCCGCGGGATCGACGCGCCTGTGGATAGCACACCATCCGCTGTGGATAGGCCGGGCTCCGCGAACAGCGTGGCGGTGCCTGGGCGGGCGGTCTGACGTTGGCTGCGTGTGGCCGGTAGCCGGCGTGGTTGCCACTCGACGTCTCCCCCCAGCGGTCGGGGCTGTGTCGGGGCGCAACTGAGCGCGGCGGAGAGCAGGCACCCCGGCCGCGGCGCCGACCCAGCCCGCGTACCCTCACCCCACGTGAGCGCCGCACCCCTCCCACCCCTCGACCACCACCCGTTCCTCGACGGGCTGCGTTCGCGCGTCCTGATCCTCGACGGCGGCATGGGCACCAGCCTGCAGGCGGCCGGGCTGACCCCCCACGACTTCGGCGGGGACCACCTCGACGGCTGCAACGAGGTCCTGGTTCGCACCCGACCCGACGTCGTCGAGCGGGTCCACCGCGACTTCCTCGAGGTCGGGGTCCACGCGGTCCAGACCAACACCTTCGGTGGTGCGCCGTGGGTGCTCGACGAGTACGGGCTGGGCGCGGACACCGAGGAACTCAACCGCCTGGCCGCCCGGGTGGCCCGCCGCGCCGCCGACGACCACGCCGGCCCCGGCGACCCGCGCTACGTGATCGGCTCCATCGGCCCCGGGACCCGGTCGCCGACGCTGTCGCTCGGCAAGGACCCCGCGGACACCCGTGACTTCATCGACATCGCGACGATGGAGGAGGGCTACCGCCGGCAGGTCCGCGGGCTGCTGGACGGCGGCAGCGACGTCATCCTGATCGAGACCTGTTTCGACCTGCTGCAGGTCAAAGCCGCGGTGGCCGCCGCCAACGACGTGTTCGTGGAGCGGGGCGAGCGCAGCCCCCTGATGGTGCAGTTCACCGTCGAGAAGGACATCAACACCCTCCTGCTCGGCACCGAACCGCCCGCTGCGATCGCCGCCCTCGACCCGCTGTCCATCGACGTGCTGGGCATGAACTGCGCCACGGGGCCGGCGGACATGCGCGAGCACGTCCGCACCCTGGCCCGGACCTCCCGGCTCCCTATCAGCGTGGTACCCAACGCCGGCATCCCCCACCTCGAGGACGACCGGACCGTCTATCCACTCGGCCCCGAGGGACTGGCTGACGCCCACCGGGAGTTCGTCTCGGAGCTGGGCGTGGGGATCGTCGGTGGGTGCTGCGGAACCACCCCTGCCCACCTCGCCGAGGTGGTGCGCGCGGTGGAAGGGCGTACCCCGCGACCGCGCGCGGTGGATCGCCCCGGCGCGACACGACCCGGCGCGGCGGGGCGGCTCACCGCACCACCCGCGCAGGACGACCCGACCAGCCCGGACACAGGGCGCCCTGGCGCGTCCGGCGAGGGCGACACCGCCGAGGTGGCGGACACCCACGCCGAGGTGGCGGACACCCGTGCCGCGGCAGCACCGCAGCACGACGACTTCGCCGAGGCAGCACGGGATCCGATCGCGGTGGAGTGGCGTCCGGCGCTCGCGTCGCTCTACGCGGCCGTGCCCATGGAGCAGGAGAACGCCTTCCTGGCCATCGGCGAGCGTGCCAACGCCAACGGGTCCAAGGCCTTCCGGGAGCTGCTGCTCGCCGAGGACTGGGACGGCACCGTCCAGCTCGCCCGCTCCCAGACCCGCGAGGGCGCCCACGTGCTGGACGTGTGCGTGGACTACGTCGGCCGCCAGGGCGCCCCCGACATCCGCTCGATCGTCGACCGCTACGCGACGCAGTCGACCCTGCCGCTGGTGATCGACTCCACGGAGCCCGAGGTCATCGAGGAGGCGCTCACCCGACTCGGTGGCCGGGCCGTGATCAACTCCGTCAACCTCGAGGACGGACGGGTCAAGGCCGACCACCTGCTGCCCCTGGCCAAGCGCTACGGCGCGGCGGTGATCGTCCTGGCGATCGACGAACAGGGACAGGCCCGTACCGCGGACTGGAAGGTCGAGGTGTGCGAGCGCGTGGCCCGCATCGCCATCGACGAGTACGGCCTCGAGGCGCACGACCTGATCTTCGACTGCCTGACCTTCCCGCTCGGCTCCGGCCAGGAGGACCTGCGGCGCGACGCGTTGGAGACCCTGGAAGCGATCGAACGGGTCAAGGTCGCGGTCCCGGGCTGCGCGACGACGCTCGGGGTGTCGAACGTCTCCTTCGGCCTGTCCCCCGCGGCACGGCAGGTGCTGAACTCGGTGTTCCTGAAGGAGGCGATGGACCGGGGGCTCGACTCCGCCATCGTGCACCCGGGCAAGATCCTGCCCCTGCACCGCATCCCCGCCGAGCAGGTGGCGGTCGCCACGGACCTGATCCATGACCGCCGGGGGACGGCGGGTACGCCGGTGGCACTCGAGGACGGCGGCGACCCGGTCCCGAGGCAGAAGGACTACGACCCCCTCCACGAGCTGATGCGCCTGTTCGAGGGCGAGCGCGAGGCCGGCGCCTCCGCCGAGGAGCTCGCGGCGTTGCCCGTCGAGGAGCGCCTCGAACGCCGCATCATCGACGGCGACCGGGACGACATCGACGCCGACCTCGACGCGGCGCTGGAGGGCCACCCGCCCCTGGACATCATCAACCGATTCCTGCTCGCCGGGATGGCCACGGTCGGCGAGCTGTTCGCCTCCGGGCAGATGCAGCTGCCCTTCGTGCTCCAGTCGGCGGAGACGATGAAGACCGCCGTCGCCCACCTCGAACCGCACATCGAGGCGGCCGGCGGGGCGTCCTCCACCAAGGGCCGGGTGCTGCTCGCCACCGTGAAGGGCGACGTCCACGACATCGGTAAGAACCTCGTCGACATCATCCTGCGCAACAACGGCTACGACGTCGTCAACCTCGGCATCAAGCAGCCGGTCGACGTGATCATCGACGCCGCCGAGGAGCACGCCTGCGACGCCATCGGCATGTCGGGCCTGCTGGTGAAGTCCACGGTGATCATGAAGGAGAACCTCGAGGAACTGAACGCCAGGGAGCTGGCGACGAGGTACCCGGTGCTGCTCGGTGGCGCGGCCCTGACCCGCGGCTACGTCGAGGACGACCTGCGCGCCATCTACGAGGGTGAGGTGTTCTACTGCAAGGACGCCTTCGAGGGCCTTCGTGTCCTTGACGCGGTGATGGCCGCCCGGCGGGCCGCGGCGGAGGCGGCCGCCGCGCAGGCCGCCCAGGCGGCGCCTGCGTCCGCGACCTCGCGCGCCGCGGCGGCAGCCGGTGGTGTCCCTGCACCGACCGACGTGGCCGATGGTGCCGACGCCGAGGTGGCGGCGACGGGCAGCGGGGGCAACGGGCGACCGGGCGCCGGGGTACGCACGGGGTTGGCCGAGCGCCGGCACCGCCGCAGGCCCACGGTGACCCGCGCCGCGACGGACGTACCGGCCCGGGACGCCCAGGGCCGTCCGCGGTCGGCTACGGCTACCGACATCGAGGTGCCCACGCCACCCTTCTGGGGCCAGCGCACCGTCCGCGGCATCCCGATCGCCGAGGTGGCGCCGCTGCTGAACGAGGTGGCGCTGTTCCGCAACCAGTGGGGCTTCACCCCGGGCTCACTCTCGCCGGAGGCGTACCAGGAGCTCCTGGAGCGCCAGGCACGACCGGTACTGCGCGAGTGGCTGGCGCGGGCGCAGGCGGAGAAGGTCATCACCCCGGAGGTCGTCTACGGCTACTACCCGGCCAACGGCGACGGGGACGAGCTGGTGGTGTGGGATCCGGATGCGCCCCTGGGGCGGGAGCTGGAGCGCTTCTCCTTCCCCCGTCAGACCACTGGCCGGTTCCTGAACATCGCCGACTTCCTGCGACCCGTCGAGCAGGGAGTGCCCGACGTGCTCGGCATCCAGGTGGTCACCATGGGGCGGCGGATCAGCGACGTCGCGGCGAGGCTGTTCGCCGAGGACCGCTACCAGGACTACCTGTTCGCCCACGGCTTCGGGGTGGAGATGGCGGAGGCCCTCGCGGAGCTGTGGCACCGGCGGATCCGCGAGGAGCTCGGCATCGCCGACCAGGACGGGCCCAGCGTGCAGGATTGGTTCCGGCAGGGCTACCGCGGGTCGCGCTACTCCTTCGGCTACGCCGCGTGTCCCGACCTCGAGGATCAGGCCAAGCTGTTCCGTCTGGTGGACCCGCGCGCCATCGACGTGGAGCTGACCGACGAGTTCATGCTGCACCCGGAGCAGTCGACCTCGGCGATCGTGCTCCACCACCCGGAGGCGAAGTACTTCAACGCGCGCTGAGCCCGTGGGCCATGGCCACCGGGCCAGCCACAGCGGTCAGCCGCGTGGCGACTCCACGCCCTCGTCCCACACCGACCACCTCGACACCTCGTCGAGCTCGTCGGGGCCGGGCGGCTCGCACTGGACCCGCTCGAGCAGCGCCGTGTCCTCGCTGAACTCGAACACCCCGATCAGCCCGTCCTCGACGTCGTCGACGTGGACCACCGCCGTGCGCCACCAGTCGCTGCCGTCGTGCTCCCACAGCACGCCGACGTGTTCGCGCTGGACGTAGCCGCGTGTCAGCAGGCAGGTCGGCCGGCGGCGCCACAGGTCCTGTACCGCCTCCGGCAGGTCGCCAAGGTCCGGACCGGCGAACCCGGGAACCTCGGCATCGAGCGCGATGACCGCGAGCAGCCCGTCGACATCGCGCGCGTTGAAGGGCTCCGCGAGGGCGTCGATGGCGTCCGCCTCGCGATCATCACGCAGCCCGGCGTCCATGTCGTCGGCGAGGAGGTCGATCTCCGGGTCGTCGAGGTGGAAGCCGAAACCGTCCGGCTCGACGCCGTCGGTGGAGGGCTGATCAAGCTCCTCATCCTCGCGGCGAGCGGACTCCTGGTCGACCCGATCCAGCCGTGCCTCCGCAGCAGCCGTTCCTGCGTCCATGGACTCTCCGCCCCTCCCCGGCATCGTGCCGCCTCCTGCGCGCTTGTGCTGATGCTGCCCGTCGAGACGACGGGTGACAAGGGCCAGGGTGCGGTTGTGCTGCGCGCCAGCAGCGCTCTAGCGGTCCAGCTCGGGGCCGGTAACGGCTCGAAGGACCTCCTGACCGCTGCCGCGACGCGAACCGCCGGCCGGGGCGACCTGCGTGCGCGGCCAGGCCGGTCCGGTCCGGCGTGCCTGATGTGGCGGGGGATCGCGCGCCGCGGGCGGTGCCGAGCACGAGGCATCCGACGACGCACCGGCTACGGGGCCCGCGGGTGTCCCTGATCCCCCTGGCCATCGGGGTGCCCCTCCTGGTACTGGTCGTCGCGCTGGGTCGTGCCTACGGCGGCCTGCAACGGCAGGTGATCGTCGCTGTGCTGGGGGTCCGGATCCCCGCGCCACCGCTCGTGGCAGCGTCACCGTGGTGGCGACCGGCCGCGCTCTGGGCGCGAGCGACGGACGCGACGGCGTGGCGGGCGCTGCTGTTCCACGTGCTCGCCTTCCCCGTGGCGACCGTCGGGTTCTGGGCCGTGGCGTTCTGCTGGTTCTCCCTGCTGGTGGGGCTGACCTGGCCGGCGCCGGGCGTCGACCGGGACTTCGAGCTCGGACCGGTCGAGCCCTGGCTGGTCGAGCAGCTCGGTGACGGTGCGGCGTACGCGGCCGCGGTCATGGTCCTGCTGGTGCTGGTGGCCGTGCTCCTCGGGACCGTCGCGACCGGGGCGGGCTGGGTGTTCGAACGGTTGAGCCGTGGACTCCTCGGCCCTACCGCCCGGCAGCACCGCGAACGCCTGGAGCAGCAGCGCGCCGCTGCCGTCGAGGTGGCCGACACGAAGCGTCGCCGCATGGAGCGGGACCTGCACGACGGTGCGCAGGTCCACCTGACCTCGCTCGCCCTGGAGCTCGGCGAGGTGAAGGACGCGCTGGCACGCGGAGTCGAGGTCGACGAGGTCGCCGACCGCTGCCCGGTGCCGACCCGTCTCGACGTCCGGGTGCCCCACGACCTGGCGGAGCCCATCTCCTCCCTGGTCTACTTCACCGTGGCCGAGGCGCTGACCAACGTGGGGCAGCACAGCGGCGCGGCGGGCGCCTGGGTCCAGGTGTACGTGCAGGAGGACGACCTGATCGCCGAGGTCATCGACGACGGCCAGGGCGGCGCGGAACCGGCCGACGGCACCGGCCTCGCCGGCCTCATCTCGCGGGCACGGGCTGCCGGCGGCACGCTGTCGGTTGCGAGCCCGCCGGGCGGGCCCACCTCGGTGCGACTGGAGGTCCCGTGGAGATCGTGATCGCGGAGGACGCCGCGCTGCTGCGCGAGGGCCTGACCCGCCTGCTCACGGACCGGGGCCACGAGGTCGTCGCCGCCGTGGGCGACGCCCCGGCACTGCTCGCCGCCGTTCGCGACCACCGACCGGACATCGCCGTGGTGGACGTGCGCATGCCGCCGGACCACCGCGATGACGGTGTGCGCGCCGCCCATGAGCTGCGCAGCGGTGAGGATGAACCGCAACCCGTGCTCGTGCTGTCGCAGTACGTGGAGGAGCGCTACGCAGCGGAGCTGCTGGCCAACGACACCGGTGGATTCGGCTACCTGCTGAAGGACCGGATCGCCGACGTGGGCGACTTCCTCGCCGCCCTCGAGCGGGTCGCGGCGGGCGGCACCGCCCTCGATCCGGAGGTGGTCTCCCAGATCCCGGCGCGCAACCGTCGCCGGTCGCGACTGGACGCGCTGACCGAGCGGGAGCGCGAGGTGCTGGCCGCGATGGCCGAGGGGCTGACCAACCCCGCCATCGCTGACCGCCTGGTACTCACCCTCGGCGCGGTGGAGAAGCACGTGTCGAACATCTTCACCAAGCTCGACCTGCCCGCCGACCACCAGGACCATCGGCGGGTGCGGGCCGTGCTGGCGTGGCTCGGCCACGACGTGCCGGGTCCGTCGGGTCCCGAGGCGTGACGCCACGGGCTACCGCTGCCGCGGCCCACACCCGGCGGCCGCCTCACCGGCACCGCACCCCCGGGACCGGGCCGCGCCTCAGACCGTCTCGGAGAAGTCGAAGCGGATCTGTGCGAGCTGCTCGTGCTCGCCGGGTACGGGGATCGGGTACTCGCCGGTGAAGCACGCGGTGCACAGCTTCTCGCGCTGGTGCGGCGTGGAGGCGATCAACCCACCGAGCGAGATGTAGTGCAGCGTGTCACACCCGATGAACTCCCGGATCGCCTCCACGTCGAGGTCGGCGCCGATCAGCTCCGCACGGGTGGCCATATCGATGCCGTAGTAGCACGGGTGGGCGACCGGCGGCGAGGTGATGCGCAGGTGGACCTCGGCGGCACCGGCCTCGCGGAGCATCGCGACCAGCTGCCGGGCCGTGTTGCCGCGGACGATCGAGTCGTCCACCACCACCAGCCGCCGACCCTCCACCACCTCGCGGACCGGTGAGAGCTTCAGCTTGATGCCGAGCTGTCGCAGGGACTGGGTCGGCTGGATGAAGGTCCGGCCGACGTAGCGGTTCTTGACCAACCCGTCGGAGAAGGGCAGCCCGCTCTCCGCGGCGTAACCGGCGGCGGCGTCCCGGCCGGCCTCCGGCACGGGGATGACGATGTCGGCCTCGACCGGCGCCTCCCGAGCGAGCTGGCGACCCATGGACCGGCGGGCGTAGAGCACGCTGCCGCCGTCCTGACGGTGGTCGGGTCGGGCGAGGTACACCCACTCGAAGAGGCAGAAGGTGGGGTTCGGCGGGGCGAAACGGCGGGAGTGCAGCCCGTTGCCGTCGATGGTGACGACCTCACCGGGCGACACGTCCCGGAAGTACACCGCACCGACGATGTCGAGCGCGGAGGTCTCCGAGGCGACCACCCAGCCACCGGCCGGCAGGCGCCCGATCTGCAGCGGGCGCACGCCGTTGGGATCGCGGAAGGCATGGAGCCGCTCCTCGTCCATCACGACGACGGAGTAGGCCCCAGTGAACCGCGGCGCGGTCCGAACGATCGCCTCCTCGAGGCTGACGTCCACCTCGCGGGCGAGCAGGGAGGCCATCAACTCCGAATCGTTGGCTGGCTCCTCGTGCAGTTCCCGGGCCAGCTCCGCGGTGTTGACCAGGTTGCCGTTGTGGCCCAGGGCCAGTCCACCACCGGTGGGGGTCTCGCGGTACTGCGGCTGGGCGTTGACCCACGACGAGGCACCGGTCGTGGAGTAGCGGCAGTGGCCGAGCGCCAGGTGTCCCTCGAGAGCGGCGAGCCCGGTGTCGGTGAACACCTGGTTCACCAGCCCCATGTCCTTGTGCACCACGATCCGACGACCGCTGGAGGCGGCGATGCCCGCCGACTCCTGCCCACGGTGCTGGAGGGCGTACAACCCGAAGTAGGCCAGGCGCGCGACCTCCTCACCGGGGGCGTACACCCCGATGACCCCGCACTCCTCGTTGGGGCCGTCGAGGTCGTCGTCACCGAGATCGTCGGACGGCTGCCACGCGGACGCCGAGGTGGCGGGTGCGCCGCCACCGGCCGACGGGGCGACCGGGCCGGTGGGCACGAACCCAGCCGGGGCGACGCGCGCGGACGGGGACGGTGCGGGCTGCCGGTGCGTCACAGGGAACCTCACAGGGGGCCCGCCGGGCACCTGGGGGAAGCGGCGGCACGGCGAAGGGTAGCCCCTGAACGGTGCTGGTGACGGTGGTTCCGGGTGCGGTGCCGGCTGCTCAGCCCTCGCGCCGGCCCTCGGCCAGCGAGGGGCCGGCGAGGCCCTCTGGCTCGTCCTGGTCGCCGGTGTCCACGACGCCCTGGGCGCGCGCCTCGGACCGGATCCAGCGGGTCAGCAGGGTGAGGACCCCGACGAACAGCAGCACCCCGACCCCGGTCAGCCAGCTGACCCCCTCCTCCCATGCCCGGCCCGCCTGGTAGCCGGCGGCGACCATGACCGCGAAGGACAGCACGGCCCCGAGGGCGTCCGCACCGAGGTAGCGGCGCGCATCAACGTCCGACGCGCCGGCCGCGGCGGCGAGCGCGGTGGGTGGCAGCGCGGCCAGCCGTCCGAGGATGGCGATGGTGGGCCCGCGCGACGCCAGGACCGACTGCGCCACGGCCAGCTGGCGGGGCGGCAGTGCCCGTCGCAACCAGGTGGGTGCGGTACCGGTGGACAGCGCCACCCGGTAGATGCGACCGACCGCGAAGAAGGACCAGACGGCGACGACCATCAGCGGTAGGAACGCCGCCAGCAGCAGCCCGATGCCCGGAACGCCGGTGATGCGGTATTGCGCGCCGCCTATGAGCAGGAACTCCTTGGTGGGGCGGAGCAGCACCATCAGCGCCACGTGGTCTGGCACCAGCACCGGGATCAGCGGTACCGCGACGAGGGGGATCGCGTAGCGCAGCGCCGCCACCGACACCATGGAGCGGCGCCACCAGGTCGCGTGGGTGGGACCCGAGCTGGCGGGCGGACCCTGTGGGGCGCGGGCCGCCGACGCGCCGCTCACGCGGAGAACCCGAACCCGCGGCCCCTGCCGCTCACCTGCTGCTGCACCCGCTGGTCCTTCTCCCTCGACGCCTCGCGGAGCTCCTCGCGGTGCGCGTCCAGCGCGACGGTCAGCTCCCGGTCACCGGCAGCGAGGATGCGCACGGCCAGCAGTCCGGCGTTGTGGGCGCCGCCGACCGCCACGGTTGCGACGGGGATGCCCGAGGGCATCTGCACGATCGAGAGCAGCGAGTCCAGGCCGTCGAGATGGCGTAGGGGCACCGGCACCCCGATGACCGGCAGCGAGGTGACCGAGGCCAGCATCCCCGGCAGGTGTGCGGCGCCACCGGCCCCGGCGATCAGCACCTCGAGACCCCGCCCGGCAGCCTCCCGGCCGTAGGCCAGCATCCGCTCCGCGTCCCGGTGGGCCGACACGACGTGGACCTCGTGGGCGACCTCGAAGCGCTCCAGCGCCTCGACCGCACCCTCCATCGTGGGCAGGTCGGAGTCACTGCCCATCACGATGCCGACCCGGGCATCGCCGGGCACGGGCGTGACCGCCGGCTCGTTCACGACCGCCTCATCGGCCACAGCGACCACCTCGGTGTCGTCGGGTGCGGGGTGCTCCATGGTGATGATGTCCTCTCGCGCTCACGGGTGCCGCTCCCGACCGACTGGTTGGTCGGGAGCGCGCCGGGAGGGCGGCACGCCGTCCGCCGGCCGGACAGGGTGCCCTGCGCCAGCGCTTGCTCGCCACCTACCGGTGACCGCGCGCATCTACCTACCAACCAGTCGGTCGGCGGCGGCGCGGGCTGCGGCGAGGGCCACCTCGACATCCCGGCCGGTGACCGTCACATGACCGATCTTGCGTCCGGGGCGCGACGCCTTGCCGTACAGGTGGACGGCAGCGTCGGCCACCTCGAGCGCGGTGGGCAGGGCCGCTGCGACCGGGTCCCGGCCCCCTGGCCCGGAGGCGTCGATGGCGCGTGTTCCGCCCGGCGCGGCGTCGGCGGTGGGGCCCAGCAGGTTGACCATCGCCGCCGCCGGTACCCGCAGGCCGGCGTCGCCGAGCGGCCAGTCGAGCACCGCCCGCAGGTGGTTGTGGAACTGCGAGGTCACCCCGGCCTCGATGGTGGCGTGGCCGGAGTTGTGGGGCCGGAGCGCCAGTTCGTTGACGGTCAGCGCACCGGCGCGGTCGACGAACAGCTCCACCGCGACGATGCCCACACCATCGACCACATCGGCCACCTGCTGGCCGAGCGCGACGGCGGTGTCGGCCACCTCCACGGGGATCCGAGCGGGCTGCACCAGCTCCACGCAGATACCGCCCTGCTGGACCGTCTCCACCACGGGGTAGGTGACACGCTGCCCGCCGGGGCGGCGCGCGGTGACTACCGCGAGCTCCACCTCGATGTCGACCAGCGCCTCCACCAGCCACGCACCGCCGCGGGCGAGGACCGCGGCGGCGGCATCGGCGTCGGCGACCACCTCCACGCCACGGCCGTCGTAGCCACCGCGGCGGGCCTTGCACACCACCGGCCAGCCGTGCTCGGCGGCGAAGTCGGCTACGTCGTCGACCGAGGCCACGGCCGCGAAGGGCGGCACGGGCAGGCCGAGGGCATCCAGCCGCTGACGCGCGTGCAGCTTGTCCTTGGCGTGCAGCAGCGCCGCCGCGCTCGGCCGGACCGCGTGGCCGCGGGCGGCCATCTCGGCGAGCGCGGTGTCGGAGACCAGCTCGTGGTCCAGGGTCACCACGTCGACGGCCTCCGCGAAGGCCAGGAGTGCGGCGTCATCATCGGGGCCGCCGAGGTGGCAGCGGGCGCCGGCGAGCACCGCCGGCTCGTCGGTGCGCGTGGCGAGCACATGCAGCTCCACACCGAGGTCGATCGCCGCTGACTGGGTCATCCTGGCCAGCTGGCCAGCCCCGACCATCCCCACGCGCGCGGTGGCGGGACGGCTCGGGGCGTCCGGGTGCGGGTCACGCTCCACCATCGTGGCTCCTTCCCGGCGCTGGGCCGGGGCACTCACCCGACAGGCTCATCCCTCGAGCAGCTCGGACAGCCCACGGGTGTAGGTCGCGCGGACCTCCTCGAGGTCGAGGTCGACCAGCCCCCGGACGCGGACCCGGCCACCACCGACGGTGCCGATGTCGCGGAGCGGCACCTCCGCGTCGGCGCACAGCTGGGCGAAGGCACGCACGTTGGTGGAAGGCACCGTCACCACGACCCGGCCGGGTGACTCGCTGAACAGCTGCTGGGTCGGGGAGAGGCCGTCGGCGTCACGGTCGGCCGCACCGGTACCGGCCGCCGACAGGTCCACCTCGACGCCGACGTCGCCGGCGACGCACGCCTCGGCGAGCGCCACCAACAGTCCGCCGCTGCCGACGTCGTGGGCGCTGGAGAGCAGCCGCGCCCGGGCGGCCTCGTGGAGCACCTCGGCCAGCGCCCCCTCGAGGTCGAGGTCGACGGGGGCGAGCACCCCACCGAGCGGCGCGCCGAGCCAGCGCTGGAGCTCGGAGCCGGCGAGCCCCGGTGCCGTCGGCGCACCGAGGAGGAGCACGAGGTCACCCTCGTCCTCGAAGGCGATGCCGAGGGCGTCCTCGGCGTCGGCGAGCACCCCGAGGATGCCCACCACCGGCGTCGGGTGGATCGCCCGGCCCTGGGTCTCGTTGTAGAGCGACACGTTGCCGCCGGTCACCGGCACGCCGAGGGTCCGGCAGGCCTCGCCCATCGCTGCGATCGAGGCGGCCAGCTGCCACATGATCTCCGGGCGCTCGGGGTTGCCGAAGTTCAGACAGTTGGTGGTGGCCAGCGGCCGGGCCCCGGTCGCGGCGACGTTGCGGAACGCCTCGGCGACGACGCGACGGGTGCCCTCCACCGGGTCCAGCTCGCACCACAGCCCGTTGCCGTCGGTGGAGCAGGCCACGGCGCGGGGGCTGTCGGGTAGGCGGACCACGCCCGCATCCGCCATCCCCGGTCCCAGCACCGTGCCCCCGAGCACGTGCTGGTCGTACTGCTCGAACACCCACCGTTTGGAGGCGACGTTGGGGCTCGACAGGAAGGCCAGTGCGGTCGCCTCCATCGTGCGGGGCTCCCAGCCGGCGGCCGCCGCGGGCGTCCCTCCGGGCAGGGTCGCGTCGAGGTCCTCGGCTGCCACCTCGGCGTAGTCGTCGAGCCAGCCAGGCCGCTGGCGGGGACGGTCGTAGGTGGGGCCCTCGTCGGCCAGGGAGCGGGCGGGAAGGTCCGCGATCCGCTCCCCGCGGCGGGTGAGCCGCAGCGCATCGCCCTCGACCACCTCGCCGATCACCGCAGCGGGCACGCCCCAGCGGGCGGCGACCTCCTCCACCTCGGCGAGCCGTTCGGGGGCGACCAGGGCGAGCATGCGCTCCTGGGACTCCGAGCACAGGATCTCCCAGGACTCCATCGAGGGCTCCCGCAGGTGGACCCGGTCGAGGTCGACGTCCATGCCGAGGGAGGCGGCGGAGGCCAGCTCCGAGGTGGAGCAGGCGATGCCGGCCGCACCCATGTCCTGGATGCCGGAGAGCAGGTCCCGCTCGTAGAGCTCCAGGCAGCACTCGATCAACAGCTTCTCCGCGAAGGGGTCACCGACCTGGACGTTCGGGCGCTTGGCGTCGAGCCCAGCGTCGAACTCCTGGCTGGCCAGCACCGACGCGCCACCGATGCCATCGCGGCCGGTGGCCGAACCGAGCAGGACGGCGAGGTGGCCGACCTCCTCGGCACGTGCGAGCTGGAGCCGGTCGCGGTGCAGGACCCCGATGGCCAGCACGTTGGTCAGCGGGTTGCCGGCGTAGGTGGCGTCGAAGACGACCTCGCCGCCGATGTTGGGCACCCCGACGCAGTTGCCGTAGTGGCCGACGCCACGCACCACCCCGTCGAACAGGTGACGCTGCAGGGCGTCGGGCGCGTGGTCGACGCCGGCACCGTCCGTCCAGCCGCCGGGGTCCCCGAACCGCAGCGGGTCCATCACCGCGATGGGGCGGGCACCCATGGTGAAGATGTCACGGAGGATCCCGCCGACGCCGGTGGCCGCACCCTGGAAGGGCTCGACGTAGCTCGGGTGGTTGTGGGACTCGATCTTGAAGGCCACCGCCAGGCCGTCGCCGACGTCCACGACCCCGGCGTTCTCGCCGGGGCCCGCGATGACCCAGGGCTCCTCGTGGGCGAGGCCGCGCAGGTGGATCTTCGAGGACTTGTAGGAGCAGTGCTCCGACCACATCACCGAGTACATCCCGAGCTCGGCGACGGTAGGGATACGGCCCAGCGTCTCGACGATGCGGTCGTACTCGTCCCCGCGCAGACCGAGCTCGTGACCGAGCTCGCGGGCGCGCTCGGCGGTCAGCGTCTCCTCGACCGGGAAGGCCAAGCCGGTCGAGCCGGAGGACGTGGCCCCGGCGAGCTGGGAGGACGTCGACCCGGTGGGACCTGCGGACGAAGGAGAGGTGTCGGACACGGCGGCAGCCTGGTCGTCAGGTGGGACGTCGCACGGCCGGCGACCCGGCCGCCAGCAGCCTACGTGACCGGCACCCGACGTCTGTTCCGCCCGTGGAACGCGTGCGCGGCGGGAGCACGAACATATCGTTCTTCGTTGCATTATCGATGCTCGTTATGTTATCGTCTATCGATAAGAGCGGGGTGTCGGGCAGCGGTCGGGCAGCGCCAGAGAGGCCCGTCACCACACCCATCCCGACGGCATCACCACGCTGCGCTGCTGGCACAGGAGGACGCGTTCATGATCAAGGACAAGGAGCGCCGCACCCGCCCCGGACGGGATCGCGACGGCGCACGCCAACTCGCGAACCTGGTGTTGGTCCTCGGGGTCCTGGCGGCACTGACCGCCCCTATCGGCGCCATCTACCAACTGACCCAGCCGGGCGGCTCGGTGGCGGTGGTCGTGACCGACGAGGAGGTCCTCGGCGACCCGACACCCGAGGGCCTCCCCGAGGGGACCCGGCTCGACCTCGACGACATGCGGTCCTCCATCCAGCTGGAGGTGGACGAACTGCCGGCGGGTCTGCGGTTGCTGACGCGCCTCGACGACCTGTTCGGCGCTGCGCTGCTGCTCGCCGGCGCGGTGGTCCTGCGCAACGTGCTGCGCGACATCGGCCGGGGACAGCCCTTCCACCCTCGGATGGAGAGCCGCCTGGCCGGTCTCGCGGTCGTGGTGGTGGCAGCGACCCTCCTCCAGCCGCAGGTGTCGACCCTGGCGACGGTGGTCGTGCTGAACCGGATCGACGGCCTCGCCGACGGCTCGCCGCTCGGGTTCCTGATGTTCGAGTTCGAACTGCTCCCGCTGGTCGTGGCCGGGGCCCTGGTCGTCCTCAGCCGGGTGTTCCGGCACGGCCGGCAGCTCACCGAGGACACCGAGGGGCTGGTCTGATGGCGCCGGCTGCGACCGACGACGGCGAGCACGGCATCGTGTGCCACCTCGACGTTTTGCTCGAGCGCAAGCAGATGACGCTGAAGGAGCTCTCGGAACGGGTCGGGGTGACGGTGGTGAACCTCTCGGTGCTCAAGAACGACCGGGCCCGGGCGGTGCGCTTCTCCACCCTGAGCGCGCTGTGCGACGCCCTGGGGTGCCAGCCGGGGGACCTGTTCAGCTATCCCGCGGGCCGCGCGGCGGACCACGTGACCGGTGACGGGGCGGGCCGGTAGGCCCGGCCATCGGAGCGTCCGGGCCACGCCAGGGCCGAAGGTCCCAGCGGAGGGAGAAGTCGGTACGCTGTCGGCCCGCGAACCGCACCGCCCCGAGATCCTTGCGAGGTCCCCGTGGACGCCCTCAACACCCTGCGTGCCGTGCTGGTGGCCTTCGCCGCTGTGGCGGCGATCCTGCTCACCTTCCAGGGGCAGTGGTTCCCGGCGGGCATCCTCGCGGCCGGCATCCTGGCCCACCTGGCCCTCTTCGCGTGGCTCCGGGCGGACCGCCGCAAGATGGCCGAGCAGGACCCCTTCGAGCGGCTGCTGCAGGGCGGCTGACACCGGCCCGTCGGCACCGCAGCACCCGGTCGTGCGGCCCCTCGGTCGGGGCCCGGGCTCCTCAGGCCGGGTCGAGTGCCGGATGCAGCACGCTCTCGAAGAAACCCCGGCCGTCGATGCCACCGATCAGTGCGGGGTCAACGGCATGTTCGGGGTGCGGCATCAGCCCGACGACGTTGCGGCCGACGTTGGTGACACCCGCGATGTCGCGCAGTGAGCCGTTGGGGTTGCTGCCCGCGGCGTAGCGGGCGACGACCCGGCCCTCGGCTTCGAGCGCATCCAGCGTCGCTGCACCGGCGACGTAGCGTCCCTCGCCGTGCTTGGCGGGTATCACCACCGTCTCGCCGGGGGTGAAGCGCCGGGTCCAGGCGGTGCCGGCCGTCTCGATGCGCAGCGGTACGTCCCGGCACACGAACCGCAGGCGCGCGTTGCGCGTCAGCGCCCCGGGGAGCAGGCCCGCCTCGCACAGCACCTGGAAGCCGTTGCAGATCCCGAGGACCGGTCCACCAGCCGAAGCCAGGTCAGCCACCGCCCGCATCACGGGGGCGCGGTGGGCGATGGCGCCGCAGCGCAGATAGTCGCCGTGGGAGAACCCACCCGGGAGGATCACCGCGTCGACCGCGCCGACGGTGGCGTCGCCGTGCCACAGCGGCACCGTTCGACCGCCGCACAGCTCGACGGCACGGCGGGCATCCCGGTCGTCGAGGGAACCCGGGAAGGTCACGACCCCGATCAGCATCCGACCCTCCACTGCCTCGATGGTGACGTTGACGCCCGCAGCCGCACCCGCCCTGCGCCACACAGCGTTCCACGGGCCCGACGCGTTCAGGAGCCTACCGACGCGGCCCGCCGCCCCCCACCGAGCCGGACCGCCCCCACTGCCGCCGGCACCAGCAACAGCAGGGCCCCGAAGGACAACGCCGGGTAGCCAGCCACCGCGAGCACGACCCCCGCCAGGGTCCCGCCGAGACCGCCAGCGAGGTTCATGGCGAGGTCGCTCGCGCCCTGGACCGCCGGTCGGTCCACCGTCTCCACCGCGTCGGTCAGCCAGGCGGAGCCCGCGATGAGGCAGGCCGACCATCCCGTACCGAGCAGCACCAGCCCACCCTGGAACCCCACGGACCCGGTCGGATCCCCGGTGGCGGCCAGCAGGGCGGCGACCGCGAGCTGTGCCAGCCCGAACAGCACGACGTTGCGCCGCCCGAACCGGTCCGCGAGCGCCCCCATCACCGGGCTCAGGGCGTACATCCCGGCGATGTGCAGGCTGATGGTCATCCCCACCAGCTGGAGCGCCGCCCCGCGGTCCTCCATGTGCACCGGGGTCATCACCATGATGCCCACCATGACCGCGTGGGCGGCGGTGATGGCCAGCACGGCGACCAGGGTCTCGGGTACCCCGCGGATGGTGTGGAGCGCCGCCCTGAGCGACGTCCAGTCGGCGCTGGCGACCGCAGGTACGGCTGCGGTCCCTCCGCCCACTCCACCGTCGGCGGCACCACCGGAGACCACCCGGAGCGGGTCCGGCCGCAGCAGCAACACCTGCACCGACGCCGCGCCGGCGAAGGCGCCCAGGGAGAACAGGTAGGCACCCGACAGGGGCGGCAGCCCGAGCGCCGCGGACACCACCTCCCCGGGCCCGGTGAGGTTCGGTCCGGTCACGGCACCGATGGTCGTTGCCCACACGATGACCGACAGCGAGCGGGCGCGTCGCTCCGGCCGTGCGAGGTCGGTGGCGGCGTAGCGCGCCTGCAGGTTGGCCGCACTCGCCCACCCGAAGGCCGCGGAGGCCACCACGTGCAGCCAGAACTGCCCGAGGACCGCGGCCACCACCGCCAGCGCCGCCCCCATCGCACCGACGAGGTATCCGGTGGTCAGGCTCGGCCGCCGGCCGCGCGCTACGGCGATACGGGCGATCACCAGCGCCGCCCCGGCGGCGCCGAGCGTGGATGCCGTCGCGGACACCCCGGACAGTGATGCCGTCCCGCTGAGTTCGAAGGCGAGCAGTCCCACCACGGCGACCCCGGACCCGACCCCGACGCCGCCGAGCGCCTGGCTGGCCACCAGGACCCGCACCGTGCGCCGCTGGAGGCGATCCCGCCCGACCGGCACGCCGGCGCTGCCGTGCCCGGCGCCCTGGCCGGTGGGCACCTCAGCGGTCATCGCGGAACCCCACCTCGAGCAGGTCCGCGGCGGGATCGTCGGCGTCCAGCAGCTCCTCGACGTCCCGGCAGCCCCGGGGCAGCTCCTCACCGAGGTCGAGGGTCCGGCAGGCCTCGAGCTGGATACGCGCCGCGGCGAGCTCGGTGGTGACACCGACCGGCTCACCGGGCCAGGCAGGATCGCTCAGCAGCGCCAGCTGGTGCAGGACCGCGGGGGCGGCCCGGGCGGCGTCCTCGAACTGGAACTTGGCGTTGAGCTCCATGACGAGCCGATCGTCCTCGAGGCGTGTCGACGACTCGACCCCGGCCAGCTCGAAGGTGGCGATGCGTAGCTGCCCGCTGCCGGCGATCCACGCGACGAGCCCCTCGCGCACCTCCGGGTGGCGGCCGGAGTCCACCACCTCGCAGGCGGCCTCGAGCGCGGCGGCGGCCGCGGCCTGGGACCCCGCATCACCCACGAGCCGGATGGCCTGCGCACATCCGGGGCCGGCGACCGCGTCCTGTGTCTCGGCGAGCATCGCCTCGCCACGTGCGATGGTGACCTGTGGTCCGCCGGCGGGTCTGCGCTCGGCGGCGGTGACCGGATCACGGTCGATGGAGAGGAAGGCCCACACGGTCACGGCCAGCGCGACGGGGACCAGTACCAGCATCGTCACCACGAACCAGCGTTGCAGCACCGGCTCGCCGGTAGGCAGGGTGGGAAGGCCGTCGTCCTTCATCGGCGGCAACCCACCGACCTCCGACGCGCGGCCGTCGCCCGCTGCGCGGCCGTCGCCGACGGCACTGCCGTCGGGTGCGTCACCGTCCTGTGGAGGGCTCACCGCGACCTCAGACGTCGGCGCGCTCGGACTCCTCGATCACCCGCCAGCGGTAGGACTCGATGACCGGGTTGGTGAGGAATCCCTGGCACATGGCGTCCACACGTGCCGCCAGCTCCTCGTCTGCGGCGTCGACCACCAGCTCGAGATGCTTGCCGACACGGACCTCGCGCACACCCTCGTAGCCCAGTCCGGGCAGCGCCTCCTCGACCGCACGCCCCTGAGGATCCAGGATCTCACGCTTGAGCAGGACGTCGACGGCGACACGGGGCATCGTGGGCTCCTGTGGGACCGGGACCCGTCCGCGTAGCGACGCGGCGGAAGCGCCGCGTGGGGACCGGGGTCGCGGTGGGTGGATGCGGTCGGCGGCAGGGTAGCCAGGGGCCACTGGCCACCTCGACGCCCATCAGGGCGCGGTACCTGCCAGGGGCAGCTCCACGAGGAAGCAGGCGCCACCGTCCGGGGGACGCTCGTAGGCCGCCCGTCCGCCGTGCTGGATGGTCACACGCTCCACGATGCTCAGGCCCAGGCCGGTGCCGCCACGGGCACGCCGGTCGCTGGAGTCCGCCTGGGTGAACGGTTCGAACAGCAGCGATTCGAAGTCCGCCGGCACCCCGGGTCCGTGGTCCCGCACGCGCAGCTCCGCCTGCTGACCGCGGCGCTGCACGCTGACCTCCACGACGCTTCCCGGCGCCGAGAAGGAGATCGCGTTGGCGAGCAGGTTCCCGACGACCTGGAGCAAGCGGCGCACCTCTCCCCGGATCGGCGTCGGACCATGGGTGGAGAGCGTCACCTCGACGCCACGGTCACGTGCGGTCGTGGCGTGCTCGGCGATGCTCTCCTCCACGACGACACCGAGGTCGAGTTCTTCGAGGTCGAGTTCCAGACCCTCGGCATCGATCCGCGACAGGTCGAGCAGGTCGTCGACCAGCGCGGAGAGCCGATCGGTGTTGCGCCGGGCGACACCCACCAGGTCGACCGCGCGGTCCGGCTCCACGGCGACCTCACCGACGATGGCCCGTGCCAGGAGATCGACCGCACCGGTGATGGAGGTCAGCGGGGTCCGCAGTTCGTGGCTGACGGTGGCCACGAACTCCTGTTTCAGACGCTCCACCCGCCGCCGCTCCGTCACGTCATCGATCACGGTCCACACCGCCGGTTCGCCCACCGCCATCGGCACCAGGACCCCTTCGAGCACCACCTGGCGCGTGGCACCGTCGACGTCGACGATCTCCCGCTCGATCGGGCCGTACCGGGCGGTGCCCGACAGCTGCTCGCGGATCACGCCGAGGCGCGCCGGGTTGAGCTCGAGCAGCAGATCGTGGTGCTGGTGCCCCTGCAGTTCGTCGATCGGGCAGCCGAGCAGTGCCGCGGCGGCGAGGTTGCCGTCCAACAGCTCGCCGTCCGGCCACCGGGTCACCAGGATGGGGGTCGGCGCGAGATCGAAGAACGCGCGCAGCTGTGCCTCGCTCCGCCGGCTGCGCTCCTCGCTCTCCTTGAGCGCCGAGACGTCGGCGACGACGGCGAGGTGGGTGGAGGGCCGATCGCCGTTGTGCGCACACAGGCGCAGCGCCAGCTGCACCCACCGCGCCGTGCCGTCCGACAGCGCCAGCCGCAGTTCCAGCTCCTGCGCCCGGGCCTCGTCCGCGGCGGACAGCGCGTGCACGAAGCGCTCCCGGTCCTCCTCGACGACCAGCGACGAGGCCACCACCCCCGCAAGTTCGGCGACCGGGCGCGCCAGCAGCTCCGCCATCCGGCGGTTCGCGTAGGAGGTACGTCCCTCGCCGTCCAGCTCCCACACGCCGTCGTGTGCGAGCTCGACGAACTCCTTGAACCGCAACAACTCACGCCGGCGCTGCCGCTCCAGGGTGACATCAGCGATGGTGCCGTACACGCTGGTCACGGCGCCGTGTTCATCGCGGCGTCGGGCCCGCCCGGTGGTGCGCACCCAGATCACGCGCCCATCGGCGGTGGTCAGGGGCAGCTCGAGATCGTAGCCGTCACCGGTGGCCACCAGCGTCTCGAAGGCCTGCTGGATGCGGTCACGCACCTCAGCGGAGTAGAAGGCCACGGCCTGTGCGACCGTCAGTGGGCCCTGTGCGGGATCGGTGCCGTGCAGCTCATGGGTGACCTGGGACCACCACACCTCCTCGGACCCGAGCTCGAACTCCCAACTCCCGATCTGGCTCAGCTGCTCGACATGGCGCAGTAGGGTGGCCTCACGACGCTGTTCGGTCACCTCCCTCGCGACCCCGCGCGCGAGCCCCGCGTCCAGGTCGGCGACCACGTTCCACTCCAGCCAGCGGTAGCGACCGTCCACGGCGCGATAGCGGTTGGCCAGGCCGGTGATGACCTCGCCGCGGCGCAGGGCAGTGAGCGCCGTGCGGGTCTCGGCAAGATCATCGGGGTGGACCAGGTCCAGGTAGCGGATGCCGAGGAGTTGCTCACGACGCCAGCCCAGTACCCGGGTCCACGCCGGGTTCACGTCGGTGAGCTCACCCGCCATGGTGGCGACGACCAACAGGTCCCAGGCGTGGTCGAAGTAGGCAGCGGCGGCGGTGTCCACGTCACCTGCGGTCCGGCGCCACCGGTGACGCGTTCACAGCGCACGCGCGGTCACCGACCGCCTGATCTGGGAGACGAGCGCGCCGGCCTCGAAGGGCTTGCGGATGACCCCGACCGCCGTGGTGTTGGCCAGGAACTCCAGATCGTCGGGGTGGGTCTTCGCGGTGACGAACAGGGCGGGAACGACACCGCAACCCGGAAGGAGCCGCAACTCCTCCAGCAGGGTCGGCCCGTCGGTCCCCGGCATCATGACATCCACCAGCAGCACATCCGGCGGGGACACGGCCGCCGCCGAGCGGGCCTCAGCCGCCGTGGGGAAGGACCGCACCCGCAGGTCCGGTTCGCCTTCGAGGATCGTGCGCACGAGCAGCAGGGTCTCCGGATCGTCATCGACGTGCAGTACGTCGAGCACGGCTTGCACGGCGCCACTCCCCCGGTCGGCCTTCCAGGTGCCGGCCGAGTGTAGGTCACCGGGGCTGTGGCGCGTCGGGGCGGAGGACGCGCGCGCCGCGATCGATGGCGCCGCGGGGAGGATGGCGTCCACCGGACGGCACCGACTCGACAGCGGGCGACCGGTGCCTAGCATGCGCGGTATCGGCCTCCCGCTGCGAGCACCTCGCGCAACGTCCCGGAGGCAGGCTCCCACCTCATGCGCTTCGACCCATGCTCTCCGGAAGGACGTGCCGTGCAGTCCGTGTTGGTCGCAAACCGTGGCGAGATCGCCATCAGGGCCTTCAGGGCCGCCACCGAACTCGACCTCAAGACCATCGCGGTGTACGCCCGGGAGGACCGCGACTCCCTGCACCGCATCAAGGCTGACGAGGCGTACGAGATCGGCGAACCCGGCCACCCCGTGCGCGCCTACCTCGACGTGGAGACCCTGGTCGCCACCGCGGTGCAGGTGGGCGCCGACGCGATCTACCCCGGCTACGGCTTCCTGTCGGAGTCCCCCGCTCTGGCCAAGGCCGCAGCGGACGCCGGGGTGGTCTTCGTCGGCCCGCCATCCGAGGTGTTGGAGCTGACCGGCTCCAAGACCCACGCCCGCGACGTCGCCGAGTCGGCCGGCATCCCGGTGCTCGCCGCCTCACCGCTGCTGGCCGCGCCCTCGGAGGCCACCGAGCACGCCGAGCGCATCGGCTTCCCGGTGTTCGTCAAGGCGGCCGCCGGCGGCGGCGGCCGCGGTATGCGTCGTGTGGAGCGGGCCGAGGACCTGCTCGCCGCGGTCGAGACCGCGATGCGCGAGGCCGAGGGCGCCTTCGGCGACCCACGGGTGTTCCTCGAGCAGGCCATGACCCGGCCCCGCCACATCGAGGTGCAGGTGCTCGCCGACAGCAACGGCGAGGTGGTGCACCTGTTCGAGCGCGACTGCTCCCTCCAGCGCCGCCACCAGAAGGTCCTGGAGCTCGCACCCGCGCCCAACCTGCCCGGTGAGCTCCGTGACGAGCTGTGCGCGCACGCGGTGCAGTTCGCCCGCGCCGTGGGCTACCGCAACGTCGGCACGGTGGAGTTCCTGGTCGAGGACGCCACCGGCCACGCACCCCGGGCGGTGTTCATCGAGATGAACCCCCGCATCCAGGTGGAGCACACGGTCACCGAGGAGGTGACCTCCGTCGATCTGGTGGCCTCACAGCTGCGCATCGCCGGCGGGGCGACGCTGGCCGACCTCGGGCTGTCGCAGGACACCATCTCCACCCGCGGGTTCGCCTTGCAGGCCCGGATCACCACCGAGGACCCTGAGCACGGCTTCCGGCCCGACACGGGCCGGATCTCCGCGTACCGCTCGCCGGGTGGCGCGGGGATCCGGCTGGACGCCGGCAGCGCCTACGTCGGCGGGGAGATCAGCCCCTTCTTCGACTCCATGCTGGTCAAGCTCACCACCCGCGGAGCGGACTTCGATACCGCGATCCGACGCTCGCAGCGGGCGCTGGCGGAGTTCCGCATCCGCGGGGTGCGTACCAACATCCGCTTCCTGCGTGGGCTGCTCGCCGAACCGGCCCTGGCCGCCGGTGAGCTGTCCACCGCGTTCATCGACGAGCGTCCTGAGCTGCTGCGGGCCTCGAAGGGCGCGAACCGGGCCCAGCGTCTGGCGACCTTCCTGGCCGACCGCACGGTCAACCGGGAGTTCGGCTCGCCGCCGAACCTGGTGTCGCCGGCGACCAAGCTGCCGGCGCTGGCTCCCGCCGCCGCCCCTCCCGAGGGGAGCCGCGACCGGCTGACCGAGCTCGGACCCGACGGCTTCGCGCGGTGGCTGCGCGAGACCGACCGCGTCCACGTGACCGACACCACGCTGCGGGACGCCCACCAGTCGCTGTTCGCCACCCGCATGCGCACCTACGACATGCTGCAGGCCGCGCCGCACCTGGCCCACGGGCTGCCGCAGCTGCTGTCGCTGGAGTGCTGGGGCGGGGCGACCTACGACGTGGCGCTGCGCTTCCTGCACGAGAACCCCTGGACGCGCCTGGAGCAGCTGCGCGAAGCCGTGCCGAACATCAACCTGCAGATGCTGCTCCGGGGCCGCAACCTGCTCGGCTACACCGCCTACTCGGAGAAGGCGGTGCGCGCCTTCGTGGAGGAGGCGGCGAACGCCGGGATGGACATCTTCCGCATCTTCGATGCGCTCAACGACGTCGAGCAGATGCGCACCGCCATCATCGCCGCCCGCGACGCCGGTGCCCTCGCGGAGGGAACCCTGTGCTACTCGGGCGATCTCACCGATCCGGGCGAGGACATGTTCACCCTCGACCATTACCTCGGTGTCGCCGAGGGTGTCCTGGACGCCGGTGCCCACGTGCTGTGCATCAAGGACATGGCGGGCCTCCTGCGCGCGCCCGCCGCCCACGCCCTGGTGACCGCGCTGCGCGAGCGTTTCGACGCGCCCGTGCACCTGCACACCCACGACACCGCCGGCGGGCAGCTGGCCACCTATCTCGCCGCCATCGAGGCCGGGGTGGACGCCATCGACGGGGCGGCCGCGCCGATGTCGGGGATGACCAGTCAGCCGAGCCTGGCCGCGATCGTGGCCGCCACCGACCACGGTGCCCGCGCCACCGGCCTGGACATCGAGGCGCTGTGGGCGATGGAGCCGTACTGGGAGTCGGTGCGCAAGCTGTACGCACCCTTCGAGTCCGGTCTGAAGAGCCCCACCGGCACGGTCTACCGCCACGGGATCCCCGGCGGGCAGCTGTCGAACCTCCGCCAGCAGGCCGCGGCGCTCGGGCTCGGGGACCGCGCCGAAGAGGTCGAGGAGGCCTATGCGCGCTGCGACGAACTGCTCGGTCGCATCATCAAGGTGACCCCGACCTCGAAGGTGGTCGGTGACCTCGCGCTCTACCTGATCTCCGCCGGCGTGGACATCGACGAACTCGAGGAGCATCCCGAGCGCTTCGACCTCCCCGACTCGGTGATCGGGTTCCTGCGGGGTGAGCTCGGCACGCCCCACGGCGGGTGGCCGGAGCCCTTCCGGACCAAGGTGCTCGAGGCCAAGAGCAGCTCCAAGCCGGTCGCGGCCGCAGGCGTCGAGGACCTGCCCGACGAGCCCGGCCCCGAGCGCCGACGTGCCCTTGACCGGCTGCAGTTCCCCGGGCCGACCGAGGACTACGAGAAGGCCACCGACCTGTGGTGGGACGTCTCGCGCCTGCCCACGGAAGCCTTCTGGCACGGTCTGGAACGCGGCCAGGAGATCGCCGTCGACCTGCGTCGTGGCACCCGCGTGTACTTCGGACTGCAAGCGGTCAGCGAGCCCGACGACAGCGGCTTCCGCACGGTGCTGCTGGAGGTGAACGGCCAGGGCCGCCCGATCGAGGTCCGTGACCGTTCGATCGCCGCCGAGGTCGCCTCGGTGGAGAAGGCGGACAAGGGCAACCCGGCCCACGTCGCTGCACCCCTGACGGGTGTCCTGACCTGGACGGTCGAGGCGGGCGCCGAGGTAGCTGCGGGCGACCCGGTGGCCACGATCGAGGCCATGAAGATGGAGTCCTCGATCTCCGCACCCCACGCCGGGCGGGTCGCGCGGGTGGCGGCCGGCGCCGGCACCAAGGTGGAGCCCGGTGACCTGATCTGCGAGGTCACACCGGAGGAGTGACGGTTCGCGGCTGCGCCGGGTGCGTCGCGGCTGATACCGCGCGAGCCCGGCTGGCGCGGCTATCCCACCCAGCTGCGGCCGTCCGGGCTGGCGTGGACGTCCCACCCAGCCGGGCCGCGGTTGCTCCTCGTCCTTCGCCCGCACCGGTCGAGGTAACGCCGAGGGGCAACGACGACCACGGACCCCTCAGGCGCCGAGCGGCAACAGGGTGCGCGGACCCGTCAGGCGCCGGTGACCACCGCGACACCGGCGCTCATCCCGAGACGGGAGGCGCCGGCCTCCACCACGGCGAGTGCGTCCTCGTAGCTGCGGATGCCTCCGGAGGCCTTCACGCCGACGTCCGGTCCGACGGTGGCCCGCATGAGGGCGACCGCGGCGGTCGATGCACCGCCAGCCGGGTGGAAACCGGTGCTGGTCTTGACCATGTCCGCCCCGCCGGCCACCGCGGCCTCGCAGGCGGCCACGATCCGGGTGTCATCCAGCGCGGCACTCTCGACGATGACCTTCAGGCCCACCGCGTCCCCGGCCGCGGCGCGGACCGCCGCGACCTCGGCCTCGACCGCCTCCCCGCCGCGGTCCAGCAACCCACCGAGGTCGATGACCATGTCGAGCTCCTCCGCGCCGTTCTCCACCGCCCGCTCGGCCTCGGCCGCCTTGACGGCCGGCAGGTGCGCACCCGACGGGAACCCGATCACGCAGCAGGCCAGTGCCGGGTGGTCGGCCAGCCGCTCCGCGACCAGCGACACCCGTGTCGGGCTGACGCACACCGACGCGAAGCCGTGCAGGGCCGCCTCCGCGCAGAGCTGCTCGACCTGTGCAGCGGTGGCCTCCGGCGTGAGCAGTGTGTGGTCGATCAGCGCGGCGAGCTGGCGGCGTTCCACGGGCAACTCCTGTGACGCAGGTCCTGACCGCGGCGTCATCCGAGAAGGTGGGCGCGACGCGGCGGTCGCCGGAGCGTAGTGACCCGGGTGTGGGTGCCGTCAGCCCTGCTTCCGGGCGGTGATGAAGGAGCGCACCCCCAGAGCGACGTAGAGCAGGCAGATCAGCGAGGTGATGCTCGAGACCACCACCGCGGTGGGCCGCTCCACCTCGTCGCCGGTCAGGACCGCCGGCAGCTCGATCACGTTGACCAACGTGCCGAGGAAGCCGAGCAGCGCCAGGACCAGGGCCGCGTGGATCGCGGTGCGGCGCCGGGACTCCTGCCCGCCCCACAGCCCGAGCCCCAGCACCGGGAGCCCGAGGATGGCGGGGAGGAGCGCGGTGACGCTCTCCGCGCCGGTCACGACGTAGCCGGCGACGCCGATCACGATCAGGAGCGCACCGGTGAGACGGGTGATGAGGATCATGTCGTTCACGACGACCTCACGGGTCGGGGAGCGGGGAGCACAGGAGGAGGCGACGAGCGCCAGGGTACGGCTGCGGCTGGCCGCCACGGCACGCCTGGGCGACGACCCGGCCCCGGCCGGTTGGCCACCTGTCGGCAGCGCACCGTCGACCGCAGCCGGCCGGCAGCCTCAGTCGGTCAGGGCCTCGGCGAGTGTGGCGACCAGCAGGTCCACCTCGTCCTCGGTGATCACCAGGGGCGGGGCGAGCCTGATGGTGGACCCGTGGGTGTCCTTGGCGAGCACGCCCCGGGCCAGCAGCGCCTCGCACACCTGCCGGCCGGTGCGGCCGCCCGCGACGTCCAGTCCTGCCCACAGCCCGCGGACGCGCCACCCGTCCAGCAGGCCCTCTGGCAGCGCAGAGAGGCCGGTCTCGAGACGTGCGCCCAGCGCTGCCGCGCGGGGCTGCCACGTGCCCTCGGTGAGCATCCGCACCACCTCGGTACCGACGGCGCAGGCCAGAGGGTTGCCACCGAAGGTCGAGCCGTGGGAGCCGGGGGTGAACACGTCCATGACCTCGCGGTCGGCCACGATCGCCGACAGCGGGATGACACCACCGCCGAGTGCCTTGCCGAGGATGTAGAGGTCGGGGACCACGCCCTCGTGCTCGCAGGCGAAGGTGCGCCCCGTGCGACCGAGCCCCGACTGGATCTCGTCGGCGACCAGCAGCACACCCCGGCGGTCACAGACGTCCCGCACCCCATGCAGGTAGCCCTCGGGGGGGATGATCACCCCGCCCTCGCCCTGGATCGGCTCGAGGAGGACCGCGCAGGTGTCGTCGGTGATCGCTGCCTCCAGCGCGGCGAGGTCGCCGTACCCGACCACGTCGAAGCCAGGGGTGTACGGCCCGTAGCCACCCCGGGCGTCCGGATCGGTGGAGAAGGACACGATGGTGGTGGTCCGCCCGTGGAAGTTGCCGGCGGCCACCACGATACGGGCCGCACCCTCGGCGATGCCCTTGCGCTGGTAGCCCCACCGACGCGCGGCCTTGATGGCGGTCTCCACGGCCTCAGCACCGGTGTTCATCGGCAGGACGGCGTCCTTGCCGCAGAGCGCGGCGAGCTCGCCGGTGAAGTCCGCGAAACGGTCGTGGTCGAAGGCGCGGCTGACCAGGGTGAGGCGGTCGAGCTGCTGGTGGGCGACGGCGGTGAGCCGGGGGTGGCGGTGGCCGAAGTTGAGCGCCGAGTAACCCGCCAGGGCATCGAGGTACCGGCGGCCGCTGGTGTCGGTGACCCAGGCGCCCTCGCCATGCGCCAGGACCACGGGCAGGGGCGCGTAGTTGTGCGCCGCGTGGGCGTACAGTGCCGCCAGTTCCTCGGCGGTGGGAACCGGTCCCGTGGGCAGCGCTCCGGCGCCGCCGGCGTCGTGGGTCGCCGACCCAGCGGCCGCGGGTGCGGTGGTGGACATCGCAGCACCTCCGTCGACGTCGACAGCGCACACGATGCCGGGGTCGGCACCGTTGCCCCTCCACCGTACGATGCCGGCGAGCGGCGAACCACGCCAGAGGACTGCGACCAGAGGGTGATCCGTTGCGTCTGGATGAGATCGACCGCACGATCGTTGCGTGGCTGCAACGCGATGCCCGGTCCAGCTACCGGGCGATCGGTGACGGCGTCGGCCTCTCCGCACCGGCCGTGAAGCGGCGGGTCGACCGCCTGGTCGATGCCGGCGTGATCGAGGGGTTCACCGCGGTCACCGATCCGCGTGCACTGGGATGGGGGGTGGAGGCCTTCGTCGCGGTCTACTGCGAGGGCCGCACCATCCCCGACCGCATCCGTACGGCCGCCGCGAAGCATCCCGAGGTGGTGGCCGCCTACACCGTGACCGGGGACCACGATGCCCTGCTGCACGTGCGGGTGCGCGATACCGCCCATCTCGAGGACGTCCTGGAGCGGCTGCGCAGCGAGGAGTTCATCGCCCACACCCGCAGCCTGGTGGTGCTGTCCCGATTGCTGGAGCGCGAGGTGGCACTGGGACGCCACGAGCCGGAGTAGTTCCGGGCGGGGCCGGCGCGCCGAGGTGGCGCGGGAACGACCGGCGCCGGACCGGGCCCCGGCCGGGCGCTGGCGTGGAGGTGGAACGGTTGCTGCCGGCCCGTGCGCGCGGTCAGTCTGCCATGGCGCCGGTGACCAGCGGGCCGGTGGCGTAGGCATCCGCGAGCTCCCGGAAGCCCTCCGCGTCGCGTGGGGGTTCCGACAGCCCGACGTAGGTCCCACCCTCCGACCCCGCCGCGGGAGAGCCGACGGCGTGGGTGACGAGGTCGTAGACACCGAACCGGGGCGCGATGCCTTCCAGGCCGTAGCGGGCGAGCTCGCTGCGCAGCGAGGACGCCATGATCGCGGCGTTCAGCGCGGTGGCCGTGTCGATCAGGGCGGGCACGAACCCCCGGTTGGTGGCCGCCTCGTCACCCCAGTTGCGCAGGACGGCCGCGTGAGCGAGCCGGATCGCCGGGAACAGCTGGTCGACGATCCCGCGGAGCTGGTGCTCGGCGGACAGGCCCAGGTAGCTCGCCGGGTTGAGGTACGCATCGACCGCCGCGGTGACCGCACCGCAGCTGGAGTGGCCGAGCACCACCGCCAACCGCAGGGTCGGCAGGTTCTGGAAGGCGTAGTCGAGGCTGCCGATCACCTCGGCGCCGAGCACGTTGCCCGCTACCCGCAGCACGAACAGGTCGTTCACCGCCCGTCCGAAGACCAGTTCGATCGGCACCCGCGCGTCCGCGCAGCCGACCACGGCGGCGAAGGGCTCGTGGGCCAGCACCCCGACGCCGGCCGACATCCCGACGTCGCCGGCGGGGACGGTGATCACCGCCGGAGTGTCGGGATCGTGCGCCTCGGCGAAGAGCGCGTGGAAGTCGCGGTTGCCGGCCTCCAGCAGCTGCTGTGCGCGCGCCGCGGTGGCGGGACGACGCTCGCCTCCCTGCGTGTCGGGCCCGAACCGGTAGACGACGTCGACCATGGGTGTGACCTCCGTAGGTCCTTCGCGGTGCTCCGCGTGCGCCGCTATCAGTGGTCGTGCTCGGCGGCGTCGGCCTCTGCCTTGCCGGTGTGGACGGTCCCGGCAGGGTGCTCCGGTGGTGCGTACGCCGTGATCAGGCGGAGCGGCCGGTCACCGGTGTTGAGGAAGTTGTGGTGGACACCGGAGCGCACCAGCACGAGTTCGCCGGCGCTGACAGCGGAGCGCTCCCCTTCGAGGACCGCCTCGCCGCTGCCCTCCACGAACAGCAGCACCTGGTCGTGGCCGACGTGCGACTCGGCCCCGATCTCCTCCCCGGGGGGGATCGTCATCAGGACGATCTGCAGCTTCTCCCCGGTCATCACCACCCGGCGGAAGTCGTCGGACTCGCGCGCGAGGCGCATGATGTCGACCTGGTCCCGGTACTCCTCACTCATCACTGCTCCTGGTGGTCCGTGGCGTCGCGGCCCTCGGTGCTGGGTCCGTTGTACGAAGCTAGTACCTCCCGCAGCACCTCGGTGGTGTGTGCACCGAGGGCGGGCGCGGGTCGTAGCGGCCGGCCGTCGTTGAGGGGCCCGCGGACCGTCCGGTAGCTGCCCTCAGGCGCGGCCACCTCGGCGACCACGCCCCGCTCGGCCACGTAGGGCGTGACCAGCGCGTCGACCATGCCGTTGACCGGCGCGTGCGGCACCGCCCTGACCGCCAGACGGGCGCAGGCCTCCTGGACCGTCAGGTGCGACAGCGCGGTGACCACCGCGTCGTCCACCACCTGGCGGTGCTCGTGGCGGGCGACGTTGCGGGCCAGGTCCACCTCGCCGAAGGCCGCGGCGTCGATGTCCAACGCCGACAGCAGCGCCGGCCAGAAGCGGTCACCGATGACCGCGATGGCGACCCAGCCATCCGCACACGGGTAGGCGCGGTAGGGCGCGACCGAGTGGTGGCCGGAACCGACGGGTACCGGGTCGACACCGGTGTGGGCCGCAGCGGTGGCGACGTAGGAGGTCAGGGTCAGGGTCGCGTCGACCAGCGGTACCTCGATCGCCCGGCCGCGCCCGGTGCGCAGACGGTCGACGGTGCCGGCCAGCGCCGCCATCGCCGCCCACATACCCGCTGCCAGATCACCGACCGGCACCCCCGCGCGCACCGGCACGCCCTCGGGCTCACCCGTGACCGACATGATCCCCGTCTCGGCCTGGGCGGTGAGGTCCAGCGCGGGCACCTCGGCCAGCACACTGTCGCGGGCGTAGCCGCTGATCGACACCACCACCAGCTCCGGCCGCCGCTCGAGCAGGCTGGCCGGCTCCAGGCCGAGCCGGCGCGCCGCCGCCGGCCGCAGGTTCTCCAGCAGGATGTCGGCCTCGGCCAGCAGCGCCTCGAAGGCCTCCTGTCCCGCTGCCGTCATCAGATCCAGCACGACACCGCGCTTGTTGCTGTTCAGCGCGCTGAAGTACAGCGAGCGGCCATCGACGTGGGGGCCGATCCCGCGCGCAGGGTCCCCCTCGGGCGGCTCGATCTTGATGACGTCAGCGCCCATGTCCGCCAGCAGCTGCCCCGCGTACGGGCCGGCGAGCACCCGCGACAGATCCAGCACCCGGATGCCGTCGAGCAGCCCCATGCAGCACCCCTCCCTCACCATCCGCACCGAGCCTAACGGCGGCCACCCCCAACCCCGGCGCTCAGCCCGGGCCGAGCTCCATGCTGATGCGGTAGCGGTCCGCGCGGTACCAGGAGGTGGTGTGCTCGATGGGCTCCCCGCGGGACAGGGCGGTGCGTTGGAAGACCAGCAGCGGCGCGCCGGCGTCCACCTCCAGCCGCCGGGCCAGCCTCGGGGAGGCCGGCTCCGCCCACAGCAGCTGTTCACCGCCGTCGGGTGGACGCCGGTAGCGCTGTCGCAGCAGCTCGTACACCGAGCCGGTCAGGTCCTCCTCCAGCAGATCGGGGAGCCGCGCGAGGGGGTAGCAGCCCACCTCGTAGGCCATCGGCCGGCCATCGGCGCATCGCAGTCGCTCCAGGCGGGCGAGGGGCCCGCCCGGCGCCACCGCCAGCGCCGCCGCCAGCGCGTCATCGGCCTCGACCCGCGCTGCCGCCAGCAGCCGGGTGGACGGGTCGAGCCCGCGCCGGGCCATGTCCTCGGAGAAGGAGGCGAGGTGGAGGCGCGAGGTCACCCGGCGCTCCGCGACGTAGGTCCCGCTGCCGTGCCGCCGTTCCAGCACGCCGTCGCGCTCCAGCGCATCGATGGCGTGGCGGACGGTGGCGCGACTCACGCGGAAGCGGGTCATCAGCGCGCGCTCCGACGGCACCCGCTCACCGGGTCCAAGCTCGCTGGCGACGAGGTCCGCCAGCACGGCCTGCAGCTGCCGGTACTTCGGCTCGGGACCGACCAGCTGCTCCACACCGCCTCCCGCGGATCGCTCCTGCCCCCGGGGGGGACCTGGACCCGCTCCAGGATAACTGGTACGGTCCACTCAAGTGGTTCGTACCACTTTGTCCAGGTCGGCTGACGGGCAGCCCGTGCCGCAACAGCCCGTGCCGCAGCAGCCCGTGCCGCAGCAGCCCCCGGAGCGAGTGGCGGAGGTCATCGGTGGCGATCATCAGCGCACCACAGGTCCTGCTGGGGAACGAACTGGTCCCCGGCGCGTGGGTGGAGTTCGACCAGGGTCGGGTCGTCGCCACCGGCACCGGACCGCACCCCGCCGCGGCGACCACCGTGACCAGGCTGTCGGAGGGCGTCCTGGCACCGGGCCTGGTGGACGCCCAGCTGAACGGCGCCTTCGGTACCGACCTGGTGGACGCTGACGACGCCGCGTGGGACGACGTGCTGCGCCGGCTGCCGGGCACAGGTGTCACCGCCGTGGTCCCGACCCTCATCACCGCACCCATCCCGAGGCTCGTCGAGGCGCTGCGCACCGCTCGGAGCCGCCTCGACGACGAACCCGCGGCGGCCGCCCGGGATCGGGCGCGGGTGCTCGGGGTGCACGTCGAGGGGCCGTTCCTGGCACCCGACCGTCGCGGCGCGCACGATCTGGCCCACCTCCGCGATCCCGACGGGGCAGCGATCGATGCGCTGCTGGCGGCCGGCGGCGACGCCCTCACCTACCTCACCCTGGCCCCGGAACGCGAGGGCGCGCTCGACGCCATCGCCCGCCTGGTCGCCGGCGGTGTCCGGGTCGCCGTCGGCCACTCCGACGCCACCGACGCCCAGGTCCGGGCCGCCGCCGACGCCGGCGCCACCCTGGTGACCCACCTGTTCAACGCCCAGCGCGGTCTCGGACACCGCGACCCCGGCGTGGTCGGGGCGGCGCTCACCGACCCGCGCCTGACCGCGGGGTTGATCGTGGACCTGCACCACGTGGCGCCGACGGCCGTGCAGGTGGCCTTCGCCGCCGCCGCAGGCAGGATCATGCTGGTCACCGACGCGATCGCGGCGCTCGGCATGCCCCCCGGCACCTACGACCTCGGCGGGGCACCGACCACCATCCGTGCGGGCGCACCACCGGTCCGCGAGGACGGCACCCTCGCCGGCTCGGCGCTGCGCCTCGACGAGGCCGTCGGCAACACCGTGCGCTGCGGCGTCGACCCCGCCACGGCCCTGCTGGCGGCCACCCGCGTCCCGGCGGACGCCCTCGGTCGCAGCGATCTCGGCCGGCTGGCACCCGGCCTGCCGGCGGACCTGGTGTGGCTGGACGACCACTGGCGGACCCGCGCGTGCTGGATCGGTGGCCGGCCGGTCGAGCTGCCCGACGCCGATCTCTCCCCGGAGCTGACCTCATGACCACACGCATGGCGAGCGAGATCGCCGAGCAGCCCGCCACCATCGCCGCGACGCTGTCGGCCCTGCTCCCGGCACGCCGTGCGCTGCGACGGTTGGCGGCCGACCGTTCCGACCTCCTCCTGGTGGCGCGCGGCACCTCGGACAACGCCGGGGTGTACGGCCGCTACCTGTTGGAGGTCCACAGCGGACGGGGCGCGAACCTGGCCGCACCGAGCCTCGCCACCCACTACCGCGTCGACCGGGACCTGTCCGACACCGTCGCGGTGTCGTTGTCCCAGTCCGGCGGTACCGAGGAGATCGTCGAGACCCAGGCGTGGGCGGCGGCGAACGGGGCCCGGACCGTGGCCATCACCAACGTGGCCGACAGTCCGCTGGCCGAGCAGGCCGACCTCGCCCTGGTGGTGCAGGCCGGCGATGAGCTCGCCGTGCCCGCGACCAAGTCCTACACCGCCCAGCTGACGGCGCTCGCCGTGCTGGCCGACGCCCTGGGCCCACCGCACGCCAGCCTGGAACGGGACCTGGCGCGCGTCCCCGACGAGGTGGCCCGCCTCCTGGCGCAGCGCCGCGGGGTGGACGCCGCGATCGAGCGGCTCGGCGGCGACGACGGGGAGCCCACCACCGACCACACCCTGGTGACCGGCCGTGGGCTGGTGTTCGGCACCGCCCTCGAGGTGGCGCTCAAGCTGGAGGAGACGTGCCTGGAACCGGTCCGCGGCCTGTCCTACGCCGACCTGCGCCACGGTCCGATCGCGGTCCTCGACGCGCAGGCGGCCACGGTGCTGGTCGCCGCCCAGGACGGTCCCCTGGTGGGCGGGATGACCGAGCTGGCCCGGGACGTCCACCACCTCGGTGCAGCCACGATCGGTATCGGTGGCGACCCCGCCTTCGCGGCGGCCTGCGACGTCGAGGTGGCGGGTCCCGACCTGCCGGAGTCGCTCGCGCCCCTGGGCTTGATCGTGCCGGCCCAGCTGGTGGTCGAGGGGCTCGCGCGTGCCCGGGGGCTGGACCCGGATGCCCCACGCGGGCTGTCGAAGGTCACCCAGACCGATCCGACGGGCGGCTGACGGCGGTCGCGTCACCGGCCGCCAGGGGTCCGCTCGGTGTCCCCCAGCGCGTCACCAGCGCGGTGAGGTGGCTGCCGATCGCCAGGCCCAGCAGGATGCCGAGGGTGATCCCGACCATCGAGGTACCCATGTCCACCAGGGACCCCAGGCCCTCGATCCGGTCCTCGTCGAGCAGGCTGGTCACGCCTGCCAGCCCCATCGCCCCCGGCACCAGCAGCCAGAATCCCGGCAGGAAGCTCACCAGGGTGGGCGGGCCCGAGGGTTGTCGCGCGACGAGCATGGCCACGGGGGTCATCGCGACGGCGCCGAAGAACGCCGACATGGTCGGACCGAAGAACAGGCCACCTACCACCTGCCCGGCGTAGGCCACGTAGAGCACCAGCAGCATCCAGGGCAGCGCCGTGCGTTGCCCACCGTTGAACAGCAGCACCCCGACCCCGAACACCGCGACACCGAGCCAGGGCAGCGCGATGCTGACCGGCGAGGTCCCGGCCGTGGCGAGCTCCGCAGCGGGCACCCCGACCAGCTGCGCGCCGGCCACGATCCCGAGCGCCAGCAGGACCAGCTGCAGCATGCCGGCCGCCAACCGGCTGGAGCCGGAGAGGATCTGCCCGGTCGCCAGCTCGTACACCGCCATCGTCAGTAGCGCGCCCGGCAGGAAGGCGACCAGCGGCGCCACCAGCGGGGGGAAGACCGACAGCTCCGGCAGCACCCGCCCGAGGCTGAAGACCACCACCGCCACGAGAGCGGCGCCCAGCACCGGGAGGAAGGGCTGGTAGGTGCGGTCCAGCCGCGCGCTGAGCAGCTGCACGCCACCGATCACCAGTGCGAGACCTCCCGCGACAAGGGTTTCCAGCCAGCCGCCGCGCAGCAGCAGGACCAGCCCGATGGTGAAGGCGAGGTAGCCGGCGAGCCGGAGGGAACGGCCGTACAGCGGTGGTGCGGCGCGGATGCGCCGGACCTCCTCGGTCGCCTGCGCCGGTGACACCTCGGCGCGGCGCGCCCGCCGGACGAGCCGGAACAGCGCCTCGGTCTGGTCGAGCCGCAGGCGTGCTGAACCGGCCCGCGCCACCTCCGTCTGGATCGCGGCCGCACCGGGCACCGAGACCACCAGCGCGGTCGGGAGCACCATGACGCCGAGGCCCGCGATGCCGTTGACCCGGGCAACCTCGGTGAGCGCCTCCTCGACGTGGTTGACCGCGTCGCCGGCGTCCAACAGGGCCTCGCCGAGGACCAGCAACAGCTGCAGCGTCTCCCGGTCCGACGCGTGGACCGAGGTGGGCGGTTCGGGGGCCGCCACGAAGCGGTCGCGATCGTCGGCGTCAGCCGCAGGCATCGGTCCGTCGGTACGCCGATCGACCGCGGGTGTGGGCGCGGCGGACGTGGACCGGCCGGCCACCACGGCACGACCGAGTCGCACCACCACGAGCAGCGACCCCAGCAGCACCGCCACGGCCACCAGGATGGAACCGAGCGGGATCTCGGAGGTGGTGACCGACGGCGCGGTGGCCGGACGGACCACGGCGCCGTCCTCGTCGTCAGCGTCGGCCTCCTCCTCGTCGGTGTCCGCGTCGGCGTCGGGCGCTGCGGGGTCGTCCTCCGGTCCCTCCTCCTCACGCAGGTCCTCCGCTGGTGTCTGCGGGTCCCTCGCGGGTTCACCGTCGGGAGCCGTCTCCTCCTCGGTTCCCCCGAAGCGCTGCGGGTCCTCGGCGTCCCCTGCGGGCGTCGGGCTGGCGGCATCCCCCTGGTGCGACGGCGCACCATCAGCCTGGGCGAGCACCGACCCGGGAGACGAGCCGGGCTGTCCGGATCCGGTGGCGGCGTTCGCTGCGCTGACCTGCGGGGACCCGACGCACAGCACGCACACCGCGAGTGCCACCAGCACGCCGGCAGCGCGGGCAGCGAACCGCTCGCTGTCGCCCACCTCACCTCTCCACTCCGCAGCGCGGGACGGCCACCTGATGGCCGCTCGGCCGTGCGCACGATGCCCGGCAACGACCGCAGACGCCAGCACTCCGCCACGGACGCGCTGACACGGACCGTAACCAAGGTGCGTCGTGACGGGCCTGACCTGCTGGCCCCGCGGGCGCCACGCGGGTAGCGCCTGTGGGCTTGCGGGGACCGCTCACCACGGGCCGGCGGGTTGACGTGGACCGTCGCATCGACGTAGAACGCGCGTTCGGTGCGGAGGGGCGTGGACGTGGACGTGGACGTGTTCGACGGCACGGTGCTCGTCCGGCTCGACGCGGACCACCCGGCCGCCCGTGCGGTGGGCGAGCACCGCCTCGCTGCGCGCTTCGAACGGGGCACCACCGTGCGGACCGCGACCGCGACCGCGGCGCGGTTCGCGGTGCGCCGCCCTGCCGGCTACCCCCCGCTGCTGGTCCATGACGACGAGGGAGCGGACCCGTGGCAGGTCGACGGGCCCTCGCGCTCCCTGGTCGCGACCGTTCGTCGCAGCGTCGGCGCGGGGCACGGCGCGGGAGCGGACGTGCACCCCGGGTTGACCGGATCCACACGCCACGGGGACTGGTGGGTGGCAGCGGTCGTGGTCGTCCCACCGGTGCAGACCCGGGGGCTGGTCACCGCCCGTGCGATCGTGGGTGAACGGCTCCACCTGGCGACCCCGGGCGCACCGCTCGCGTTGTGCGGACGGGTGCCAGTGGACGGGCAGACGGGGCCGACGGGCGCGGTGGAGTGTGCGGCCTGCCTTGACACCGAGGTGGTGCGTGCCCGCCTCGACGCCCAGCTCGAACACCATGCGGTCCTCACGGCGCACGCCGGCGCGATGACCGCCGGGGCGGCCGCCCGCTGGTGGCCCCGGCTCGCCCACCTGGGCGGCAGCCCGGCCGGCCCGACCGCCGACGCGGTCGCCGGCCTTTCGCATCACGGCCTCCCCGGCGCTCCGGAGCGCGACACCGGGCTGCGCCTCGTCGCCGCCAGCATCACCGAGGTGGCACCGACCACCCGTCGATGGGCGGAGGCGCAGGTGCAGCACCGCCTCGATCCGCTGCTGCGGCGGGTGGTCCCGGCGCATCCGACGACCCTGGACGAGGAGCTGGACGGGGTGCTGGCCACCGCCGAGGCGCTGCTGGAGCCCGCTGCGCTCGCCGAACTGCTCGTCGGCGCCCTGGAGGCCCACGGACCGGCGGTGGCCCTCGAGCCCCTCACCGCCCGAGTGGCCACGGCGGCGGGACCGCGCGCCTCGACGCGCGTGCAGGACTGGCTGCGTCTGCAGCGGATCGCGACGGCACTGTCCGGCGGCGGGGCACCCGACCGAGCATCCCGCGTCTCGCGCCGCGGCGCGCACGGCGACGACCCCGGGCGCGCGACCACCCTGCTGTTGGAGCGATGATGCCCACCACCTCGACGCTGTTGACGGTGCTCCGTGCCGCCGGACGTGCGGACGTACCCGTGCTGCTGTGGGGCACACCGGGAACCGGCAAGTCCGCGCTGATCGGGACCCTCGGACGGCTCGACGGGGTGCACACGGCGACGGTGATCGGGTCCTTGCGCGAGCCCGCGGACCTCGCCGGCCTGCCCGTGGTGCAGGACGACGGGTCGGTGGTGCTCGCCCCGCCACGCTGGGCCCGGGAGCTGGTCGAGGCCGGCGGTGGCTACCTGTTCCTGGATGAGCTGTCCACGGCGGCGCCGGCCGTGCAGGCCGCGATGCTGCGGGTGGCGATGGAGAAGGTGGTGGGCGACCTCGTCCTGCCGGCGGCGACCCGGATCGTGGCGGCGGCCAACCCCGCGGACGTGGCCGCCGGCGGGTGGGAGCTGGAACCCCCCACGGCCAACCGTTTCCTCCACCTCACCCACGTGCCGGACCTCGACACCTTCGCCGACGGCCTGAGCGCCGGGTTCGACGCGGCCACCGCTGCCCGCGACGCCGACGCCGACGCCGACGCACACCCCCCACTCGGCCGGGCTGCGGCGACCGCCCAGGTGCTCGGCTTCCTGCGCGCGCGACCGGCCCGCTTCGACGACTGTCCGGAGCGCCCCGGCGCCGGGGGCGGGGCGTGGCCGAGCCCACGGACCTGGCATCACCTCCAGCGCGTCCTCGCCGAGCTGCCCGCCGACGACGACCACGCACGACGGGCCGCCGCGGTCGGGCTGGTGGGTGAGGCGGCCGGCATGGAGTTCCTCGGCTGGGCCCGGCACAGCGACCTGCCGGACCCGGACCTGCTCCTCGACGGTGCCGTGGCCCTCGACCCCCGGCTCCGCGACGACCAGCGCTTCGCCGTGCTGGCCGGGGTGACCACCGTGGCCATCGAGCGTGGCACCGCACAGGCGTGGACGGCCGCGTGGGGCCTGGTCAGCCAGGTGCCGGTGGACATCGCTGCGACGGCGGCCCGGTCGCTGTTCGCCGCCCGCCCGGCCGACGCGCCCCTGCCGGCGGCCATGCTCGAGTTCGAGCCGGTGCTCAGCCGCGCCGGCCTGTTGGCGTCGTGACGTCGCGCTCCCTGGACCCCGAGGAGGCGGAGATCCTCGCCGCCGCACGGCTGCTGGCCCTGGAACGCATGCCCTACCTCGCCTCCGCGCTGTTCGAGGTGGTCCCGGTGCGTACCCCCGACCTGGCCACCTTCGCCGTGGACGCTGCCTGGCGCCTCTACCTGGACCCTGCGCTCCTGCGCACCTGGCACATCGAGGAGGTCGCCGGGGTGCTGCTCCACGAGGTCGGCCACCTGCTGCGTGACCATCACCGTCGCCACGCCGAACGTGACGTGCACCACCACTACGCCTGGAACCTGGCGGCCGATGCGGAGATCAACGACGACCTGCTCGCTGCCGGGGTGCCGCTGCCCGGCAACCCGGTGACGCCTGCGGCCCTCGGCCGTCCTGAGGGGCTGCTGGCCGAGGAGTACTTCCACCGGTTGCTGCGCGATGCCGAGGTGGCGGACGACCCGGCCACCGGACACCGAGCAGGCACCCGCGAGGACGCCCAAGCCGAGGTGGCGGACGACCCGGCCACGGGTCAGGGCGCAGGCACCCGCGAGGACGCCCACGCCGAGGTGGCGGATCCGCGATGCGGGTCCGGGGCCGGCGGGCAGCGGGTGGCGGGCGAGCTGGCGGAGGACGCGGAGGGCCACCCCGGCCGCAGCGCGGTCGAGGCGGAGCTCACCCGCCGCGCGGTCGCGGCGGCCGTACGGGCGGCGGCGGCCGACACCGACGCCGATCGGGCGCCGAGGCACGGGTGGCGCCGATGGGCGGAGCACGTGCTCCAGCCGCCCCGGATCCCCTGGCAGCATCAGCTGCGACGCTGCGTGCGGCGGGGGCTGGCCGTGGAGGCCGGCCAACTCGACGTCAGCTACCGGCGTGTCGGCCGGCGCCGCGTACCACGGGTGGTGACCCCGGGGATGGTGCAGCCGCAGCTGCGGGTAGGCGTGGTCATCGACACCTCGGCGTCCATGTCACGCCGCCAGCTGGAGGCGGCCCTGGCGGAGCTCGACGGCATCTGCGGACACGCCGGCATCCGACCGGAGGACCGGCTCGTGGTCACAGCGGATGTCGAGGTCCACGCCGCGCCCCGGCTCAGGTCCGCGTCGCAGCTGGAGCTGCGCGGCGGTGGCGGAACCGACCTGCGCCCGGCCATCGCGGCGCTCGCCACCCACCGGCGGCGCCCCGGCGTGGTGGTCGTGTGCACCGACGGGCTGACGCCGTGGCCCTCCGCCCCGCCGAGGGGGTGCACGGTCATCGTGATGCTCCTGGCACGCGCCGACGGACACCAGCCTCCCCGGCCGCCATCGTGGGCGGAGGTGGTGTTCCTCGATCCGGCGTGAGCCCCGGGGCCCTGCGGGCGGTCTGGGCACTGCCCAAGCTGTCGAGGTCGAGCAGCTGCGCGGCGGTGCCGTAGATCGACCCGTCGTTGGCGAGGATGCGCAGCACCTTGCGTTGCACCGGCGTCAGCTGCTCCTACAGCGCAGAGACCGCGTGTCGGTCAACTCCGCCGCCAGCCGACCGAGCACGGAGGTTCTCCCGTACCGACGCGGAGCGAGCAGCGCCGTCGGCGAGCGGGTGGTCATCCGACGCGTCAAGGTCGCCAGGAGCTCGTCGCGGCCCTGGACCTGGTCAGGCGGCAGGGGTCCGGTGTGATCGAAGGGCGACAACTGCAGCGGCACACCGTTCGAGAGGTACGTCTCCACCGCACCATTCCAGTCCGCCGAGCACGTACCGACCGCGTGTGCGGCCGGCCTTGACGGGGAGCCGGCGGACCCCTGTAGCGTCCCGACGCGAGGAGGGAGAGATGCGGATCGTCGCCACCGCCCTCGCGGTCGTCATCGCCACCGCTCCGGCGGGCTGTTTCGCCGAACTGCGCGACAACCACGCCGCACAGCCGCCCGAGCACGTCGCCGAGCGGCTCGACGACGTCGACGCGCTGCACCCGCCCCGGGCGTGGTGGGACCGGCTGGGGGACCGGGCAGCCGAGGACCTGTGCGACTGGCTCGACGACCGCGGTGCGCTCGACAGCGAGGAGCCCGTCTCCGCCATCGCCGCCACCCTGGATGACCGCACCCACGGCCTGACCCGGGACCACCTCCGACTGGTCGATCACGCCTGCGGCGGCGACCCGGCATCCGAGTGGCGACCACGCCCCCGCGCGTGACCGCGTCGGACGCAGGTCGGTCAACGACCGCGCGACGATGGGCGTGTTCCACCGGTTGCTCGGCGTGACATCGGGGCGTGCAGTGCGTTCCTGCGAGGAGCCACCCGTCCCGCACCTGCCCGGTCACGTGCAGCGCTCGTCACCCGAAGCCGTCCCGCTGCGCCGAGGGAGCTCGATGCTGATCAGGCGACGCACGCCGCACGTGCTCGGGCGAGGTCGTAGTCGCCTTGGAGGCGCATCCAGAACTCGGCGGAGGTCCCGAAGGCGTCCGCGAGCCGGATCGCTGTGTCGCCGGTTACGGAGACCCGCGCGTTGACCAGCCGCGACACGCGCCCGGCATCGACGCCCATGGCCACAGCAAGCTCAGCAGCGGTCATGCCGCGCGCGGCGAGTTCGTCGGCGATGTGCTCGCCCGGGTGGATGGCCAAGCTCACTTTCGTCGTCATCGTGGTTCGCCTCTTTAGTTGTAGTCCTCGATCGTCACATCGAGCGTCCGGTTGTTCTCGATCCGGAAGGTGATGCGCCACTGGTCGTTGCTGCGGATGGAGTAGCTGCCTGCCCGGTCGCCTCTGAGCTTCTCGAACCGGTTGCCCTTCAAGGCACTCAGGTCGCGCTGATCGACGGCAGCCTTGATCCGATGCAGTCGCATGAGCGCTTGCTTGTAGAAGCCCTTGCCGTAGCTGATGCCCTCGAGGTGGAGCCGGCGCGTGGCCTCGTCGCCGTACTCCATCTCCATGCGCAACCTCCACCTGCAACCCACCCCTTCAGTTGTGTAGTGCGCAATGCGCAAGGAGCAAGGAGCGCGCGGGCCGGGGTTCCCGTGGTGAGCGGGTCGACGGATGGCCGCAGCCGTCGGTGCTGCTCGGCGGGCCGGGTCACGCGTGGTGGCGCAACGTTCGCTTGCTGTAGGTCGTGTGCCGATCGTGCCGCAACCGGGAGCCACTGTCGTGAGCGACGTCACCGTGTCCGTTCTCGATCGGGTTCGCCGTGCCCGCTGGCGTTGCAGACGTCACAGCGCGACGTACCTGCGCGACCACGCCATCTCCGGCCCCGATCGCCCGCGCCCTGGCCAGGCTGCGCCGCCCGTCAGCGGGCGAGACCGTCGAGGGCCGTGAGGACGTCCTCGTCCAGGCGCACCTCCGCCGCCGAGGTGTTCTCCTCCAGGTGGGCGGTCGAGGAGGTCCCGGGGATCGGCGCCATCACCGGGGAGCGGGCCAACAGCCAGGCCAACGCCAACTGGGCCGGGCTCGCGCCTGTGCGCGTGGACACCTCGTCCAGGGGGCCACCGGGACGAGCGAGATCGCCGACCGCCACGGGGAACCAGGGCAGGAACGCGATGCCCTGGTCGGTGCAGGCCTCCAGAACGTCCTCGGACCCGCGGTCGAGGAGGTTGTAGCGGTTCTGGACGCTCGCGATCGGCAGGTGGTCCTGGGCCGCCGTGAGCTGCGCTACCGACACCTCCGACAGCCCGACGTGGCGGATCTTGCCCTCGCTCTGCAGCTCGGCCAGCACCCCGAACTGCTCCTCGGCGGGCACCTCGGGGTCGATGCGGTGCAGCTGGTAGAGGTCGATGGTGTCCACCGCCAGGCGGCGCAGGCTCATCTCGCAGGCGAACCGCAGGTACTCGGGGCGCCCCAGCGCGTGCCACTCACCCGGACCGGTGCGGATCAGGCCGCCCTTGGTGGCGATCACGACCCCGTCGTAGGGGTCGCTGCCACCGGTGTGCAGGGCGTCGCGGATCAGGTCCTCGGAGACGAAGGGCCCGTAGCTGTCCGCAGTGTCGATCAGGTCGATGCCGAGCTCCACCGCCCGCTGCAGCAGGGCGATGGCCGCGTCACGGTCAGGCGGGTCGCCCCAGATGCCTTCCCCGGTGATCCGCATCGCGCCGTAGCCCATCCGTCGGACGGGCAGGTCGCCGCCAAGTGTGACGGTGCCGGCGGCGGCAGCGGGAGCGTGGGCGGTCATGGCGCCTCCTGCGAGGTGGTCGGCGTCGGTGCGGCGCTGCCGCACGCTACCGGCCGCTGCTGGTCGCTTGGCCGCTGGCGTTCGCGCTCTCACTCGGAAGACAGCGGCGGGTCCGACCGGTCAGCGAGCCAGTGCCGATGGGTGGCGTCGGCACCCCACACGGTCGCGAGGCCGCAAGGCCAGCACGTACGGGTGCAGCTTTGCAGCGAAGCGACCATCAGATGGTCGTCAGGCTGCAGAGCCGATGACCGCCACGGGCTACAGGGCCGCCACGGGAAACACGGCCACAACCGCGGGGCAGAACGGCCGCAACCGCGGGCCACAGGGCCGCCACGGGAAACACGGCCACAACCGCGGGCAGAACGGCCGCAACCGCGGGCCACACGGCCGCCGCCACAGGCGGTACGGCTGCCCCCGAGGGCGCAGCGGGGCGGGTCACTGCTGGATGCCGACCGCCACCTCTCGGGCTTCGATCGGGCGTACCTGTGGCGCGCCCGGCCACACGGGCGAGAGGATGGGCCGGACGGTCGCCGTGCAACGGACCTCCACCCGGGTGGGCGGTCCAGCTGCCAACGCCTCGAAGGCGCAGTCGAGGTCCTCGAGGGAACGATCGGGCGCCTGCGCGGCCACGAGGGCCAGGAGCCGCTGCTGTGCCTGCGCGGGATCCACGGCGACCCTGACCTCGTCCGTGTCCTGGGCGAAGAAGGCATCGGCGTCGACGGCCGCCAACGCGTCGTTGGCCACCGCCGCGGCCACATCGACCAGGCGCCGCTGGCCGAGGAACACCGTGGCGCTGTCCAGCGCCAGTGCGCCGAGCCCCAGCACGATCAGCACGGCGGCGGGGAACAACACCAGGGTGTTGCCCACCTCGTCGAGGTGGAACCGTCGGAGCGCGCGCGCCGCCACGGCGTCTACGGCCCTCCACCGGATGCGGCACGACAGGCTTCGAGCCCGTCCTCAGCGCCCAGCCCGGCGCGGAAGGGCTCGACCACCTCCGCGTGTCGTGACCGGACGGGATAGGTCGCCGACGGGGCGATCCCGGGCACGACCGTGGCCCGCACCTGCACCTCCACGGTCACCGCCACGGTTGCGCACCGCTCGCGGGCGAGCTCGGCCTCGACGAGGACCGGCGTGGCGGCGTAGCCGTGCGCGGCGAAGGCCTGGCTGGCCGCGCCCACGGCGAGGGTCTCCAGCTCGGCCGGCGAGGCCTCGGCTGGCGCCAGGAGCACGGCGCGTACCGCCTCACGGGCGGCTGCGGATGTCGCGAACCGGGCGTCCACGACGGCCCAGCCGTGCAACACGGTGAGGGTGCCGAAGACCAGGACCAGCACCCCGAAGGCCAGGGCTTCCAGTCCGGCGACCATGCCCTGTTCCTCGGCCCCGGGGCGGCTCACGGGGTCACCCCTTCACCACACCGCCCGAACCCGACCGGTCGTCGTAGCCTCCTCACGGCCCCGCCCCCAGTCACGACCCCGCCCCCACCGAACGTTCCGTTCTGAAGGTCGCCGCGCGGTCGATCCGGTCGGTTGCCGGCGGACCGAAGATGCTGAGCGCCCGCGCAGGCGACGGGCCCTGCACGCGCACCGTGGTGGCACCGTCGCCGACCGCCGTGCACTCGACCTCCACCTCGGTGTCAACTGCCCACCCACCCAGCCGGGTGCGCACGCGGGCGTCGACCCCTTGGCAGTCACCACCATCCGTGCTGGCGCGTCGAGCCTCATCGAAGGCGACCGCGGTCACCGTGGACACGGCGTAGAGGTGGATGAGCACCTGGGAGGCCAGGAGCAGGAACCCCAGGAAGATCGCGACGGAGAACACGCTGGTGATCGGCCCCGAGCCGTCCTGGTCACGCCATGCGGCCGTGACCGGCCGGTTCAGCCGTCGCTCCCGATCTCCGCGACCTGGTCGCGGATGTCGTCGGAGGCGCTGGTGAAGACCCCGTTGAACGCGGCCCACATCGCGGCACCGATGAACGCCATTATCAGCACGGCGATCGCGGTGGAGATCACGCCCTCGCCGTGCTGCTCGCCGCGGATACGTGCCGTGAGTTCGCTGCTGTTCATGCTTCCCCCGCTCCTGCGAAGTGCCCGTGGTTGCAGACCACGGTTGCCGCCGTCCCGAGGTGGCCGACCGACCACCGACTCCGGGGAACCATAGCGCTGCTCGGTGGGCCGACGGCTGCCTGTGCGCGCGGCGCTGTGGATGTCCACCAGGGCGCCCATCCGACCGCATCCCCCTCACGCGCCGTCACCCGATGAAGCCGGACAGCGCGGCGTAGAAGGGGATGGCGATGAAGATGACCCCGGGCAGAAGGGTCGCCACCGTGACGGGGATCCACACCTGCTGCCCGCGCCGTTCGAGGAGTTCGACCGTCTCGCGTTGGACCGCTTGACGCATCGTACGCGCCTCAGTGCCGATCAGGCGCCCGAGATCGGCCGCCTCCCGGTTGAGCGCCAGGACCGAGACGAACCGCTCGACCGCGTCGACATCCGCCAACGCCGCCCACTCCTGCAGAGCGGCGGCCTCGTCGACCCCCTGACGGATCCGGCTGAGTACCCCGCGAAGGTCCGTTGCGACGGCGCCCTGACCACGGCGCGCGACCCGGTCCAGGGCGCCGACCAGCGAGTAGCCCGCAGCCAGCAGCATGCCGATCTGCTCGGCGACGATCGGGAGTTCGAGGTGCACCGAGCGCTTCCAGCGGTCGGAAGCCGTGGTCACCTGCTGCTCCAGCAGCAGGAACGCCAACAGCATCCCACCCAGGGTGAAGAGCACCGTGATGGCCGGTGGCGGACGCAGCGCGGCCGCTGCCAGCGTTCCAGCTCCCAGGGCCGCCAGCGCCCACCCGATCTGGCGGACCCGGAACGCCGTGACATCGAGGTCGGCGTGGACGCGGCGCAGTCGCCGATCGAGGTCCTCGCTCACGCCGAACAGCCGTGAGAACTGCGACCCGAGAGAGCGTGCCAGCGGCCCGACCGCCTCCCGGAAGGACTCCACCGAGAGCAGGCCCGCCCGCGTCTGCCGCCCCATCCCACCCGGCAGGTACGGGCTGATGCGGGCCGCAAGCGGCTGCCGCGAGAACCACCGCAGCTGCGCCAGCAGCAGCGTCATCCCAGCCCACAGCAGCAACGCCGCCAGCACCAGCCACGCGCTCATCCCGCCACCGCCTCATCGTCGCTCGCGAACACCCGCTGCTGCTCGGGGAGCCGCAGCAGGTGGCCAGCCCACAGCCAGCACACGCCCATGAGCGCGAAGGCCAACAGCACCAGCGCCTGGCCGTTCGCGGTCTGGAAGGCCGCCCGACCATCACCGATGGTCAGGCCGACCAGCGCCATGCCGAGGGGTACGGCGATGACGAAGAGCCGTGCGAACCGCACCCCGGCTTGTTTGGCAACGGCGTCCTTGCGCCCCTGGAGGTCCTCGGTCCGGTCATCGATCAAGGCACGCAAGCGGGCGTCGACATCGGTACCACCGACCTCGTGGGCGATCAGCAGCGTCT
>PXDB01000075.1 GCA_003565155.1 Nitriliruptoraceae bacterium | reverse complement strand
TGGCCGGCGACGTCGCCGACGCCGCCTACCCACCCTTCGTCGTGTGCCGCACGGCCGGACGAGGTCGGCCCCGACCGACCCTGCAGCGTCGCGTGGCCCCTCAGTCCTCCTGCAGGGACCGCAGCACGTAGTGCAGGATCCCACCGTGGCGGTAGTAGGTGGCCTCGCCGGGGGTGTCGATGCGTACCACCGCGTCGAAGGTCGTCCGGCCCCCCTCGGCATCGGTCGCGGTCACCGCGACGGTCCGGGGAACCTCGCCATTGTTGATGGCCTCCACACCGGAGATGTCGAAGGTTTCCTCACCGGTCAGGCCGAGGTCGTCGGCGCTCTGGCCGTCGGGGAACTCCAGCGGTAGCACCCCCATCCCGATCAGGTTCGACCGGTGGATGCGCTCGAAGGAGGAGGCGATCACGGCACGTACCCCGAGCAGCAGGGTGCCCTTGGCAGCCCAGTCGCGCGACGAGCCGGAGCCGTACTCGGTGCCGGCCAGCACCACCAGCGGGGTGGCTTCGGCCTGGTAGTGCTCGGCGGCCTCGTAGATCGAGGTCACCTCGCCGCCGGCGGTGAAGTCCCGGGTGAACCCGCCCTCGGTCCCCGGTGCGAGGAGGTTGCGTAGCCGGATGTTGCCGAAGGTGCCGCGGATCATCACCTCGTGGTTGCCGCGGCGCGAGCCGTAGGAGTTGAAGTCACGCCGCTCCACACCCTTGCCCGTGAGGTACTCCCCCGCCGGGCTCTCCAGCTTGATCGCACCCGCGGGTGAGATGTGGTCGGTGGTCACGGAGTCGCCGAGCTTGGCCAGCACCCGCGCACCCGTGATGTCGGTCACCGGGGTGGGCTCCGCGGTCATACCGTCGAAGAAGCTCGGCTTGCGGATGTAGGTGGAGGTGTCCTCCCACTCGAAGGTGTCCCCCTCCGGTGTGGGCAGCGAGCGCCAGGTCGCGTCGCCGTCGAACACGCTCGCGTACTTCTCACCGAACATCTCGGTCTGCAGGGCCTGGTTGACCACCTCCTGGACCTCGGCGGGTGAGGGCCAGATGTCGGACAGGGTGACGGGCTGACCGTCGCTGCCCACACCGAGCGGCTCGTTGAACAGGTCGAGGTCCATGGTGCCGGCGAGCGCGTAGGCCACGACCAGGGGTGGGGACGCCAGGTAGTTCATCTTCACGTCCGGGTTGATGCGGCCCTCGAAGTTGCGGTTGCCGCTCAGTACGGAGGTGACGGCGAGGTCATGCTCCTGGACCGCGTCGCTGATCTCGGGGATCAACGGCCCGGAGTTGCCGATGCAGGTCGTGCAGCCGTAGCCGACGAGGTTGAAGCCGAGCTTGTCGAGGTAGGGGGTGAGCCCGGCCTTGTCGTAGTAGTCCATCACGACCTTGGAGCCGGGTGCCAGGGTGGTCTTGACCCAGGGCTTGCGCTCCAGGCCCCGCTCCACGGCGTTCTTGGCCAGCAGGGCGGCAGCGATCATCACGCTCGGGTTCGAGGTGTTGGTGCAGGAGGTGATGGCCGCGATGGCCACCGCGCCGTGGTCGAGGGTGAAGGAGGTGCCGTCCGCCAGGGTCACCTCGGTCGGCTTGGTCGCCCGCTCCGTGACAGCGCCCTCCGGCACCTCCACCGGCGGTGGCGAGCCGTCCTCCGGCGCGGTGCCGGGTGCGGCGACCGGGTCGGAGGCGGGGAAGGTCTTCGCGAGCCCGGCATCCAGGCCGACCGGTACCACCTCGTCGTCGGTGAAGTCGGTCAGCGCGGTCCGGAAGGCGTCCTTCGCCCCCGCCACGGACACCCGGTCCTGGGGGCGCTTCGGGCCGGCAAGGGACGGCTCGACGGTCGACAGGTCCAGGGTCAGCGACTCGGAGTAGTCCGCTTCCACGCTGGGGTCGTGCCACAGGCCCTGTTCCTTGCAGTAGGCCTCGACGAGCGCGACCTGCTCCTCGGAGCGCCCGGTGAAACGCAGGTAGGTCAGCGTCTCCTCGTCGATGGGGAAGATCGCCGCGGTGGAGCCGTACTCCGGGGACATGTTGCCGATGGTCGCACGGTTGGCCAGGGGCACCGCCGCGACCCCGGGGCCGTGGAACTCGACGAACTTGCCCACCACCCCGTGCTCGCGCAGCATCTGGGTGATGGTGAGCACCAGGTCGGTCGCCGTCGCGCCCTCGGGAAGCTCGCCCTCGAGCTTGAAGCCGACCACCCGCGGGATCAGCATGGACACGGGCTGGCCGAGCATCGCGGCCTCCGCCTCGATGCCACCCACGCCCCAGCCGAGCACCCCCAGGCCGTTGACCATGGTGGTGTGGGAGTCGGTGCCCACCAGGGTGTCCGGGTAGGCACGCCGGACCCCGTCGGCGCCCTCCTCCCCGAAGACGACGCGGGCCAGGTACTCGATGTTGACCTGGTGGACGATGCCGGTGCCAGGCGGGACGACCTTGAAGTTCTCGAAGGCCTCCTGGCCCCAGCGCAGGAAGGCGTAGCGCTCACGGTTGCGTTCGTACTCGAGCTCCATGTTGCGTTGCAGCGCGTCGCCGACGCCGAACACATCCGCCACCACGGAGTGGTCGATCACCAGTTCCGCGGGAACCAGGGGATTGATCCGCGACGGGTCGCCGCCGAGCTCCACCATCGCCTCACGCATCGCCGCGAGGTCCACCACGGCCGGCACGCCGGTGAAGTCCTGGAGGACGACACGCGCCGGGCTGTACTGGATCTCGGTCGCGGGCTGGGCGGTGGCGTCCCAGGCCGCGAGCGCGCGGACATCGTCGGCGGTCACGGTGACGCCGTCCTCGTTGCGGAGCAGGTTCTCCAGCAGGATCTTCAGGCTGAAGGGCAGGCGCTCCACGCCCTCGACCGCGTCGAGGCGGAAGATCTCGTAGGTGTGCTCGCCGACCGTCAGGTCGGCGCGGGCATCGAAGCTGTCCATCGGCGGGCTCCCGAGGTAGGGGCGGGGTGGCGGCGTGGGCGCTGCGCCGCGGGATGCTCCGCGGCAGCTGCGCGGTCGGGGCGCGTTCGCGACCACCTGGCTGGCCCCGAACGTAGCCGAGCCGGCGCGCTCCCCCCGGGCGTGCGGAGGTCGGACGCTCGGCTGCGGCTGCGGCTGCGGCTGCGGTTGCGGTTGCGGTTGCACCCGCTGCCGCTCTCGCAGGTGTAGCATAACTGCATGGGTTATGCAGCTGCGTCTTGGTGGGTCGTCGTCGCGGGCGACGTCGTGACGTCGCGTCGGTACCTCGATCGCGCCGGACTGCTGGAGGGATTGGACGCCGCGCTGGCAGCAGTGGAGGCCGCGGAGCCGGGCGCGGCGCCGCTGCGGCGCGTCGAGCGGGACGTGTTCCGGGGCGGCTACCACGAGGTCGGGACCGCGGCGGCTGCGGCGCTGCGGCTGCGGCTGGCCACCGACGGACTCGTACTGGACACGGTCGGTGGTGCGCCGGAGGCCGTGGAGCTGCGGCTCGGTGTCGGCATCGGTGCGCCCTCGGCCGCAACCGACCTGGCGGAGCAGGCCCTCGCCGAGGCCGAGGAGCTGCCGTCCTCACGGCGGTGGCCAGCCTCGCTGCGCAGCCGGTGCCGTGCGGTCGACCCGATGGTCGAGGGGGCGCTCAACGCCCACCTGCTGCTGCAGGACCAGTTGCTCGCCCGCCTCGATGCCCGTGACCGCCGGGCCCTCATGGGGCTGCTGGACGGGGAACGCCAGGTGGACGTGGCGGCGGCACTCGGGGTGTCCCAGCCCGCGATCGCGCGCCGCATCAGGGTGCGCGGCAGCCTGGCGCTGCACCGTGCCCTCCTCGAGTTGCAGGGGGCCACCCGGACAGCGGCCAGCGTCGACGAGGACCTCTAGGCTGCGGACATCCACTCGATCCGGGTGCCGGCAGCCCCGCGTGGGTTGCGGGAGCGCACCCGCCGGCGCGCGACCGCACGCACCGGTCGTCTCCTCCGGCTCGCCCGCCGATCGCCGACACCGCTACGCAAGGAGCCGTCATGCCCACCCTCGCACTGGTCCGCCACGGTCAGTCCCTCTGGAACCTCGAGAACCGCTTCACGGGATGGGTGGACGTCCCGCTCACCGAGAAGGGTGAGCAGGAGGCCGCCAAGGCCGGTGAGCGGCTCCGTGGCCGGCACTTCGACGTCGCCTACACCTCCTCGCTGACCCGCGCGCAGGAGACGCTGCGGATCATCATGGAGGTCGCTGGCTTCGACTCCCTTCCCGTCATCCGTGACCAGGCCCTCAACGAGCGTCACTACGGCGACCTGCAGGGGTTGAACAAGGCAGAGACCGCCGAGCGCTACGGCAAGGAACAGGTGCACACCTGGCGCCGCTCCTACGCCACCCCGCCGCCGAACGGCGAGGCGCTGAAGAACACCGCGGAGCGCACCCTGCCCTTCTTCGACCGCGCCATCCTCGGGGACATCAAGCAGGGCAAGGACGTGCTCGTCGTCGCCCACGGCAACTCCAACCGCTCCATCGTCATGCAGCTCGACGAGCTGGACGAGGAGGGCGTGCTCTCCCTGGAGCTCGGCACCGGCGTGCCCCTGGTCTACGACCTGGCCGAGGACGGCACCGTGCAGGGCAAGACCATCCTGGAGTGAGACGGGGCCCCGCGTGGCAGCGCCGCGTGCGTCGCGTGCAGCAGGACCTGCTCTCCCACCTCGACGGCCACCGCCCCGGTGATACCCGGGAGACCGCCTGCCTCGTGCGCACGCGGGCGCTCATAGCGTGGTTGCCGGCACCGCTGGACGAGCACGCCGATCCGACCCACGTCACCGGCTCCGCGATCGTGGTCGATGGTGGGGGACGCGTGCTGCTGCACCGGCACAAGCGGCTCGGGCGGTGGTTGCAGCCCGGAGGCCACGTCGATCCGGGCGAGACCCCCTGGGAGGCCGCCCTGCGCGAGACCCGGGAGGAGACCGGGGTCGCGGCAGAGCATCCGGGCCGTGCGCCACGCCTGATCCACGTCGACGTCCACGAAGGCCCGCGCGGTCACGTCCACCTCGACCTGCGTTACCTGCTCCTCGCCGACGCCGAGGTGGCGCTCTCCCCCGCACCCGGGGAGTCACCCGACGTCGCCTGGTGGACCCCGTCGGAGGCCGCGGCGGTCACCGACGCCTCGACCCGCGCGGCCATCGCCGCAGCTGCCCGCGTCCCGGCTTCACCCGCATCCGAGCGCCACCGTCACCACACCGCCAGGTGATCCTCCGCGACCCCGACGAGGTCCACCTCGACCGGATCGGTACCGCCGGCGGTCACCGTGCCTCGCCACCGGCCGATGGGTTGGGTGTAGTCGCTGACGACGGGGCCCAGCACCTCCCGGCGGCTGCGCTCCCCCAGCGGCGCCAGGTCCAGCCCCGTACCGGGTCCGGTGACCCGCCAGGCACCCGCGGGCGTGCTCGGCGCCACCGGCGCCAGGTCCTCGACCGGTAGCGGGTAGGGCGCACCGTCCACCCAGAGCAGGTCCTCGCCCTCCGCGCACCCGTTCATCCCCGTGGAGGCGTTCAGGCCGATGCGGGTGCCATCGGTGGCGTGACCGGCCCCGGCGGCCCAGCGCCAGGTGGTGCGCCGGTCCTGGCGTCCCGCGGTGTAGTCCCGCCAACCTGCCGCCTCCGGGACGACGAGCCGCCGGCCCGCGAGCGCCACCTCGAGGTGGGCGGCGGTCCCGGCGGCCTTCTCCGTCACGTTCCAGCCCCCCTGCGGTGTGCCGGTGACCAGCACGACCGGTAGGACATCGGCGGTGGTCCTCAGGTCGACGACCAGGGTCCCGGTGGTGGTGGGCACCTCGGCCTGGAGCCCGCCGTTGCCGTTCAGCTGCAGCCGTGCCCCGCGGCTGATGAACCGTGCACCGGCCGTGGCGTCCGTGCCGACGGTCCGGTCCCTCGTCCGCGTGGTACGGGCGTCGAAGGTGACCGTGCTCGCGCCGAGGGTCGCGTAGGCGAAGGCGACCACCACCGGACCGAGCGCGACGATCGCCGCCCCGGCAATCACGGTGGTGCCATCGTCTGTCCGTCCCCCGGCGGCGACGTAGAGCCACCGCCGGACCCGTCCCCGTCCGGGGCCGAGCCGCACCGGGTCGTGACGGAGCCGGCCGGTCACCCGGCCGTGACGCAACCCGCCCTCGGGTCGGGCGATCGCCGCCGTGTGGTCGGGTACCGATCCCAACGCTGCCTCCCCTGTGACCTCTTCCGCGGCTCAGAACAGCCGCGGGTGCAGCTCATCCTCGCCCCTGAGGGCCGGCAGGTCGACCTCCACCCAACGGATCCCCCGCGACTCCGCCAAGACCCGCGCCTGTGGCTTGATGGTGGTGGCGGCGAACACCCCGCGGACCGGTGCCAGCATCGGATCGCGTTGGAGCCGCTCGAGGTAGCGCGTGAGCTGCTCCACGCCGTCGATCTCCCCGATCCGCTTGATCTCGACGGCCACCGCGGCGCCCTCGGCGTCGCGGCACAGCAGGTCCACGGGCCCGAGGTCGGTGCGGAACTCGCGTTGGATGCACCGCAGGCCCGGCTCGAGGTGGCCCGGGTGGTCGGCCAGCAGCAGCTGGAGCTCGCGTTCCACCCCGTCGAGGGTCAACCCCCGCTCGGTGTCGAGCTCGTAGCTGAGGTCGGCCAGCACCTCCTCGAAGGTGATGGTCAGCCGTTCCCCCTTGGGGTTGGTGACCTCCCACAGCCCCTCAGACTCCTCGAGGTGGTTCGGCGCGTTCATCCAGTTCAGGGGCTTGTAGGCCCCGACATCGGCGTGGATGGCCACGCATCCGTCGGCCTTGACCATCACCAGGCGCACCGCCGAGGTCAGCGTCGACGACAGCCGGCCGTCGTACACGGCCGAGCAGCGGGCGATCAGGATGCGCATGGCGGCGGACGCTACCAGCGGGACCTCCGCGCACCGGTGCTGGCCGTCGGCTCCGGTAGCATCGCCGGTCGCACGCTGGAGTTGCGGTCCCGTCCGCGACCGCGGTGGACCGCCTCCGGCCCCGTCGGCCCTGCTCGGCGGCCCGGGCCCGGACCCAACCGGGCGCCTGTGGCGCGAGCGTGGTGACCACCGCCGGTCATCGGGGGCGCTCCTGACACGGCCGGCGTGCGACCGCTCGCCGCGGGGTGCCACCCATGCGCCACGTCCCGCTCCGGACCCCTGCGTCCCGCCTGCGCCAACCCTGCTCCCCAGCGATCCCCCGGCGATCCCCCTCCCCGGCGACCCCACCCCCTACGAGGACCCCTCATGGCACTCACGGTCGGCCTGGTCGGACTGCCGAACGTCGGCAAGTCCACCCTGTTCAACGCGGTGTCCCAGGCAGGAGCCAGCGCGGCCAACTTCCCTTTCTGCACCATCGATCCCAACGTCGGCGTGGTCGCGGTCCCCGACGAGCGGCTCGACCGCCTGGCAGAGCTGGCCCGCTCCGTGAAGGTGGTCCCCACGGCCATCGAGTTCGTCGACATCGCCGGACTGGTCGCGGGGGCGTCCAAAGGCGAGGGGCTCGGCAACCAGTTCCTCGCCCACATCCGCGAGGTGGACGCGGTGTGCAACGTGGTGCGGTGCTTCGACGACGACGACGTGGTCCACGTCGACGGTTCCGTCGACCCGGCCCGCGACATCGCGGTCATCGCCACCGAGCTGGTGCTCAAGGATCTGGAGACCGTGGACCGACGCCGCGAGCGCGCCCAGCGCGCCGCGAAGTCCGCCGACAAGGACGCGCTGCGGGCCCGCGACCAGCTCGCCGCGCTGCACGACCACCTCGATGGGGGCGAACCCGCGCGGACCTTCACCGGTGACCTCGATGCGGAGCTGGCGCGCGAGCTGTCCCTGCTCACCGCCAAACCGGTGCTCTACGCGGCGAACGTGGCAGAAGCGGACCTGCCCCGGGGGAACGCCCACGTCGAGGTGGTCCGCGAGATCGCCGCGGCCGAGGGCGCCGAGGTGGTGATCATCTCCGCGCAGGTCGAGGCGGAGCTGGCCGAACTCGACGGTGATGAGCGGGCCGAATACCTCGCCTCCCTGGGGCTGGAGCGCTCCGGGTTGGAGCGGTTGATCGAGCGGGCGTACCGGTTGCTGGGCTTGAGGACCTTCTTCACTGCCGGGCCGAAGGAGTCGCGCGCCTGGACCGTGCCGGCCGGTGCGACCGCTCCACGCGCGGCCCGCGAGATCCACACCGACTTCGAACGTGGCTTCATCAAGGCGGAGGTGATCGCCTACGCGGACTACGACACCCTCGGCTCGGAGGCCGCAGCCCGCGAGGCCGGGAAGCTCCGTATCGAGGGGAAGGAGTACGTGGTCGCCGACGGCGACGTGATCCACTTCCGGTTCAACGTCTGAGCCGACGAACCGCCCGGTAGACGTCGTGCACGCGCCGTCGACGAGGCGCCTGACCTTCCGAGCCGGCTGCGCGCCCGACCCGCCGCCACCAGCCGCCACCACCAAGAACCGTCCGTATCCCCCGTGAACAGGAGCGCGACCGATGGCACGCCAGGATCCCATCACCCGCCTCGAGGTGGCGGCCTGCCCCACCCACCGTATGGACGTCAAGCACTACGCACCCTTCGAGGTGGGCTGTGCCTGCCTGAACGAGTCCCGCCGTGCGGAGCTGACCACCCGGTTGGCCGCGGCGCGCGCCGAGGGCAACCCCCTGGCGGAGATGGCCGAGTGACGACCGATCCCCGGGTGACTCGGCCAAACCACCCGACGGCGACGAACCTGCCCTGAGTAGATGCTGCGGGCATGGATGGAGGTCCCACGTGGCGGGGAAAGGACTTGGCGGGCGTGTGCGGCGGGGCAGCCAGCTCGCGCGCACCGGGGTCCGTGGCGCCGCGGGCCTCGCCTCCTCCCGGGCGCGACGTTTCGCCGGCGGTAGGGCCGACGACGTGGCGGCGCATGAACAGCTCGCCGGCAACCTCGCCACGGTCCTGGGTGAGATGAAGGGCGCGGCGATGAAGCTCGGACAGCTGCTGAGCTTCGTCGATCTGGACCTCCCGCCGGAGGTACGCACCGCCTACCACGAGGCGCTGGCGAGCCTGCGTGACCAGGCCCCTGCCTTCGACGCCGACGCCATCGCGGAGGTGCTCACCGAGGAGTACGGCGCGCCGCCCGAGGCGGTCTTCGCCTCCTTCGACCCTGAGCCGCTCGCCGCCGCCTCGATCGGGCAGGTCCACGTCGGCAAGCTCGACGACGGTCGCGAGGTGGTCATCAAGGTCCAGTACCCCGGTGTCGCGGAGGCGGTACGTGCGGATCTCGACAACGCCTCCTCCTTCGCGCCGCTCGGCCGCTTGGTCGCCCAGAACCAGGAGATCGAGCCCCTGCTCGACGAGCTGCGCGAGCGCATCGGCGATGAGCTCGACTACGAGCGTGAGGCGCAGTACCAGCGGGCCTTCGCCACCCGCTACGCCGACCACCCCTTCATCCGTGTCCCCGACATCGTCGGCGAGCTGTGCCGTCCGCGGGTGCTGGTCTCCGAGCGTGTCCACGGCCAGCGGTTCTCGGCCTTCCTCGCCGAGGCGAACGAGCCCGAGCGCCAGCGGGTGGGCGAGATCATCTTCCGCTACGCCTTCGGGTCGATCGGACGTTTCCGGCTGTTCAACGGCGACCCGCACCCTGGCAACTACCTCATCGAGCGTGACGAGGCCGCTGACGGGGGGGTGCGCGTGGCGTTCCTCGACTACGGCTCGGTGAAGATGTTCACCCGGGAGCGCTACGCCTCCATGCGCACCATCGAGGAGGCGATGGCCACCGGCGACCGCGACACGGCGATCCTCGCTCTGCGTGAGGCCGGCTTCCTCCCCCGCAACATCGAGGTGGACGAGGACCGGGTCTTCGAGTGGTTCCAGCTCTACACCCGGCCGGTGGTCGCCGAGCAGCCGTTCACCTTCACCTCGGACTTCGCCGCCGAGGTGATCCGCTCCACCACCGACCCCCGCGATCCGTTCTCGAACGTCCTGCGTCAGCTGAACCTGCCGCCGGACTACCTGCTGCTCAACCGCATCCAGTGGGGGCTGAACAGCGTGCTCGGACAGCTGCGTGCCACGGGCGACTGGCGGGCGATCCGCGACGAGTACATCCTCAGCGACGCCGCTCCCGCCACCGAGCTCGGGGAGCAGGACGCGGCCTGGTGGCGTGCGCGCACCCCGTTGGTGGACCCACCCGCCTGACGGCCGGCGCCCCGACGTCCCACCTGGGCCCCCCACCTGGGGCGGCGCCCGCGCCTCGTCCGGTCTCGCCGTCGGCTCGGGCCGGCGCTGTCGCCCCGCATCGACCTGAACGGTGCAACTCTGTGCAGGTATGCAGCGGTCCGACGGGTTTCCGGTCGCTTCGCTGCAAACCCTTCCCGTCGCGCATGTGGCCCGGCCGCGGGCGTCGCCCAGCCCGGCCCGGCCGCGGGCGTGGCACGGCCCGGTCGCGGGCACGGCCCAGCCCGGGCGGGCCGCGCCAAGGTGTGCAGCGATCCGACGGGTTTCCGGTCGCTTGGCTGCAAACCCTTCCCGTCGCGCACGTGGCACGGCCGGGCCGCGCCAAGGTGTGCAGCGCTCCGACCGGTTTCCGGTCGCTTCGCTGCAAACCCTTCCCGTCGCGCACGTGGCACGGCAGCGGCGGCGGCCCGGAGGGCCGCTGCCGCGGAGGGGGCACCAACGATCTCCGCCGGCGCGCCGCCGTGGATCAGGCGGGCTTCTTCGCCGAGTAGATCTCGTCGATGGCGTCCTGGTACTTCTCCGCGACCACGTGGCGCTTCACCGACATCTTCTGGCTGAGCTCGACACCCACCACGAAGTCGTCCGGCAGGATCGTGAAGGTGCGGATCGACTCGGCTTTGGAGACCAGCTTGTTCGCGTCATCGATGGCGCTCTGCACCTCGGCCACGAGGTCAGGGTCCTGGGTCAGCTCCGCGATCGTGCCGGTCTTGCCGTTGGCCTCCGCCCACTGCGGGAAGGCCTCAGCATCGATGGTCACCAGGGCCGCGATGAAGGGCTGGCCGTCACCGACCACCATGCACTGGCTGACCAGGCCGTGGGCGCGGATGCGGTCCTCCAGCACGGTCGGCGCGACGTTCTTGCCGCCAGCGGTGACGATCAGCTCCTTCTTGCGGCCGGTGATGCGCAGGAACCCCTCGCCGTCCAGCGCGCCGAGGTCACCGGTCTTGAACCAACCGTCCTCGAGCACCTCAGCGGTGGCTTCCGGGTTGTTGTGGTAGCCCTGGAAGATGTGGCTGCCGCCCAGCATGATCTCGCCGTCCTCGGCGATCTTGACCGAACCGCCCGGTACCGGCTTGCCCACCGTGCCGACACGGGTCGCTGACGGGCGGTTGAAGGTGGAGACCGCCGTGGTCTCCGTGAGGCCGTACCCCTCGCAGACGTGGATGCCGATCCCCATGAAGAAGTGGGTCAGGCGCTCCCCGAGCGCCGCCCCACCTGAGACGGCGTAGGTCACGCGCCCGCCCATCGCCGCGCGCAGCTTGGTGTAGACGAGCTTGTCGAACACCGCGTGGAGCACCCGGGTGCCGAGCTTGACGTTGCCGTCGATGCGTTGGCGCGAGTACTCCTCGGCGACGTGGGCTGCCTTGTCGAAGATCTTGTCCTTGCCGTCGGCGGCCGCCTTCGCACGGGCGCCGTTGAAGACCTTCTCGAACACCCGCGGCACGGCGATGAGGAAGTCCGGCTGGTAGATCGCCAGCTCCTCGGTCAGCTGCGGGATGCCCGTGGAGTAGCCGAGGATGACGCCGTTGCGGATGCAGGTGGTCTGCACGACCCGGGCGAAGATGTGCGCCAGCGGCAGGAAGAACAGGGTGCGCATCCCGCCGCCGAAGAACTCGGGCGCGGCGGTCGCGGTCTGGGTGGCGTCCCAGATGAAGTTGTGGTGGGTGATGACGCAGCCCTTGGGCCGCCCCGTGGTCCCCGAGGTGTAGACGATCGTGGCGAGGTCCTCGCCCGTCGGCTCCCCGGCGCGGGCCATCAGGGTGTCGTCGTCCACCTCGGAGCCCTGCTGGCGCATGGTCTCCAGGGCACCGTCCTCGATGACGAAGAGGTGCTCGAGCCCGGGGAGGTCACCGTGGACCTCGTCGACCAGCGCCTTGAGCTCCGCGTTCTCCGTGAACACCGCCTTGGCGTCGGAGTCGGTGACGATCCACTGGATCTGCTCCGCGGAGGAGGTCTCGTAGATCGGGACGGTGACCGCGCCGACCGACCAGATCGCGTAGTCGAGCAGCGTCCACTCCAGGCGGGTGCTCGAGTGGACGACGACCCGGTCGTCCTTCTGGATGCCGAGCGCCAGCAGTCCCTTGGCGACGGCCTTGATCTCCTCGACGAACTGCTGGGTGGACCAGTCCACGAACCGGTCCCCGACGCGAACGGCGACGATGGGCTGCTCAGGACGCTCGGCTGCGGCCTTCCACAGCGATGTCGTGAGGTTCTCCTCCATCGGAACCTCGGTCTCACCCGGACTCGTGTACTCCTGCATCAGGCTCTCCCTCGCCCCAGTGGACGGTGCTCCCACATGATCGGAGCCGCTTGCCGACCTCGGACCGTCGGCGCTCGCCTCTCAGCCTAGCGGAGCGACCCTGTCGCGACCGCAGCTGGCGGGCACGCCTCGGCAGCTTGGGGAGCCCCGACATGGCAGGGTGTGGTTCCCCCTGGCCGAGGAGCTCCCGTGGGCGTCGATATCGAGGTGAACGGTCCTGTCGGCATCGTGCGGATCGACCGCCCGCAGGTCCGCAACGCGGTGGATCGGCCCACCGCCGAGGCCCTGCGCGAGGCGATCGAGGAGATGGACGCCGACCGGGAGCTCGCCGCCCTCGTCCTCACCGGCAGCGGCGGCACCTTCTGCGCCGGCGCCGACCTCCACGCCCTCGACGACGCAGCACGGCGCAACCAGCTCGAGGAGGCGCTCATCGGGCCGATGGGGCCCACCCGGGGCCGGACGCGCCTGCCGACCATCGCCGCGATCGAGGGGCACGCGGTGGCGGGCGGACTCGAGCTGGCCCTGTGGTGCGATCTGCGCGTGGTGGCGGCGGACGCGGTGCTCGGTGTGTTCTGCCGCCGTGTCGGTGTCCCGCTCATCGACGGCGGCACGGTGCGGCTGCCGCGGCTGGTGGGTCTCGGCGTCGCCCTGGACCTGGTGCTGACCGGCCGCGACGTGGCCGCGGAGGAGGCGCAGCGGATCGGGCTGGCGACCCGCGTGGTCCCCTCCGGACAGGCCGAAGGGGCGGCCGTCGCGCTCGGCACGGAGCTGGCGCGCTGGCCACGCGAGACGATGCTCAGCGATCTGGCGGCGACGCGGGCCGCCTTCGACCGTCCGCTGGACGAGGCGCTGCTCCACGAGCACCGCCTCGGCGTCGCCAGCCTGGAGGCGGGTGGCGCGACGGACGGTGTCGGCGCGTTCCTGGCCGGTCGCGGGCGGCACGGTCGTACCGATGACCTGTGATCCGCGGCGGCCGCGGGTCGCCCGGTCTCCAGCAACTCACCGCTGGTGGGGATCCAGGCCCGGCGGCCATGACCGGATCCAACCCAGTTCGCGGAGGCCCCACAGGCCGATCAGTACCGCCTCAGCCGCATCATGTCGCAGGTCCGGCAGGTTGCGGTCCGCGAGTTCGGCGACGGCCACGGCCGTGAGGCCACGCGCCGCTGCCTTGGCCGTGCGACCGTCCCGACGCTCCCGCGGGTGCAGCAGTGCCCGCCGCCACCGCTCGGCCTCGACCAGTACCACCTCGCTCCCGCGCGGCTCGAAGGTGTGACGCCACGCCGGCACCAGGGACCGGTCGCCCTCCAGCACCAGGGCGTCCACGCGGCCGACCTCGCGACGCAGCCCGATCGCCGCCCGGCGGACCTGCCCACGACGCCCGAGGTTGCGGGAGCCCACCGAGACGAGCCGACCGTCACCGCCGAACACCGCGACCCCGGTACGCACACCCAGGTCGACGGCCACCAGCCGTGCGCGCTCAGACGTCATCCAGCGCACCCGCCTCGTCGTATGCTGCGGTGGCGTCCACGACCCCACCGCAGCCCGCGCGGGGACCTGCGCGCCGCCGGACGGTCACCCAGTAGACCACGCGACCGCGAACACCGGTGTGCCCGCACCCGGCCGTACCACTCCCCCACACCAGCTGAGGTTCCATGTCCCCCCACGCCGCCCACGACACCGACGGCAGCGGACCGAGCGCCGACGGCGACGCTGCCGCCGCGCCCTCGATCCCGCCGCGGGAGAACCTCACCCGTGAGGAGGCTGCGCTGCGCGCGCGACGCATCGACCGGGTTGCCACGCGGGTCCATCTCGACCTGACCGACGGCACGGACACCTTCTCCAGCACCACGCAGCTGCGGTTCCGCGTGGTCGAGGCAGGAGCGCTGTTCGTCGACCTCACGGCCCGGACGGTCCATCGGCTCACGCTGAACGACACCGCCCTGGACGTCGCGCCCACCGACGACGGCGGCGTCGTCGCGCCGACCCGCCTCGAACTCGGCCACCTCGACGTCGGCGAGCACGTGCTCGAGGTCGAGGCCACCATGGCCTACCAGCACGAGGGCCACGGCCTGCACCGGTTCGTGGACCCCACCGACGACCGCGTCTACCTCCACAGCCAGTTCGAGCCCTTCGACGCCCACCTGGTCTACGCCTGCTTCGACCAGCCGGACCTCAAGACCACCTTCGCCCTGGACGTCACCGCGCCCGAGGAGTGGGTGGTGGTCTCCAACGGCCGCGCGATGGCGCAACCGCTGGAGGGCCAGGCCGGCACCTGGCGGTTCGAGACCACGCCGCTGGTCAGCACCTACATCACGGCCGTGGTCGCGGGCTCCTACGTCGCGGTCACCGACCGTTACGAGCGCGAGGACGGCACCGGCATCGACCTCACCTGGTGGGCACGACGCTCCCTCGCCGAGCATGTCGACGCGGAGGAGCTGTTCGAGATCACCAGGCAGAGCTTCGCCGCCTTCGAGCAGCTGTTCGGGATGCACTACCCCTTCGGCGAACGCTACGACCAGCTGTTCGTGCCCGAGTTCTCCGCCGGCGCGATGGAGAACCCCGGCTGCGTGACCTTCTCCGAGGCCTACATCTTCCGCTCCAAGGTCACCGACGCCGCCCGGGAGCGCCGGGCGGAGACCATCATCCATGAGATGGCGCACATGTGGTTCGGTGACCTGGTCACGATGCGGTGGTGGGACGACCTGTGGCTGAACGAGTCCTTCGCCACCTTCATGTCGGTGCTGGTCCAGGCCGAGCACACCCGGTTCTCCGATGCCTGGGTCACCTTCCATGACGCGGAGAAGGCCTGGGCCCGCTTCCAGGACCAGCTGCCCTCCACCCACCCGGTCGCCGACGAGATGCCGGACGTGGAGAGCGTCCACCAGAACTTCGACGGGATCACCTACGCCAAGGGCGCCTCGGTGCTGCGCCAGCTGGTCGCCTGGGTCGGGCAGGAGGCGTTCCTGGCGGGCTGCCGCGAGTACTTCGACCGCCACGCCTGGTCCAACACCACCCTCACCGACTTCCTCGCCGCCCTCGAGCGGGCGTCGGGACGTGAACTGGACAGCTGGCGCGACGCCTGGCTGCTGACCACGGGCATGAACCGGCTCGCCCTCGACATCGAGGTGGCCGACGACGGCACCTTCGCCGAGGTGGCGGTCACCCAGACCTCACCGACCCCGGCCTGGGCGGGGGTCGCGGGGCTCGACACCCCGCCGCAGGTGCTGCGCCCCCACCGGTTGGCCGTCGGCGCCTACGAGGACCGGGACGGCCACCTGGTGCGCAGCCACCGGACCGAGCTCGACGTCATCGGCGAGCGCACACCGGTGCCGGCGTTGGCCGGCACCCCCACCGCGCCGCTGCTGGTGGTCAACGATGACGACCTCACCTTCGCGAAGGTGACCCTGGATCCCGCATCGATGGCCACCGTCACCGAACGGCTGTCCACGGTGTCCGATCCGCTGGCCCGTGCGCAGCTGTGGGGCAGCAGCTGGGAGATGGTGCGGGACGGCCAGCTCCCGGCACGCAGCTTCCTCGACCTCGTCCTCGCCAACGTGGGGGCCGAGGACCGGATCGGCACCCTCCAACGCCTGCTGCAGCGCAGCCTCGGCGCCGTGGAGCGCTACCTCGACCCGGCGGCGCGGGACGCGCAGCTCGCGCGCATGGCCGCACACGCTCGTCAGGAGCTCGAGCGCGCGGCACCCGGCAGCGACCAGCAGCTGGCCTGGGCCCGCCATTGGACCGTGACCGCCCGCACGGATCCTGCACAGCGCGCGGCGGTCATCGATCTGCTGGACGGCGGGTGGCAGGTCCCCGGGCTGACGCTCGACACCGACCTGCGCTGGCACGTGCTCACCTGCCTGGCGCGCACGGCGGCGGTGGACGAGCACCGTATCGACGCGGAGCTGGAGCGTGATCCCACCGACCTGGGCGAGCGCTCCGCCGCGACCGCCCGCGCCTCACGCCCCACGGCGGACGCCAAGGCGTGGGCGTGGGACCGCCTGCTGACCGACACCTCGCTGTCGCACACGATGTCGCGGCAGCTGTGGTCCGGCTTCCCCCGGCTCGACCAGCCGGAGGTGCTCAGCCCCTACACCGACCGCTACCTCGACGTCCTCGACGAGGTGTGGTCCAGCCGGTCGCTGGACTGGTCCATCGACTTCTCCGCGGCGATGTTCCCCCACTGGGATGCCTCGCCGACCCTGCTCGAGCGGGTCGACGCCCGCCTGGAGGACGCCGAGCTGCCGCGTCCGCTGCGACGCGTGCTGCTGGAGCAGCGTGACACCCTGGTGCGCACCCTCGCAGCCCGTGCGTGCGACCGGGCGGCAGCGGGTTGAGCGGCCGCGAGGACACGCTCCCGCGTCGGTTGCGGGTGACGGTTGACGACGCGAGCGGCCATCCGGCGTTGGACACCGCCATCTCCCGGGTGCTGCTCGAACGGGTGGACCGCGGGGAACTGCCTGCCACCCTGCGGCTGTCACGCCCAGCAGCCATCGTGGCCTTCAGCTCCCGCGACGCGCGCAGCCCCGGCTTCGACGCGGCGGTGGCCGCAACGCAGCAGGAAGGCTTCACACCCGTGCTGCGGCTCGCCGGCGGACGGCCGGCGGTGTTCACGCCGACCACGATCGCCTTCTCCTGGTCCGTGCCGACCGACGCGCCCGCCACCGGCATCGCGCAGCGGTTCACCCTGCTCTCCGGCCGCCTGGCGGCGGCCTTCTCCAGCCTCGGTGTCGACGCCAGGGTGGGCGAGGTTCCGGGTGAGTACTGCCCCGGGGAGTACTCCGTGAACGCGGCCGGACGGCACAAGGTCGCCGGCGTTGGCCAACGACTCCTGCGCCGTGCCGCCCACACCGGCGGCGTGGTCGTGGTGGACGGTGCACCCGACATCAACCGGGTGCTGGTCCCCGTGTACGCAGCGATGGGTGTGGACTTCGAACCCTCGGTCACCGGCGCGCTCACCGACCACGCCGAGGTGACGTTCGAGCAGGTCCGCCGGGCCATCGTCGCCGCCTTCGGCGCACGGTTCGAGGTGGAGCCCTGGACCCTCGACGAACACACCCTGGCCCTGGCGCGCCAGGCCGCGCCCGAGCACGTCGCCACCCGACCAGCGGTGGCGAGCTGAGTGGCCCGCCGCCGGGAACGGTTCGCGGTGAGTGGTCCGGGGGTGCTGGCCGCAGGGGACGGTCGTCGCCCGGTACCGGTCCGTATCGCCACACCCGGACTCCTCGTGGAGGTCCGGCGTGACGGGTTCGTGGGTGCGGTGGTCGCCTGCGACCACCGCCGGGTGACGCTCGAGGACCGCCGCGGGCGGCGTCGTAGCTTCACGCTGTCACCCGGCGCCTTCCTGGTCGACGAGCTGGCGGTCACGCTGCGGCCGGTCGAGGAGACCGCTGGCGCCACAGCGGGGTCCGGTGGTGCCGACCCGGGTGCCGCGTCGAAGGCCCTCGGACGCACGGCGAGTGGGTCCATCCCGGCCGCCGACCGCGGCGCGCGCACGGCCCGGGCCAGCCGGATCTGGGTGGAGGGGGTGCACGACGCCGAGCTGCTGGAGCGGGTGTGGGGGGACGACCTGCGGGCCGCCGCCGTGGTGGTCGAGCCGCTCCACGGGGCCGACGACCTCGCCGCTGCGGTACGGGCCTTCGGCCCGGGGCCGCACCGCCGGCTGGGCATCCTCCTCGACCACCTCGTCGCTGGCTCGAAGGAGCGCCGGATCGCCGCGCGTGTCGACCACCCCGACGTGCTGATCGTCGGCCACCCCTTCGTGGACGTGTGGGCGGCGATCGCGCCGGCGGTGCTCGGTCGGGACGCGTGGCCCGACGTGCCGCGCGAGGAGCCCTACAAGGAGGGGTTCGCCCGCCGTCTGGGCTTCGCGGACCGGCACGAGGCCTGGCGCGTGCTGTCGGCCCGGGTGCGTACCTGGGACCACCTCGACCGTTCCCTGATCCAGGCCGTGGAACGCCTGCTGGATCACGTGACCGCGGAGGATCAGCCGCGGTAGACGGCCAGGAGGGTGCGCTCGTCGCGGATCGACAGCTGCCAGCCCTCCCCCAGTTCCAGCCGGTCGACGAGCGTCGCGGGGCTGAGGTCGATGACGGTGTCGCTGCCGCCGGTCGGGTCTCCGGGACCGACCGGTCCCAGCAGCTGGGCGACCACACGCCCCTTGGCCACCTTCGTGCGGGCCGCGTTCGCCGCGCGCCCGTCGGGGGTCTCGAAGGCGATGGTGTGGACGGCAGCCTCCGTGCGGACCTCGGGAGCGACCGCACGCCCGTGGACCGCCGGGAGCAGGTCGAGGACCTGCCGGCCCGCCAGCTGCGTCATGAGGTGGTCGGCCATCGCGTCCCGCCAGAAGGTCGCGAGCCCGCCGAGGGGTGGCAGGCTCGCCGCCAGCTCCAGGCGGTAGGCGGGTACCCGGTCCTCCAACCCCGCGGCCCCGAGCAGTGCGGACAGCACCAGGACCTCGACCGCACCCGCCCCGGGAGCCAGACCGGCCAGGTTGGCGTTGCCGTGGACCACGCCGGTGTAGCGCCGCCGGGCGCGCATGGTGGGAGCCGTCATCAGGTCCGCGAGGGCCACGCGGGTCGCATCGATGTCACGGGCGGCGACCCCGGCGATGCGGGTGAGGGCGGCGTCGTCGGCTTCGCCGGCGATGCCCACGACCGCGTCGAGCACCCGACGTCGTTGTGGACCGAGGGGTCCATCGTCGACCACGTCGGCGTAGACCGGCTCCTCGCCACCGGGGGCCTTGCCCTTGGAGGGTGGGAGCAGGACGACCGGGCGGGGATCCGCTGGCCGTCGGCTCACGCCCCGTGACCGGCATCGCCACCGCCGGAGCTGGCACGGCCGGGCATCCCCCGATCGAGCAGCAGCAGGACCGCGACCACCAGCGTGGTGGCGAACAGCAGCGTGCCCAGCGGGATGTGGAGGGAGGACGCGAGGCCGACACCGGCCCGCCGGCCGGTGTAGCCGAGACCGGTCTGGGCGATCAGCCCGAGCAGGGACGCGGTGGTGAGGCCCACCACGGTCCAGTTCGGTCGCCGCCACCAGGCGAGGGCCGTGGCGATCAGCGACAGGCCGAGCACCCCGTGGCCGACACCACCGTGGGTGACGATCAGGCTCGGCTCGACGAACCAGCCCTGGCCGGCCAGTGCCGCCTGCAGCATGATGCCGATGGGCACCAGCCAAGCCACCACCACCAGCGGGCGGCGGCCCGGTGTGGGCGCGGTCGTGTCGACGTGCGACGTGGGGGTGGTCATGCGGGAGCTCCTGTGTAGGCGGAGTGCGGGCGGCGTCAGCTGGTGACCAGCTCCGCACCGATGTCGAACTCGACGCGGCGCTGCTCGCCAGCAGGGACGGCGATGCGGTGGCCGTGGACGTCGACCGCCACAGGCGCGGGGTTGTCGGGGTGCGCGGTGAGGACCACATCGGCGTTGGAGGTGTCCACATCCACCCAGCACCCGCGGACCACGACGCCGTACTGCAGGCGTTCCCAGCCCTCGGGAAGGTGGGGGGCAACCTCGATGTGGTCGTGGCGCAGGTGCAGGCCACCGAACCCGAGCACGGCGACCTGCCAGGTCGCGCCGCAGGCCGCGGTGTGGATGCCACCGATGAAGGTCCCACCCGGTGCCGGATGGGAGTCGGCCAGCAGGTCGACGGTGGCGCCGCGCTGGAAGAGCTGCTCGGCTTCCGCGACCCGGCCCATCCGGGCGGCCACCAGGGCGTACATCGGGCGGGACAGCGACGAGCCGTGCTGGGTGCGCGGCAGGTAGTAGTCGTAGTTCGCCTCGATCGTGGCCCGGTCGTAGCGCTCCGGCTGTGACACGAACAGCTGCACCACGTCGGGCTGCTTGGTGACCTGGGTGTGGACGGCGATGCCGTTGGGCCAGCCCCAGTACTCGTCCGGGTGCTGGAGCCGCTCACGGAGGTCAGCCGGGGAGATGTCCTCGAGGTCGAAGTAGCCGCGGAACTGCTCGAGCAGGCGGGTGGCCGGATCCGGCTCGACCTCGATGAGGCGGTCGAGGACATCGGCCCACAGGTCCCGTTCGGCGTCGGTGACGCCGAGGCGCTCCGCGAGGTCGCGCAGCACCTCGGGCTGGTCGGCGCGCAACGCGTCGTAGAGCTGCACCGCCTCCTGCAGCGCCACACGGCTCTGCTCCAGGGTGAAGACGTTGTCGTCCACGTTCTCGTGGTACTCGTCCGGGCCGAGGAGTCGCAGCAGGTGGTAGCGGCCGTCGTGGACCCGGAAGTGCACGAAGGAGGCGAGGAAGCGCGCCACCTCGAACACGATCTCCGCGCCCGCCTCGGCGACGAACACCTCGTCACCGGTGGCCCGCACGTAACCGTCGATGGTCACGGCGATGTCGGGTGAGATGTGCATCTGCCAGTCGTTGAAGTGGTTGCGGATCGGCCGACCGGTCAGCACGTCGCGGAAGAAGAAGTCGGGGCACAGCTCGTCCCCGGTGTCGCCGGAGATCCAGGCGTAGTAGGCCCCGGCGTAGCCGAGCCGGGCCGCCTTGCGCCGGGCGCCGTCGAGGGTCTTGTGGCGGTAGACCAGGATGTTGCGGGCCACCTCCGGGAAGGTGTGGACCCACATCGGCAGGTTGAACACCTCCTGGTCCCAGAAGGCCGCGCCCTGGTAGGCCTGGCAGGACAGCCCACGTGCCCCGATCGGCAGGTGGTCGGCGTGCATCGGCGTGGCGATCACCGAGTGGTAGAGGTTGTAGCGCAGCACCGCCTGGGTGGCGAGGTCACCGGTGATCCGGACGTCGATGCGCTGCCACCGCGCCTCCCAGGCCAGAGCGTGCCGCGCCAGCAGCACCTCGTAGCCGTCGGCCACAGCGGCACGGGCCAGCTCCAGGGAGGACACCAGGGGGTAGTCGACGTCGTTGCCGGAGTGCACCGTCATCACCTGCTCGATGATGAGCAGGCCATCGGCGCCCACCTCGACGTCGAGGATGCGGTACAGCTCACGGTCCTTCTGCTCGATGCGCTCCGCCTGCACCGAGCCGCCGTCGATGGCCACGGCGTGGGCCACGGCGATGGGCAGGCCCCGCTCCGTGGTGTTCATCCGCATCGCGAGCGCATCGTCGTGGATGTGGGGCTCCATGAAGGCGAAGTGGTCGCCGTTGAGGCTCCACACCTCCCCGTCGATGCCGGTGGTCAGCGTCAGCCGGGTTCCCGGCGTCGCGAACACCCGCTGTCGCTGGGCGAGCAGGTGCCGCTGGTCCATCGAGGCGAACCGCTCGCCGACCAGGCGGGCGACGGGACCGGTCGAGGGGCCGAAGATGCGGTGCTGGCGCCCGTAACGCACGTCCAGCCGGCGCTCCAGGAGGTCGCGGTCGCTGAGCACCGCGTCCGCGTCCACGGTGATCGGCTGGCCGAGGTGCTCGAGGGCCGAGAACAGGGCGTTGGGCACGTTGCACAGCTCCGCCCACTTGCCGTCGGCGTTGTCCCAGGTGTCGGACACCGTGCACCCCACGGTGGCGGTCGCGCGCCAGTCCGGCAACGTCCCCCGGTAGCCGAGGTAGCCGTTGCCCGTCAGGTGCGAGGTGGCGACGTTGATCACCTGGTCGGGGTCGTGGTGGTCGTCGATGATGACCCAGCCGTCGGCCACGGTAGGGCCGTTCCCCACCCGCTCCTCCACGGGCTGGCGGATCACGGTCAGGTCCACGTCCCGGGTCGCGGCGAAGCGGTGGTGGGCGTGGCCGACCCGCTCCTCGGGGCCGATCCCGACCGCGAGCATGCCGGCCGACAGGGCCGCGTCCACACCGGCGGCCGCGTCCTCGATCACGATGCACTCGGCGGGCGGCACCCCGACCATCTCGGCCGCGGCGAGGAACAGGTCCGGCGCGGGCTTGGCGCGTTCGACCGTGTGCCCGTCCGCGATGGCGTCGAACAACCCGGTGATCTCGAGCTTGTCCAGCACGAACCGGGCGTTCTTCGACGAGGACCCGATCGCGACCTGCATCCCACGCCGTTTGGCGTCGATCACCAGCGAGACGGCACCGGGCAGCAGGTCTGCGGGGCTCATGTCCTTCAGCGACTCGACGTAGTAGCCGTTCTTGCGCGCCATCATCTCGTCGAAGGTGGCCTGATCCACCTGCCGATCCCCGAGCAGCGCCTTCAGTGACTCGTCACGGGACAGCCCGCGCAGGGCCTCGTTCGCACCGCGGTCGAAGCTGAGGCCCTCCTCGTCGGCGAGGCGTTGCCAGCCGAGGTAGTGGTACTCCGCAGTCTCGGTGAGGACACCGTCGAGGTCGAAGATGACGGCACGGCGAGGGGCCGCAGGCATAGGGGCGCAGGCTCCGGGAACGCGGGCATGGGACGCCTCGACCCTAGTCCTTCCGTAAGCGTGTCGGTTGGGTGGGGTGGTGCCAGTTCCTTCGTAGACAGGCGAAAAGGCCTTATCTTCCGGGAAACAGTGTCGAAGCTGGAACCCGAAAGAAAGGCCTTTTCTGGTG
>PXDB01000012.1 GCA_003565155.1 Nitriliruptoraceae bacterium | reverse complement strand
GATGAGACGGAAGTCGAGGGTGTTGAGATCGTCGACGAGGTCGAGGCAGAGCCCGCAGTGATGGGTGTAGCCCTCCAGCAGACGGGGGCCAACACGACCGTCCTCGGGGCGCTCGGTCTGTTGGTGCTCGCTCTGGGCGGGTTCCTCGTGGTCCGGACTCGCAGAGGCGCGAACGAAGCGTAACCAGCCTTCCAACGGCCGCCGACCCTCCGGGTCGGCGGCCGTTGTCGTTTTCTGAGTCCCGAAGGCTGCCCCCCGCCCACGCGACTCCGCAGGGGTGGTCGCCGGCATACGCTGGGGGCTGTCCGACGGTGGCGAGTGACGTGGTCCACCCGAAGTCAGCGACAGCCGGACGAGGTTCGCGGTCGGGGGCTACACGATGTGACTAGAGCCATGCCGCCCGCCGGTGACGAGCGAGCGCGACTTGGCGCTGGTGCTGTCGCCGTTGTCCGACTGGGTGGGAACGGTGGCGCCTCGCCCTGTGGGTGCGAGTGGCATGCTCTAGGGCCGAAGGAATACGGTCGTTGGTCGCCGTGGCTGGACGCTGGCTGCTTCTGGCCGCTTGTAGAGGTCCTGCCAGCCGCTGTGGCGGGCTGCGACCTTCGGCTGTGGGAATCGCCTTCTGCTGAACCGTTGGCACGGGAGCGGTGTACTCCACTTGTAGGGTCCTGACGAGGCGCGCGGCTGCACCCACATCCAACTCGTAGAGTGGAGGTCGGGCGCGGTCAACTTCGAAACCTCACCCCGCTGTGTCGTCCGTTGTGATGCACCCCAGAAGAGGGCAGGGTGCAGGCTGGATGATCAAGCGGTATCGAACCCACGTGCGGGGGATCTAGGTAGCTGATCGCGCCCGGCGTAGCTCGACAAGCAGTCGGCGTTGGTGCCTCCGTTCGCTGGGGTCTCTTCCAACTCTCGGGGACAACGCCTTCCGTGCATGAGTCAAGGGACCGGTCAGCGCCGCGAGCGAAGTCATTCGGGAGTTGCACGATCTACGTGGCGAGGGACTCAGTCCCCAGGACAATGAGGCGCGCCGGTCTCGGTGGTTTGGGCCCGTCGGGGAAGTGGATGCACGCAAGCGTCGCCATCCGTAGGGGCTGAAGCGGTAGCGGAGGTGGACCGTGAGCGCGGTCACGCGCTCCGCTCGGCGTTCCGCTGTGCGGGCGCGCCAAACCGAGGTCCGCAGGCGGTCGAAGGCCGGGCGGTGCAACCAGTGGGCGGCCGCCGTTGGCATGGGCAGGGTCTTCGTCCTCGCCCGCAGGTTCCGCCCTGGGTCCGCGAAGGGAGTCTGGGTGTGAGACCGCGCGCGGTAGCATGCTGGGTAGGGATGCCGCGTGGTTGCGATCTTCGCGCACTCCGGGAGCCTACTGGGGCGGACCCTCAGGTCCAGTGGCCTAAGCGCCGACACCGTGACAGCAGGTCTGCGCTGCTCCGTCACTGCCGTACGCTGGGGCGAGGCGGTCGGACCGTAGGAGCCGCGGAAAGCAATCGTGCGGGTGGTGTAATCGGTGTGGACGACAGTAAGGCAGGCCTACGACCTCATCGGTCGCGAGCACCCATTGCGGTGGGCGATGGTCGTCGTGCTGGCGCTGCTGGTCAGTGGGGTCGAGATGACCGGCGCCCTGCTGGTCTACTCGTTGTTGGCGCTGATCGCCGACCCTGATGGCGCGATCGACATGCCGCTGTTGGGCGATGTCCGCGAGCAGTTCGCAGATGTCGGCGATCAGACGCTGCTGTTGTGGGTCGTTGGCATCATGGCCGTATTCTTCGTGCTCCGAGCGGTATTGAAGGTCCTGTCCGCCTACGTCCAAGCGCGTATCGCGCACAACGCCGGTGCCCGTCTCTCGGCCCGGATGTTCGAGGGCTACCTGCGCTGGCCGTATCCCATGCACCTAACCAGGACCACTTCGGAGCTCATCCGTAACGGCCACCAAGCCGTCTCCGAGTTGGTGACCGCGGTGGTGCTTCCCGTCATCCGGATGATCGCGGAGGCCTTCATCGTCACCGGCCTGCTGGTGGTACTCCTGCTCATGGCGCCGCTCGCGACCCTTGGCGCCATCGTCGTGGTGGGTGGCGTGGCAGTGGTCCTGCTGCTGGTCGTCCAGCCTCGCCTTAGCCTCCTAGGGAGCATCCAGCATCGGGCGGCGAAGGCGACCCTTGCCGCGATCCAGCAGGGGCTGTTCGGCATCCGGGATGTGAAGGTGCTCGGCCGTGAGCGAGCGTTCGCGCAGGAGTACGCACACAGCCGGCGGCAGATGGCCCGGGCGTCCTATCTGCGCGATACCGCCGTGAAGTTGCCGTCCATCGCCTTCGAGTTGGCGCTGATGGTCTTCATCATCGGGTTGTTCGTCATCACGATACTCCGCACGGGCACCGCGCAGGAGGTCCTGTCGGTGCTTGGGCTGTTCGCCTACGCGGGCCTTCGGATGCAGCCGTCGATGCAGCAGATCATCCAGGCACTCAACAACCTCAAGTTCTCCTCCGCGCCGCTAGCGGACCTGCACAGCGATCTGCTGCTGGTGGAGTCGATGCCTGAACCAGGGGCGCAGATCGACCGACTGCCTTTCCGGCAGCAACTGAGGATCGAACAGGTCAGCTTCCGCTACGAGAGCGCGGACCGGAACGCGCTGAGCGACATCGACCTGACTATCCGGCCCGGGGAGCAGATAGGGATCTGTGGTCCGACCGGTGGAGGAAAGACCACGCTGACTGACATCATCACCGGGCTCCTAGCGCCGACCTCGGGACGGGTCACGGTGGACGGCCACGACATGCACGATGTGGAGCGCGAGTGGCAGGCGACACTCGGCATCGTCGCGCAGATGGTGTTCCTCACCGATGACAGCCTCCGGCGCAACATCGCACTGGGGGTGCCAGCGGAGGACATCGACGACGACGCGCTTGCCGAGGCGGTCCGTCTCGCGCAGTTAGAAGAGTTCGTTTCCCGGCTTCCTCAGGGCCTCGAGACCACCGTCGGTGAGCGTGGCGTGCGGGTCTCCGGGGGCCAGCGTCAACGCATCGCGATCGCACGTGCGCTGTACCGCAGACCCGACGTCCTCATCTTCGACGAGGGCACGTCAGCGCTGGACAACGCCACCGAGGCGCAGATGATGGCCTCGATCGAGGAGTTGCGTGGCCATCACACCATAATCCTAGTCGCGCACCGTCTCTCCACGGTACGGAACTCAGACCGGATCGTGTTCCTCGAGCACGGTCGCATGACGGGCCTCGGCACCTTCGACGATCTGTGCCGTACCAACAATTCCTTCCGCAGCATGGCCGGGGTGTAGCGCAAGGGTTGTGGTCGCCACTGGCCGCGGGAACGCCACCCATCGCGAGGAGGTGCCGCGCCACGCACAACGCCGGCGCAGTCAGCACCTCGGATCGGAACGGCCATGCGGTCGACAGCGACAGCCGAGTTGAGGTTCCACTCCGTGTGGGCCTGCGTCCCCTTCAAGATGAGACTTGCGACCTGCGTCGGGGAACGATCGGCCACTTGACGACGGCAGTGCCCGCTTCGAAACCCGCTGCTCCTCACTGATGCCCCTAGAGCGCCTGCTGGACGAACACGGTCTCGGCGACCGGCGCCAGCACTGGCGGCGGCCCCTTGTGTCAGAGGAACGGATCAGCGAACGACTCATCCCAGAACAGCCGCTGTCGATGCGCGGTGTCGAGCGCGTACACGCTCGACTCCGCGAACCAGCCCCCCAGCGTCCAAGACGCTTCGTTCGGAGCCCACCTGCCCTGCGCCCACGACCTCTACGGGCCCTGCGCGATGAATGCGGGGGTGGTGGGGTCTGTTTGACCCGCGCGGCCCCGGATTCTCGGGGCGGGTGGAGTGTGCCATGAGACCGCGGTCTTGAGCAGCATCCGGGTGCGGTAGTGGTGGAAGTTCCGGAACCCGCTCTGCTCTGTCGTCCTGCTCGATCTCGCCGTTGAAGGCCTCGACGGGTCCGGAGGTGGTCGCGGCCGGTGTGGTGGTAGGCCAGGATCTCATCCGACCAGCGGTCGATGGTGTTGGCGAGGCGGGTTACTCGGGGATGTCGACAGGTGCGGCCCAGTCGTAGAACCGGCCGAGCGCGGTGAGGGCGGCGGAGATGTCGCCGGCCGCATACACGCTGCGGAGCAGCTCCTGTCAGTCATGTGGCCCTCGGTGAGTTCCCGGTCGGGGTTGCTGTGCTGGGCACGGCCGAGGGCGCATAGTGGAGCGTGGGCGGGGTGATGGAGGCGGCGGTGGGTGTCCGTGTTGAGGGCACGGCCTAGGGTGCTCGTCTCGTCGGGGATGGCGCGACGGTCGAGGCCGCGAATACGTTCTTCGCGCATCTGGGGGCGCGGGGCTACTCGCCTTCGACGGTGCTGGGCATATGCCTTCGACGTGGCCAACTTCGTGACGTTCCTCGAGCAGCGGTCGCTGGTGCTGGACGTGGTGGTGCCAAGTGATCTGTTCGCCCATCTGGACTGACAGCACGACGAACAGCCGAGGCAGCGCCGGGCCAGGTCCACGATCACGGTGACGTAGCGGCGGCGCCGCCCACGGGTGGCGCGGTTCATGACCTTCTCGTCCACCCCGATGGCCACAGAGGTGCGAGTCTGCCACGTGTAGACCTGCTGGTCGGTGAGCAGCCGGGTGGCGGTGTCCTTGACGGCCCGCATCACCGTCTCCCAGCCGACCCCCAACTCCCGGGCCACTGCCGCGACGGGGCGGCCTTGTCTCACCGACCTGGCGGGCGGTCTCCGCCCGCGCCCGCTCCGTCAGCACCGCCCGCGGCAAGATCTCGGGGTGCTGCTCGCGCCGGGAGCGCCGGCAGTCCCGGCAGCGCCACTTCCGCTTGTGCCAGACCAGCCGGATGGCCTTCGGCCCGACCGGGAGGTCACGGACCGGGATCACGTGCCGGCCGCCCGACACCGCCCGCTGCCCGCAGCCGTGCCAGGCATCGAAACCGGGTCTTCCCCTCGGTAGTGGGTGACCCGGTCTCGGTTGCTTGGTGAAGGCACGTACGGCCTCGATGCTCGGGGTGTCTGAAGCCAACCGAGACCGAGGCCGTACGCGTGAGCGACCCTACCCCTGCCCAGGGGTGGAGCGAGCTGCTGCTTGCTCTGCCCGAGTTCATCCTGACCGACGCGAGGATCGACGAGCACAACGAGCTCGTCGCCCACATCGAGCTGCCCCGAGACGTCCAGGCCTGCCCTGACTGCGGGGTCATCGACCTGCATCCACTCCACGACTGGCGCACCCACAACCTGCGCCACCTGCCCGTGGCTGGGCGTGCGTGCAGGCTGAAGTGGCGCAAGCGGCTGCTGGCCTGCACCTCGGGGTGCGGGACCTTCGTAGAGCGCACGGCGTCGATCGCCCCCGGTGCGGTGTGGACGCGTGCCGCCGCCCGGGCGGCGGTCGCCGCGTCGGCGGAGAACATCCCCATCGACCGGATCCGCCGCGAGTACGGGGTCTCCTGGAACACCGTGATGCGGGCGGTGCTCGCCGCCGCCGAACAGCTCACCCCGGTGGCTGCGTCCCGGGTCGGGATCGATGAGACGGTGATGACCACCGGGCGGCTCACCCGCCGGCGCCGGCAGTTCCTCACCGCCCTGGTGTGTCTGGACACCGCCCTGGTCATCGCGGTCACCCAAGGGCGCGACAGAGCCGCTGCAGCCCGCCTGCTGGCCGAGTACGCGCCCGACGCGGCCGTGGTGGCCCTGGACCTGTTCTCCGGCTACAAGACCGCAGCAGAGGCCCTCGAGGACGCCGTGATCGTCGCCGACGTGTTCCACCTGATCCGCTTGGGTCTGCAGGCCCTGGACGAGGTGAGGCGCCGCCGCCAACAGCAGATCCACGGCCACCGCGGCCACAGAGACGATCCGCTGTTCCGGAACTCTCGGGAATTGCGT
>PXDB01000107.1 GCA_003565155.1 Nitriliruptoraceae bacterium | reverse complement strand
CGCCTCGCACGTCACGAGGCGGGCGGACACACGTCGGCGTCGAGCCACCGGGTCCAGCAGGAAAGCCTCGCCCACCGCGGCCGCAAAGACGAGCCGCTGTACCGCAACTCTCGGGAATTGCGTCCGGCGGGCGTGGATCGACGGGTTGCCTGCTGAAGATGGACCGGAGTTGGTCCGTCCGACTGCCGGCTTGTGCCGTCTGACCTGCACGTTTGCATGATGATCCCGTCTAGTGCAGGATAGGTTCTCCTGACGGGTGCGGTTTGGAGGGGTGGTGGGCCAAGACGGTCTGGCGGGTGCGGCCCATCTCGCGCTGGTCTCGGGAGTCGTCCAGTTGCGGCCCGAGGACGCGATGCTCGAGGCGATGCTTCGGGGATGGCGGGCCCAGCAGACCGCTCGCGGGTTGCAGGAGGAGACGATCGGGGCGCGGGAGCGGCTGATGCGCCGTTTCGGGGAGTTCACCAACGACTATCCGTGGGGGTGGCAGCCAGGGCATGTGGACGAGTGGTCGTTGTCGTTGACCAGCGAGCGGCATCTGGCCCCGTCGACGATCCGCAGCTACCAGTGCAGCCTGCGGTCGTTCAACGACTATCTGTGCGACGCCCGCTACGGCTGGGTGGGGGCATGCGAGCGTCAGTTCGGTGCGGGGGTGCATCCGGTGGCGATCGTGCACGAGTGGAACACGATCGCTCATCTCAACGACTACGAGGGCGACCCGGAGGCGCGTCCGTTCACCCGGCAGGAGCTGCAGCGGTTCCTCGACTACGCCGACGACCAGGTCGACCGAGCGGTGCGAGCCGGACGCAAAGGCGCGCTGACTGCCTACCGGGACGCCACGCTGTTCAAGGTGCTCTACGGGTGGGGACTTCGCCGCACGGAGGCGTCCAGGCTGGATCTGGTCGACTTCGGGCGGAACCCGGCGGCACCGGAGTTCGGCCGTTTCGGGATGCTCAACGTGCGCTACGGCAAGGCCAAGCGAGGTCAGCCGCCACGGCGCCGCAACGTGGCCTCGGTGATGGGCTGGGCGGTCGAGGCCGTCGACGACTATGTGGACAACATCCGCCCGAGGTTCGGGTGCGCCGAGCATCCGGCGTTGTGGGTGACCGAGCGGGGCGGACGGCTCAAGCCCTCGGAGATCAACGCCCGGTTCGTGGCCTACCGCGACGCGCTGGGGCTGCCTGAGGCGCTGGTGCCGCACTCGATGCGCCATTCGTACGTCTCGCATCTGACCGAGGATGGTGTCGACCGACGGTTCATCCAGTGCCAGGTGGGCCACGAGACCGACCGTTCGACGGCGATCTACACGCACGTGTCAAGCGACTTCATGAACACCGCACTGCGCCGGGCGCTGGCCCCGGCCCTCGACGTTCCCGTGCCAGGAAGGGATAGATGATGACGGCCAAGCTCGACTACCGCTGGCACCTACGGCAGGTGATGGCTTCTCGTGAAATGTTCGCCACCACTGACCTGATCGACCCGCTGGCCGAGCGCGGCATCCGGCTGTCGTCGAGCCAGGTCTACCGGCTGGTGGTGGACCGGCCGGAACGGTTGAGCCTGAAGGTGTTGATGGCGCTGCTGGACATCCTCGAGTGCCGCATGGACGAGCTGATCGAACCCGTCGCGGCCGAGGCCGGGGCTATGGCCAGGGCAGCCGAAGGCGGGGGCAGTGCGGGGGTCGGGGATCTGCGGCCCCGGCGGGCGCGGGTCAGCGAACCGGGAGCCGACCGGTGATCGGCCAGGCCCCGGACGTGGTCGCCGATCCGGTCGGCGTGATCGTCGATCTGGTCGGTGTCGTCGAGCCGGCGTTGGCGCGTGCCACGGTGGTCGAGGTGATCAGCGAGGTTGCGGCCGGCCGGGTGACGCGACGGCGTCTGGCCGAGGCGCTGGCCGAGCGGCCCTCGCTGCTGGTCGATGGGCGATCCCCGGCGCCGCGGGTCGTTGGCGAGCTGCTGGTCGGCCTGCGCGCCGCGGGCGCGGTGGTGATCTCTGCGCCGTGCTGTGCGACCTGCGGCAAATCTCTGCGCACCTTCCATCGTCGCGGCCAGGACTGGTACTGCAAGGTGTGCGGACCTGTCCGCGAGCAGTGTTGCCGCTGCGGGGCCAGCCGTCGGGTGGGTTCCCGCGACCGGCAGGGACGGCCTCGCTGCGGGGGCTGCCCTGCCGACGAGGACGGCGACCCCACCCAGATGGTGGTCGAGGTCGTGGCCCGGGTTGATCCCATGATCCCAGCCGCCACGGTGGTCGCCGCAGTGGCGGCGGTCACCTCTCAGGTGGGACAGCGCCGCCAGCTGGCCTGGGCGCTACAGGACCGGCCCGAGTTGCTCACCGGGGCCGGTGCCCACGCCCCGGTTCCCTCGGTGCTACGACTGATCGACGTGCTCTACGAGGACGGCGCCGGATGCATCGTTCGTCCGGCCTGCCCGCACTGCCAACGGGTGGTGGGGCTGTCCAAGTCCCACGACGGAGTGCGGGTCTGTCGCAACTGTGCGGCCAAGGCCCGCGCCGAGCCGTGCGCAGGGTGTGGCGTGGTTCGCGCGCCGGCCATCCGCGACGCGCACGGGCGGCCGCTGTGTCCGCACTGCCTGACCACCGACCCGGCCAACCACGAGGTCTGTGCCGGTTGCGGCCGTCGTCGCCCGGTCAACGTCCGCGGCCCCGACGGACCCCTGTGCCCCAGCTGCCGGACCGTGCCCGTCAGGGTCTGCTCGATCTGCCACCGCCGCGCCCCCTGCGCGATCTCCAAGGCCACGGGCCAGCCGTGGTGCCGTGCCTGCAAGGAGCGGTGGGCGCGATGCACCAGCTGCGGGAGGGTCCAACCGACCCGTGGCGGCACCCGTGCCGAGCCGCTGTGTGCCACCTGCATCCGTCCGGAACGCGACTTCTGGCGGAGTTGTCCGAGCTGCGGCGACCACGCGCAGCTGCACTCGGGACCGTGCGTGCGCTGCCGTCTACGGCAGCGGGTGACCGGACTGCTCGCCGATGCCGACGGCAGGATCCGGCCCGAACTGCAGGCGCTCCACGACAGCCTGGCCGACTACGAACGGCCTTCCACCGTGCTGGGGTGGCTCACGCACCCCACGGTCGGATCGGTGCTGGCCGAGCTGGCCACCGGACGACGTCAACTCACCCACGCCGCTCTCGGCGAGATAGACGACGATGCCGTGCTGCGGCACTTACGCAGCGTCCTGGTGGCCACCGGAGCACTTCCCGCCCGCGACGAACAGCTCGCCCGGATCCAGCAGTGGGTCACCCGCACCCTCGACGAGCACTCCACCCCCGAGAACCGGGAACTGCTCGACCGCTACGCGGTCTGGCATCTGCTGCGACGGCTCCGGCAACGCAACCGCGGCGCCGAGGCCACCTACGCCCAGTTCGACATGACCCGCCGCCAGGTTCGCGCGGCCATCGGCCTGCTCGACTGGCTGGCCGTGCGCGAGCTCACCCTGGCGACCTGCCGTCAAGGAGATCTCGAGGACTGGCTGACCAGCAGCGACGTTCGCGACCGGGCCGAAACCGGCCACTTCGTCCGCTGGGCGATCGCCCAGAAGATCAGCCCCGACCTGCAGTTCCCCACCACCAGATGGACCGGCCCCTGCGGCCCGATAGACCACGACGAACGCTGGCACCAGGCCCGACGGCTGCTGCACGACGACACCCTCGAGACCCAGGACCGCCTCGCCGGACTGCTCGTCCTGCTCTACGCCCAACAGGGCGCCGCGATCGCCCGGCTCACCATCGACGACATCGACACCCGCGGCGATCCGGCCACAGTCACGCTGCGTCTCGGCCCCGTCCCCGTCGTGCTGGCCGAACCGGTGGCGATCCTGGCCCGCGACCTGGTCGCCACGCGGCGAGGCCAAGCCGGCATCGGCGCACCACAGACCTCACCGTGGTTGTTCCCCGGCGGGCAACCCGGCCGACCCGTCAGCGCCTACCAGCTCGGCCGACGCCTGCGCCTGATCGGGCTGCACCCGGCACAGGCCCGATCGACCGCGCTGTTCCAGCTGGCTTCTGAGCTCCCCGCCGCCGTGCTCGCCCGCATGCTGGGTATCCACATCGACGCCGCCGTCGCCTGGCAACACATCTCCGCAGGCGACTGGACCGGCTACGCCGCCGACGTCGCCCGCCGGCCCAGCACCCCGACGGTCCGGTGATGCGCCAGCCGGTCACCCCCGCTCTGCTCCACGACCTCGTGGTCGGCTCGCACGCGGAGGGCACCACCCGACTCGCGAGTGGCGCCGTCATCGAACACGAAAACCAGATCCTGCTCGTCGAGACCGACTACTGCTGGCAGCTGCCCGGCGATCTGGTGCTGCCCGGCGAAGACCTCCTCGACGCCGTGCACCGAACCGCTGCCGCGGCCGGGATCGACCTCGACCACATCGCCGGCTACCTCGGCCACCACGACCTGCTCCTCGAGGCCGGTCTTGTGCGCACCTTCGTGTTCGCCGCGACCCCCCGCCCCGGCCGCGCCTGCCATTCCACCACCGTGTCTGCTCCCTACCGCTGGGCCGACATCGATGACCTCCCCGACAGCCTCGCCGTCGACGTGCTGGCCTTCATCCACGCCCCGCGGGTCACCGCCCACGATCCGGACCAGGCCCAGTTGCTGTCCGCCGGACTGCGTTCACACGCCCGCGGTCTACTCGCCGCCGAAGCCGCCATCGAACTACTCGTCGGCCACCGCCTTTGGCTACGCCGCACCGACTTCATCGATGACTACGTCGAAACCGTCCCGACCCTCCTCGGCGACATTCCGATGGCCTGTGTCAACTGGCCTGCGGCCATCACCGCCCTGGACAACGGATCGCTGCCCTGCTCCAGCGGCGAAGACCAGATGCTGCGCCTCGCTGCAAGCCTCGCCGACGGCATCCCCGTCGACCTCCGCGACGCTCTCACCCGCCTGGACAGCGACAACCTCGATCTGCTCATCCAAGCCGCACTCCACACCGGCGGACGCTGAACAGCCCGACGGCAGCACCTCAACATCGTCTCCAAACGAGAGCCCCAGCGGAGGCATTCAGACAGTTCCAATATCCGACTGTGCCATTACTGCGTCGGGTGCTCCGCGTCGCCCAGGAACGCCTCGACGAGGACACCCTCGCCAAGATCTTCGACCGGCTCCGGCAGGCCGACAGCGACGACGAGGTCGGTGCCGCCTGGGTCGCGGTCGACCTGCTCCGCCGCGTCTACCAGGCACCCGACCGCGACACCGCCCACCGGCGGCTCGTGACCTTCTACGAGTGGGTCGTCCACGTCGACATCGACGAGCTCACCCGGCTGGCGACCACCATCGACCGCTGGCAGGACCAGGTGCTCGCGTTCTTCGACACCCGCGCCACCAACGCCGCCACCGAGTCCGCCAACGTGAAGATCAAGTCCATCCGCAGAGCCGCCCGCGGCTTCCGCAACCCGGCCAACTACGCAGCCCGCATCCACATCCACGCCGGCCAGCCACGTAAGCTGCCCACCACCACGAGGATCAGGACCTACACCCTCACCACAGCAGCCTGACCCACCTCAGTGGGGAAGACCCTCGAAACCGCGGATCGTCTCGACGAACACGTGCCCCTCCTCACGTCGCTGAAGTGTCACTGAACACCCAGCTACGCCTGAGGAAGCGGGCTACGTTGAACAGCGGTCTCGTAGGCATAGTGAAGCTCCACGAAAGCCGTCGTAGGAGCTTCCTCTCCTGGCGCCCCGTGCGCCGGACCTTACGGAGATCCCTAAACTTCCGAGGCCCAGCGCCGAGCCGCCGCTGTTCAACCGTAAGATGGGCCCGACCTTCGGAACTCCCCCCCGGAGATGCCGTCCTTTATCGCAACGGAATCGGACTCAACGACGACGGCGTATCCAGGCACCGGTCAGGCGCAGACCATCAGCGAT
>PXDB01000117.1 GCA_003565155.1 Nitriliruptoraceae bacterium | reverse complement strand
GACCGAGGCGACTGAAGCAAGCACCCTCCACCACGAACATGCAGGTCAGGCCAGCAAACCGCCGCTCACGAGACCCTCAACCAGCCAGCGACGAACCCGATAGCCCGGAAACTCGGGCTAGGTCTGCAGCGGACCACCGGGCTGGACTCCTGTGCCCAGCTCACCTCGGCGCGGGTTGGGTCCGCCAGACCTGCGCTCCCACGTCAGTCGGATCTCCCTGACAGGAGCCGGTAGGCCAGGCTCGTGGCGACGCCGAAGACGACGTGGGCCGACACGTCCTTGGCCACCGTGGCCGCGTCGTACTTCCACACCGGTTCGTAGACGCCCATCGCACCCAGCGTGGCGTAGCTGTTCGCAACCGCACCGACGCCGGTGGCCACGCCGCCGAGCAACGGTGGCCGGTCGTGCAGGAGCACGGCGTGCCCGATGCCGTAGCCCACGCCAGTGAGCCAGTGCATGGCGTTGGTGGTGGCCGCCGCCGAGCTGTCGGGGAGTCCAACCCCGACCGCATCGGCCATGCGCTTGCCGACCTGACCGGGTGCCGAGGCCTCCTCGAACGAAGCAACCGACCCGGCGAACTCCCAGGCCAACGGGCCGTCCTCCCCACCGGCGCGGCGGTAGCGGCCGTACCACACGAGGTCCATGGCCACCGTGCCCACCACGCCGGCAACAGCGCCGATCGCGATCCGCTGCAGCAAAGAATGCATCGTCGTCTCCCTCCTCGCGTCGCCACGCGGCGACGTCGTGATGTTCGTCACGGGGAACAGCGCACCGACCCCGTTGCTTCCCCCGGGCTCGCCACGCCGTCCCCGTCGACCGCGAGCCGGGGCGACCCACCACCGCTGCCGTCAGGACCGCCCCGGCTGGAAGGGTTCCGGGCCGACATCGGTTGCCCTCGTTGACACCGCAACCGCACAGGAGGAACCGTGCCAAGAGTCCCCGTCCACACCGTGAGCGACGCGCCGGCCGGCAGCCAGGCGACCCTGACGGCCCTGGGCCAGCAGGTCGGCAAGGTCATCAACATCCACGCCCAGATGGCCCACTCCCCGACGCTGCTCGAGCTGTACGCCACGACGGAACGTCTCCTGCAGGAGCACTCCACGCTCGACGTCGCCGTCCGGAGGGCCATCCACCTCGCTGTCGCCCACGCCAACGACTGCGAGTACTGCCAGGCCGCCTACACCGGCGCCGCCAGAGCCGCCGGTCACTCCGAGGAGGACACGAAGGACATCCGCCGTGGCGGCCTGCCGGGCGACCAGAAGCTGACCGCGCTGCTGGACGTCGCGCGGGAGATCGCCGACAACCGGGGCTACGTCGAGGACACCACCTGGAAGACCGCGGTCGAGGCGGGATGGTCCGAGCAGGAGATCCTGGAGGCCTACGCCGAGGTGGTCCGAACGACCATGACCAACTACTTCACCCATCTCGTCGGCACGGAACTCGACCTCCCGCCGGCACCCGACCTGGACTGACCACCACACGGTGGCCGGAGCCGCCACGCGTCGCGCCAGCGCTCCTGCGCTGGCGCGACGCGTGGCACGACCATCCCGGTGGCAGGTACACGAACGGGGCTGGGCGGTTCCACTGCCCAGCGCCGGGTTGGCGTGGCCCTCAGAGTTCCTGCGCGCGGACCTGCTCGAGCAGCCGCAGCCACACCTCCGACATCGTCGGGAAGGACGGGACGGCGTGCCAGAGTCGGTCGATGGTGACCTCGCTGACGACGGCGATGGTGGCGGCGTGGAGCAGCTCGCCGACGCCCGGGCCGACGAAGGTCGCCCCGATGATGGTCCGCTGCTGGCGGTCGATGACCAGCTGGGCGGTCCCGCTCGTCCCGGTGCCGTGCAGCGCACCACCAGCGGTGTGACCCACGTCGAAGCTCGTGGTCAGCACGTCATGGCCGGCCTCCGCAGCGGTCCGCGCGGTCAGCCCCACCGCGGCGACCTGGGGGTCGGTGAAGACGACCCGCGGTACGGCCGCGTGGTCAGCCCAGGCAGGATCGACCACGACACCGGCCAGGGCGTCACCGACCAGCCGAGCCTGGTACTTCCCCTGGTGGGTGAGCAGCGCACGCCCGTTGGTGTCACCCACGACGTACAGCCAGTCGTGCCCCGGCACGCGGAGGTGGTCGTCCACCTCGATGAAGCCTCCCCGTCCCGCTTCGACACCGACCGTGTCCAGCCCGAGGTCGTCGGTGGGAGCCAGGCGGCCCACGGCGACCAGGAGCTCGTCGCCGACCAGTTCGTGGCCACCGGCCAGGGTGACGGTGACCGGACCGTCGGTGCCCTGGCGTTCGACCTGCTCGGCCCGCGCGCCCAGCGCGACCGTGATGCCGTCGGCCTCCAGCGCCGCCACGAGCTCGTCGCTGACGAAGGGCTCCTCGTTGGCCAGCAGACCGTCGAGCGCCTCGATGATCGTGACCTCGGACGCACCCAGCCGACGCACGGCCTGTGCCATCTCCACCCCGATCACCCCGCCGCCGAGCACCAGGAGCCGCTCGGGGATGTCCTTGACCGCGGTGACGTCCCGGTTGTCCCACGTCGCGACCTCGGCCAGACCCGGGATGGGTGGGACGGCGGCGCGCGAGCCCACCGCCACCACCACGCCGCGGGTCGCCTCGTAACGGGTGACCTCGCCGTGGGCGCCGGTCACCTCGACGAGGTGTTCGCCGGCAAGACGGCCGTGTCCGCGCAGCAGGTCGACCTCGACGGCGTCGAGCCACTGCGCCTGTCCGTCATCCTCCCACGAGGAGGTGAAGGCGTCGCGGCTGCGCAGCACGGCGTCGACATCGACCTCGCCGGTGACGGCGGGGGCCGCGGCCGGGACCCGACTGACCGCGGCGAGGGCCTCCGTGGGTCGTAGCAGCGCCTTGGAGGGCATGCAGCCCCAGTAGCTGCACTCGCCACCCACCAGGTCCGACTCCACGATGGCCACGTTCAGGCCGTGCTGTCGGGCATAGTCGGCGGCGTTCTCGCCGGCCGGGCCGGCGCCGATCACGATCACGTCGTAGCTGTCGGGCATCTCCATACTCCTACGGTCCCGTCGTGCGGTCGCGTGGCCGGGAAGACCTCCGTCAACGATGACGGAGGTGGCCACAGCGCGTACGGGGGCAACCCGCCGCAGCGGCGCGCTCTTCCACCCCGTGGCCGGACCACTGCACGACCCGGCGCGCGGTCACGGACGTGACGATCCCTCGTCCGGTGGCGCCAACTCGTCCAGCAGCCTCGTGAGTCGGTCGGTGACCTCGGGTGGCGCCGGCGGACGTTGGCGCCGGATCGCGGCGATCACGCGCTCGTAGGTGGCGGCCTCGATCTGACACCGCTCGCAGTGCTCGAGGTGGGCAGCGACCAGCCCGGCGTCCTGCGGTCCGAGCTCACCGTCGAGGTAGGCCTGCAGCACCTCGGCCACCTGGGCACAGGACGGCTCCGCAGGCAGCGGCGTGGCAGGTCGGCGCGACCACCTCATCCGTCCACCTCCGGGTGTCCTGCCGCCTCGAGGCGAGAGCGGACCTTCCGACGCGCCCGGTGCAACCGGCTCATCACCGTACCCACCGGCACCGCGAGCACCTCGGCTGCTTCGCGGTAGGTCAGGCCATCGATGTCGACCAGCACCAGCACGGCACGGTGCCGCGCGCTCAAGCCCCGGATCGCCCTGCGCAGCGCGGGGTCGAACTGCGATGCCAGCGCCTGGGTGGCGGTCGCGTCCTCGACCTCGTGACCTCCGCCCGAGGGCAGGCGCTCCGCATCCTGCTGGTCGAGCAGATCGGGGCGGTGCCGTCGCAGGTCGTTGCGGTGGGTGTTGCGCAGGATCGTCAGCAGCCAGGCCCGCGGATGGCGGCCATCGAAGCCGTCGAAGGCCCGCAGCGCCCGCTCGAGGGTGTCATGGACCAGATCCTCGGCCGGTGCTGGCGCACGGGTGAGGCGGAGCGCGACGCGGTACAGCAGGTCGAGTTCCGGGAGCACCAACTCCCGGAAACGCTCGAGCTGCGGGGACGTCGCCATCGCGGCCCACGCTAACGGACACGCGCAACCGGTTCGGCACCGCGCCGAAGCGTCCAGCCGGCTCGGCGCCACACCCAGCACCGGCAGCGGTCCAGTGGCAGTGCGGGAGCCGTGGAAGCGTCGAGGGGCCGAGCGGGTTGCTGTCGGAGGTCGTTCCGTCGCAGGATGGTGCCCGACTCCCACTGCTCCCCGCGCAACGCCCGCACCGCCTCACGCACCCCGTCCCTCACCTCCAGGACTACCACCATGCCACCTGCGCAGCCCCCGCCCACGTCGTCTGCCCGCTACGACGATCTGCGCGCGGTGTTCCTCAACTGCACGCTCAAGCCGTCACCGCAGCTCTCCCACACCGAGGTGCTAGCGGAGCGCTCGATCCGCATCATGCAGGATCACGGTGTCGAGGTGGACCGCATCCGCGCGGTCGACCACCACCTCGCGTACGGCGTCCAACCCGACATGACCGAGCACGGCGCCGACCGCGACGAGTGGCCCGCCATCTTCGAGCGGGTCATGGCCGCCGACATCCTGGTGCTCCTCACCCCCATCTGGTTGGGGGAGAAGTCCTCGGTCGCCACACAGGTCGTCGAGCGCCTGTACGGCAACTCCGGGCTGCTGAACGACGCCGGGCAGTACGCCTACTACGGCCGCACCGCGGGCGTACTCGTCACCGGGAACGAGGACGGCGCCAAGCACTGCGCGATGAACCTGCTCTACAGCCTTCAGCACCTCGGCTACGTGATCCCGCCCCAAGCCGACGCGGCCTGGCTGGGCGAGGTCGGCCCCGGCCCGTCCTACGCCGACGAGGGCTCCGGCGGCCCGGAGAACGACTTCACCCACCGCAACACCACCTTCATGACCTGGAACCTGCTGCACATGGCCCGCCTGCTCAAGGACGCGGGAGGGTTCCCCGCCCACGGCAACCAGCGCGCGCTGTGGGACGCCGGCTGCCGCTTCGACGACCCGAACCCCGAGTACCGGTAGACACGCGCATGCGCAGATGATCGGGCCTGGTCCGCCCGGAGCCGTACAACCGACGTTCGCTGCGAACGAACGCTGCGCACTGACGGGATCGACGCGACGATCGGCGCCTGTCCCCGGCGCCGATCGTCAGCCGCTAGGAGACCCGAACTCCCCGTCACGCAGGCCGATGGTCTTCTCGGTCCTCACCCGTTCGATCGTCGACCTCCTGCGCGACAGATCGGCATCGGTCAACCGCGACCTGCTCAAGGCCGCTGGCTCGACCGTTCAACCAATCGATCGCGAGCGCAGGCACGAGCGGTACCTCGTAGCCGAGCCAGAAGAACCGGCCGGTTGGGACTCCCGGATCGCTCTGCATGAGGTAGTCCAGCGTGGGGTGGCAGGCCTCGGGCGCCATCGGCGCTTCGGGGGCCATCTCGGATCGCACCGGACCGGGACTCATGAGGTTGATGCGGATGTTCGCACCCTCGAACTCACGTGCCGCTGTCACCGTGAGCGCGTTGAGGAGCGCCTTGGAACCGCTGTAGGCGCCGAAGCCGGCGAAGCAGTTCAGCGGCGCTCCCGACGTCACGTTCACGATGCGACCGAAGCCACGTCGCGTCATGTCCGGCAGGAAGGCCTGCATGATGGTGAGCGGCGCCAGCGCGTTCACCTGGATCGAGGCGCGCAGGGCCTGGTCCTCGATCTCGAGGATGCCGCCCGGTCGGTTGATCCCCGCGTTGTTCACGACGAAGCCGATGGCTTCTTCTCGTGAGAGGAGTGCATCGCAGAACTGCCGTACCGCCGCATGATCCTCAAGGTCGAGACCGTGGATCTCGACGTTCGGATCGGCCCCGAAGCTCTGCTCCATCCGGTCGATCCTGCGCGCGGCGGCGATCACCCTGAACCGTCCAGCGAGGTGCTCGACGATCGATCTCCCCACTCCGCTGCTTGCACCCGTCACGACAACCGTGCGGGGCGCGTCAGACGGCTGTCGATCCGCATCTCCGAGGCTGCCCGTGGCCTCACCCGTCACCATCGTCCCCCTGAACGACCTGCGCTGCTTGCCCGGTCTTGATCCCGAAGTCCACAGGAACCGGCCGGTACGCCGCACCACCTTCGCGGCGCGAGATCACCACCTCCATGATCCTGGTGGTCTCATCAGGATCGATGACCGGCGCACCGTTCACGACCATCGAAACGAACGCGACCAGCAGTCGTCGGAACGCCGTGAAACGGTCGGACAGCACGATCTCCTCTCGTCTCGCTCCGCTGGTCACGTTCAGCACGAAACCCGGTGCGGCGTCCCCGAGACAGTGGATGATCATCAGGCTCTGGTCCGACAGTTGGATCGCGACTGCATCGTGTTGCGCCGGCAGTTCGAGGACAGCGACCGGCACCGCAGCGGTAAGGGTGAGCAGTGGTTCGATGAGGTGGACGGCGTAACGATCCCACTCCCGCGGGCCGACCCCTTCTAGGACCATCGGCGCCCGGCTCACCTCGACGGCCGCACGCAAACGGTCGAGCTCAACCGCGAAGCGGAAGCCCGATGAGGACATGAGCCGCCCCGCCTCGAGGTGCGGACGGAACGCCGTGAGATCCTCCCGGCTGAGGCTGAGCGGCTTGTCGAGGAAGACGGGCACGCCTGCAGCAAGGAAGGGGTCGGCGAGGTCACGGTGAACCTCCCAATCGTCCCGTGCGATGATCACCGCATCGACCGAACCTCGCATCTCCGTGACCGCACCCACACGGTTGGGGATGCTGGTGCTCTCACACAACGCCGTGGATTCCGCCGGATCGGGGCACCACGCATGGGTGACGCGAACATCCCCGACACCGAACTCTGCGGGGTCTCTCGGGTCCAGATAGTCAGCGATGACACCCCAGCCCGCGGTTCGCAGCCGAGCCGAGTCGTAGCCGTTGATGATCGCCGAGAAGGAGAAGGGATGTCCGTTGCCCTCCGACGAACCGATCATCCCCAGCCGTAGCGTCATGCTCGCATCGCCAACAACGCCTCGACCACCTGCAGGTCGGTCGCGTCATCGATGTCGATCGAACGCTCCCTCGGGACCACGATCGCCGCGCTGTTGCCGAAGAGCACCGACAGCCCCTCTGGAGGCACGTCAGCACATCGGAAGGCGTACGCGTTCCCGGACAACTGGAACGCTCGGGGGGTCAGGGCCTGGCGTGGCTGCCACGGGACCGCCGCATCGATGAACGTGCGAGCGACCCCATCCTCGATGACGAAGGCCCTGTGCGGGTGTAGCGCCGCTTCCGTGAACGTCGCAGCCGAGTCGGCGCCGGCGACGACAGCGTCGAGACAGCCTTGGACGTCCGCGACGCTCCGTAGCGGTGAGGTCGGTTCCAGCAGTAGCGCGTAGCGCGGCGAGGTTCCTCGCTCACGCGAGCACGCGAGCACATCTCGGATCGTGTCGATGACCGGGGAGCTGTCCGTTGCCAGTTCCGGTGGCCGAACGTGAACTTCGGCCCCCAGGCCAACAGCCTCCTCGGCGATGTCCTCACCATCCGTCGATACGACGACCCGCGCCACGCCATCGACGGCCTGCGCCACCGCGATGGTTCGGGCGAGCAGCGACACACCCCCGACCTTGCGCAGGTTCTTACCGGGCAGACCCTTGCTTCCGGCGCGCGCCGGGATCAGCGCGAGGGCATCGCTCCCTCGATCAGCCTCCGGATCCGCCAACGGCGGCCCCCTCTCGATCACCGACGGTCGCCCAGCAGGTCGATGACTGCTCGCAGGTTACTCGGGCACCTGACCCGCTCTCACCAGACCGAGCGTCCGCCGTCGACCACCAGGTCGATGCCGGTGACGTAGGCGGACAGGTCCGACGCCAGGTAGGCGATGGCGCCAGCGACGTCTTCTTCCGTCGCCATCCTGGCCAGAGGCGTGCCATGTTCGTAGCGCTCGACGAACGCCGTCGGCTGGTCACGCCACACGCCACCCGGTGACATGGCGTTGACCCTGACGGTCGGGGCCAGCAGCGTTGACAGGTACCGCATCAGCTGCGCAAGTCCCGCTTTGCTCACGCCGTAGCCGGCCGGACTGTGCATGCCGGTACCTCGGTAGACTCGGAAATCCGGCGCCAGCGTTGCGTAGATCGAGGACACCAGCACGATACTGCCGGATCCGTGGCTGCCGAGGGCGTCTCGCGCCGCCTGGGCCAGCACGAACGCCGAGGTCGTGTTCACGCGGTGCGCCCGGTCCCACGCCGCGACGCTCTGGTCCTCGAACTCCGTCGCCCACCCCGCCAGCGCGTTGGCGCCGGTGTAGGCCGCACAGTGCACCAGGACGTCCAAGCGCCCGAACCGCTCCAGGACCGTGGGTACCAACGCCCGCGTGGCGTCCTCATCATGCAGATCGACCTCGAACGTCTGCGCGGCGAGCGTCCGAGGATCGGCCGTCAGATCCGCTGACGCCACCTCAGCACCCTGTTCGGTCAGAACCTGGCACGCGACGCGCCCAAGGTGGCCGGCACCCCCGACAACCAGAGCCGTCCGGCCCGTCATGTCAGCCAGTTCCTGGAACGACCTCATCGCCCCGACCTGCACGTTCGCACCACCGACACGCGTCGACCTCGACTAACGTCGGCGACGGGCCCGGCCGAGAAGCAGCGGGGCGGCTGACGTATCGGGGGAGATTCCGCGTGGCAGCCGAGGTGTTCGTCATCGCGGAAGCAGGTGTCAACCACAACGGGGACATCGAGCTCGCACGCGCTCTGATCGACGCGGCCGCCGATTCCGGGGCCGACGCGGTGAAGTTCCAGACCTTCCAGGCAGATGAACTCGTCAGTCATGACGCCCCCAAGGCGGCCTACCAGCAACGAACCACGGATCGGCGCGAGAGCCAGCACGCGATGATCCGGCGGCTGGAACTCGACGGATCCCAGCACGAGGCGTTGATAGCACATGCGTCGATCCGAGGGATCCGCTTCCTGTCGACGCCCTTCGACCGCCCCAGTCTGCAGCTGTTGACCACGCGGTTGGGCCTCGACCTCGTGAAGGTCGGCTCGGGCGAGCTCACGAACGCACCGTTCCTGATCGACGTGGCGCGGGCGGCGGAGCGGCTCATCGTCTCGACCGGTATGGGCAACCTCTCAGAGGTCGAGTCCGCACTTGCAGCCCTCGCCTACGGGTTCACCGCTCCTCACAGGCGGATGCCCGGGGCCAACGATCTGGCTGTCGCCTACGGCGCTGAAGCCGGTCAGATGGCGCTGCGATCCCGCGTCACGCTCCTGCACTGCACGACCGAGTACCCCGCTGCGTTCGAGGACGTTAACCTCGGGGCCATCTCGACGCTGTCGACGGCGTTCGGGCTGCCCGTCGGCTACTCGGATCACACCCTGGGAACGCACATCCCTGTCGCTGCCGTGGCCGCGGGGGCCTGCGTCATCGAGAAGCACCTCACGCTGGATCGTACGCTCCCTGGCCCCGACCATGCGGCGTCACTGGAACCTGACGAGCTGGCCCAGATGGTCATCCAGATCCGGCAGACCCAGCAGGCGATCGGTGATGGGATCAAGCGGCCGAGCGAAGCCGAGTGGCGCAACCGCGCGGTCGCCCGCAAGAGCTTGGTGGCGGCTCGACCGATCGCCCTCGGCGAGTTGTTCACCGTCGACAACCTCACCTGCAAGCGGCCGGGGACAGGGATCGCTCCCGACCGGTTCTGGTCCTACCTCGGCAGGGCGTCCGACCATGACTACGACACCGACGAGTTGATCCGATGAGGATCGGCTACTTCGGAGACGGCCCCTGGGCGCACGAAGCCCTCGATCGCATCCTTGCTGCGGGCGACATCGAGGTAGCGGTCATCGTTCCACGCTTCCAGCACCCGGACCCCGTGCTTCGCGCACGCGCCGACGAACACGGGATCGATTTCCTCCCGCTGGAGAACGTGAACGATCGCGCCAGCATCGCGCGACTGGGCGCGTATGGGGCGGATCTGCTGGTATCGATGTCGTTCGATCAGATCATGCGTTCCGAGATCCTCAGCCTGTGCCCCATGGGAGTGATCAACTGCCATGCTGGTGCCCTCCCCTTCTACCGGGGCCGCAACGTGCTGAACTGGGCGCTGATCAACGATGAGCCGGAGTTCGGCGTGACCGTCCACCACATGGACGACGGCATAGACACCGGCGACATCATCCTCCAGCGGTTCAGCCGGATCACGGATGCCGACACCTACGCCACCGTGCTCGACCGAGCGGTCGAGCTCTGCGCCGAGGCTTTGAGCGACGCGATCGCACAGCTTTCCCACGGGACTGCGAGCCGGACGGACCAGACCAGCATCCACCCTGTGGGCTTCTACACCGGACGTCGGATCGCGGGCGATGAATGGATCGACTGGACGTGGTCCAGCCGCCGTATCTTCAACTTCGTTCGGGCACTCACGACGCCGGGGCCGTGTGCGCACACGGCCATCGACGCTGGTGTGGTCTTGGTCCGTGAGGCTCGCCCGATACCCGATGCTCCGAACTACGTGGCGACCGCTGGGGAGATCGTCGGCCGCGACAGCCGGGGCCTGGTCGTGAAGACCGGGGACAGCACCATCCTCGTCAGCGGGTTCGAGAGCGAAGAGGACTTCCGTCCGCGCATCGGCACGCGGTTCCTGTCGGCGACCGAACACCGCCTGCGGCGATTGGAGTCGCTGCTGCAAGCGCGGCTGTGAACGGCGCCCGGCCAGCCTGCCCGCTGCGCCACCGGACCTAGATCTCCCCTCTCGCGCGGGCAAGCTCGAACGGACGGCCGACGTCGTGCCACTCATCGGTGTACTCCCAGCCCGCGACCCGCTCGCCGCGGTCCAGGCACGTGAGCACGAGGTCCGTTATCGGGTAGGACACGCCGCCGGGCACCTCGGACAGCAGTCGAGGCTCGATGACATAGATGCCGGCGTTCACACGGCCCGACCAACGTGGTTTCTCCGCGAGGTCGGAGAGGAGATCCGGGTTCGATGCGTCCATCGTCGCTACACCGAAGGGCACCTCGTGGCTGTAGTCGCGAAGAGCGACCGTCATGACGGCGTCGGTTCGAGCGTGCGTATCGAGGATGCCGCCTACCGAGAACGATGCCACCAGGTCACCGTTGAGGACCAGCAACGGTGCGTCGTTGGCGATCGCTCGGTCCCGGAGGAGGCGGAGCGGACCGCCGGTGCCCAGCGGCCGTTCAGGCGACTCGATCAGGTACTCGATCGTGCAGCCGAAGTCAGAACCGTCGCCGAAGTGGTCCGCGATCTGCTCCGCGAGGTAGCCGACGGAGAGGTGGACGTGTCGTATGCCGGAGCCAACGAGGTGGAGGACGAGCCGCTCGAGTATCGGGCGGCCAGCGACCGGGAGCATCGACTTCGGGACAGTGGATGTCAGATGACCGAGCCGTGACCCGCGGCCTCCCGCGAGGATGACCGCGTGGTTGTCCTTCGGTGTCGATCCGAGCAGCTCGTGCAGCACGTGGAGTCCGACCAGGCGACCGTCGGGGCCGACGACCGGGATCTGCGACAGGTCTCTGGCCCTCATGATGTCGAGCACCCCGGCACGGTCCGCCGAGGGCGGGACCGTCACCGGATGACGGTTGACGACCGAGCTGACGGCGTCGTCGAGCGATGCGCCATCGAGGAGGGCACGTCGGACGTCGCCGTCGCTGACCGTTCCCAGGAGACGCCCCTCGCTGTCGACCGTGAGTGCGATCTTCAGCTCGTTGCGGTCGATGCAGACCATCGCGGCACGGATCGTCGCGTGAGGACCGATCGTGAGGTGACCCATGTCCTGGTGGCCGGCTGCATGCACCGCCCGTCCTCCTCCGGCGTCCCCTGGTCGCCGATCCGAACTACCCCCGAACCCATCCTCCCTCGGACCCTACCCGGGGCCAACGAAGGCGGCGCGCGTCGAAGACCCGGCGTCAACCGGCCCCGTCATCCCACCAGCCGGCGCTTTCGAGGGCCTGCGGCTCATCGGTGGTAGCGGCTGGCGTCGTGTGCGTTGATCCCGTGTCGACCCGCGAGCCACTGGACGGTCGCCGCCAGGCCGTCCTCCAGTGAGATCCGAGGTTCCCAGCCCATGCGTTGATAGGCGCGGGCGGGATCGGACTCCAACACCTCGACCTCGCTGCCCACCGGACGGACGCGTTGTGGGTCGGTCGTGACACGAGCGGAGGTACCCACGATGCGCTGGCACGTCGCCACCAGTTCCGCGATCGAGACGCTCGCTCCCGTACCCAACTGCACCACCTCACCCGGCTCCAGGCCAACCGCGGCGGCGCGGATGAACCCGTCGACCGTGTCGGCCACGAAGGTGAAGTCACGACGCGGTTCCAGGCTGCCCAGCTGCAGCTCCTCGACGCCGGCGAGCAACTGGGCCAGCACGGTCGGGATCACCGCTCGCAGCGATTGACGCGGCCCGAACGTGTTGAAGGGGCGCAGCGTTGCAACGCGGGTACCGAAGGACAGCGCGTACGCCTCGGCCAGCTTGTCAGCGCCGATCTTGGAGGCGGCGTAGGGCGACTGCCCCTTCAACGCATGGGTCTCGCGGATCGGGACCGCGTCCGGCGTGCCGTACACCTCACTGGTCGAGGTGTTGATCATCTGGCAGTCCGCGGATCGCACCGCCTCCAGAACATTCTGGGTGCCGAGGACGTTCGTCTCGACGAACGTGCGGGGCGCGAGGTAGCTGTAGGGGATGGCGATCAGCGCCGCAAGGTGCAGGACGATCTCACACCCCTCGACGACATCCCGCACCAAGCCGGCGTCGCGAACGTCACCGAGCCGCAGATCGACCTCGGCACGGACATCCTCTGGAACAGCATCGAGCCACCCGAACGTGCCCTGGCTGCTGTAGAGGCACAGGGCCCGCACCATCGCCCCCTCCGCAACCAGACGCTCTACGAGGTGGCTGCCGATGAAGCCATCAGCGCCGGTGACGAGGATCGATCGCTGCTGCAAGCCGGCCAACGGGCTCCCCTCACCTCCGCAACGACGGCTGCGTGGAGCATAGGCGGCACCACGACCCTGACGGATGTAGACCGCCTGCCCTCCTGCGCTCTACCGGTTGTCCGCACGACTACTCTGGATGGATGACGATCGCGGCTTGCGGCTGGGAGCCCTCGTGGATGGTGACCTGATCCCTCTGGCCGAGCCCAACCTCGCGGGCCGCGAGGCGGAGTACCTGCAGGAGTGCGTCAGATCTACCTTCGTCTCCGACGTCGGGCCTGTCGTGACGCGTTTCGCGTCAGCCGTTGCCGCCGCAGCCGGGTGCCCCGCCTCCGTCGCCGTCGCCTCGGGGACGGCAGGACTCCACCTCGCCCTCCACTGCCTCGGCGTTCGGCAGGACGACCTCGTGGCGCTCCCGTCACCGACCTTCGTCGGGACGGCGAACGCTGTCGCCCAGTGCGGTGCCCGTCCCTTGCTCCTCGACGTCACCGACGAGTGCTGGACGCTGGATCCGGAGCAGCTGGAACGAGTCCTCGAGGCACGGATCGTCGTGGGTCCGGATGGCCCAACCGACCAACGCAGCGGACGACGGCTCGCTGCCCTACTCCCGGTCCACACGCTCGGCAACCCAGCTGACTTGGACGCGATCGTCGAGGTGGCCGCCCGCTTCGAGACCCCGGCTGGCGCCGACGTCGCAGCCGCACTCGGAACCGAGGACCGAGCGCGACGCATCGGGCAGGCCGGCGCAAGCTGCAGCGTGTTCTCCTGCAACGGCAACAAGACGGTGACCGCCGGAGGTGGCGGTGCGCTGGTGTCAGATGCTGTCGAGCTCCTTGCGCGAGCTCGGCATCCGTCGACGCAGGCTCGCGTCAGCCGTGATCACGGTCACGACGAGACCGGGTTCAACTACCGCCTGACCGATCTGCAGGCGGCGGTGGGCTGCGCGCAGATGGAGCAGCGCGACACCTTCGTTCGTGCGAAGCGGCGACTGCACAACCGCTACCACGACGCGCTCGACGGCCTACCGGGTGTGACGTCGTTCCCTGAGGCCACATGGGCCTCGCGTTCGTGCTGGTCCTCAGGTGCACTCCCCGATGGATGGGACCCTGACGCGGTCGGAGAGGTGCGGCAACGACCCTGGTCCGACAAGATCGACGTGCGCCCCGTCTGGAAGCCGATGCCCCTCCAGGAACCCTTCGAACGCAGCCCTCGCGAGCCAACGCCCGTCACCGATCGCGCCTGGCCCCGAGTACGCACGCTCCCGTGCTCCACCGGGATCACGGACCGTGACACCATGACCGTCATCGACGCGACGCGCCGTGCCATCCAGGCGGTGGCGGCGACATGAGGGTTGCCGTCGTCACCAGCACCCGCGCTGACTACGGGCTGCTGCGGCCGGTGATGCGGGGGCTACTCGCGGATCCCGGGTTCGAACTGGACGTCATCGCGACCGGCACGCATCTGTCCCCGGAGTTCGGGCGGACCATCGACGTGATCGAGGACGACGGCTTCGCCGTCTCGCAGTGTGTCGAGATGCTGCTGTCCTCTGACAGTCCCGTCGGTGCCAGTACGTCGGCTGGCCTTGCCTTGATAGGGATGGCGGACGCGCTGGCACGGACGGCTCCTGACCTGTTGCTCCTCCTCGGTGACCGCTACGAGATCCTGGCCACCGCGCAAGCCGCCATGATCGCCCGAGTGCCTGTGGCCCACCTGTGCGGAGGCGACATCACCGCGGGCGCGATCGACGACTCCATGCGTCACGCGATCACCAAGCTCTCACACCTCCACTTCGTGACCAACGAGCACGCCGCACGCCGCGTGGTCCAGATGGGGGAGGCACCGGATCTCATCTTCGTCACCGGCAACCCAGCATTGGACGATCTCGTGTCGTTCGACCCGCTCCACCGCGACCAACTCGAAGCGGGTCTCGGCCTGCGGCTCCGGTCGCGCAACATCCTGGTGACCTACCACCCGGTGACCCTGGCGAACGAGCCACCCGAAGAGGCCTTTACGGAGCTGCTGGCTGCGCTCGATGCACTGGGTCCCGATGTGGGGCTGGTGTTCACGCTGCCGAACGCGGATACCAGGGGACGCCTGCTCATCGAGATGACACGTCGATACGTGGACCGCAGGGAGAACGCTGTCGCGCACGAGTCACTCGGGCAGGAACGCTACTGGAGTTGTCTGAAGTCGTTCGACGCGGTGGTCGGCAACTCCTCGAGCGGCCTCATGGAAGCCCCGACCGTCGGCACGCCAGCGGTCAACATCGGCGAGCGCCAACGAGGCCGTTTGCGCGCGGACAGTGCCATCGACTGTCCGGCGGACCGAGCAGCGATCGGCACCGCCCTGGACCGTGCACTCGCGTGGGAGCAGGTCCCGACCGAATCACCGTACGGCGACGGACACGCGGCGACGCGCATCGTGGAGGTGCTGCGCGCAACGGGCGACCCCAGACAGCTACTCGTCAAGCGCTTCCACGAGATCTGATCCATACCTGGGCTCAGCCCGTCGGAAGATCGTTCGTGTCGAGGCTCGGGAGTTCGAGGGCGGGACTGCCCGGGATGATCGCGGGTCCGAGCGCGTTCGTGACGCCAGCTGTGCAGTTGCGGTGCTGCAGGAGCCGCAGGGTGGTCCGGTCATAGGCACCTTGCGGGTAGCACATCGTCCAGCGGGTGGTGTCGACCCCAAGCCCAGCAAGGAACCGCAACGACGCGTCGATGTCAGCCGCCTGCCCCGCCTCGGCTAACGAATCCAGCCAGTAGTGGCCGTACCCGTGGCTGCCTAGATGCATGCCCAGGTCCAGCATCAACTGCAACTGATGCGTGTCCAGGTACAGCTCCGCCGCGAAAGCCTCCACGTCCCCGGTCACGTACCGGCGGAACAACCGGTCAGCACACCCATTTCGCAACCGTTCCGGCAGACCCTTCTGCAACATCCGCTTGACGAAGATGACCTCCGCCGGATCCCACCGATTCGCCCGACCATACGCCGCCCAGTACTCCTCGAACGACGCCAGACGCGCACCCATCGCCCGCTGCTCCGCACAGAACGACTCGATCTCCCCCACCAAGAGCTCCGGTTCCTCCACCGACGCCAACGTGAAGTGCACCTTGTTCACATCGAGGATCTCACGTTCCACCACCGTCCTCGCCGGCACGTAGAACGACCCCTGCCACCCCCGCTCCATGAGCAACGGCAACACGTGCCGATAATGATCGAAGTACCCGTTCTCGAAGATCAGCCAGCACGCATCAGGCGGCAACGGCTCATCCCCCTCAAGCGCCGCCATCACCTGCTCAGCCGTCACCACTTCGTACACCGACCCGATGTGGTCCAACTGCCCACGAAAATCCGCCAGATCCCTCCCCTTGATCCGAGGGAACCGCGACCGAGCCAGATCCCGCACGTAGCTGTATTTGACGATCGAGAGCTCAGTGGACACCCGGCTGCCTCCTCCTCTCCCTGAGCGCGATGGCGTCACCCGCAGGGAAGGTCGTTGGTGTCAAGCCGCTCAAGGGCGAGCACCGGGCTCCCCGGAAGCCGTGCGACGGCAGGTTCGCTCGTCATGGCAACGGCGCAGTGGCGGTCTTGCAGGAGTCGTAGGGTCGTCTGGTCATAGTCGCCATACGGATAACACATCGTCCAGCGGGTGGTGTCGACCCCCAGCCCGGCCAGGAACCGCAACGACGCGTCGATCTCAGCCGCCTGCCCCGCCGCATCCAACGAGTCCAGCCAGACATGCGCGTCCCCGTGGCTGCCCAGGTGCATACCCAGCTCCAGCATCAGCTGCAACTGATGCCTATCCATGTACAGCTCCGCCGCGAAAGCCTCCACGTCCTCGGTCACATACCGACGGAACAAGCGGTCAGCGAACTCGCTCCGTGAAGGCTCCGGAAGGCCCTTCTGCAACATCCGCTTGACGAAGATGACCTCCGCCGGATCCCACCGATTCGCCTGCCCGTACGCCAGCCAGTACTCCCCGAACGACGCCACGGGCGTACCCAAGACCCGCTGCTCCGCACAGAACGACTCGATCTCCTCCACCAGACGCCTCGGCTCATCAACCGATGCCAAGATGAAGTGCACCTTGTTCACATCGAGGATCTCACGTTCCACCACCGTCCTCGCCGGCACGTAGAACGACCCCTGCCAACCCCGCTCCACCAACAGCGGCAGCACATGCTGATAGTGATCGAAGTACCCGTCATCGAAGGTCAACCAGCACGCGTTCGGCGGTAACGGCTCGCCACCCTCCACGCTCGCCATCACCTGCTCAGCCGTTACCACTTCGTACGCCGACCCGATGTAGTCCAACTGCCCACGAAAATCCGCCAGATCCCTGCCCTTGATCCGAGGGAAACGCGACCGAGCAAGATCCCGCACATAGTGATACATGACGATCGTGAGTTCCGTCATCTTCGATTCCTCATACGGAAGGTGTGCCCTTACGGACGGACGAAGACCTCCGCTCCTTCGGGTACCTCGCCAACTGCATTAGACGTACATACTGAGCCGTATAGATGCTGGCTGTTTGACGGAGTTTCTTCAAACTCAGAAGCCATCGGGTGGGCTCGAACCTTGCATAACCCCTCGCTGAGATCGGAGTCTGATGAACGAGCGTTGCACCGTACCGCGCCCGTATCCTTCGGGCGTACTGTCTTCAGCAGTGTCCACCTCCGGCTGGGAACAACCCCGATCAGGCTCCGTTTCCCGTAGTCTGAGCGATGCCCCACCCTTCCAAGAAGCAGGTCGATCTGCACGACATCTGAACGAGTTGGTGACCGTCAGCATCCGCAGCGGCGCGACCCAGGAACGAAGCCGTAGCCGTCTGCTTGGCTGTCGTCAGAACGGATCCGACAGGATGCCTCGGGCCACAACGTGTGCACAGGATCGCAACAGTCATCGAACTATCGTCCCGAGCGTTGGTTGCGCCACACCGTCCGCTGATCATCCGTCCTTCCCCATCACGGCAGCAGAGTTACCGCCTAACCGTGACGCGCTTTGCCGGACGCCTGGCGGCCACGCCGCTTGTGCGCTGCGGACACGATCGCTCCAAGCCCCGGTGCACTCGCCCTGGCCCAGGCCCGCTGTGACCAGCGCGTCCAGCCGAGGACTGCTGCGAGTTCTCCCGGAGGCAGCAGGAACTCTCTGCCCAGCTCTCCTTCAGCCAGCGGCTGTGTAAGGGTCGTCGGGCTCGGTCTGTAGAGTTCAGGCCACCTTGCCGCCTCATCCTCCCGTCGTATCTGGGCATCCCGTGGCGAGTCCATGTCGAAGGGTGGGCCGCTGACAGAAACGGGGAGCCCGAGGGCCCCGGCGTTGAGAAGGGCTGTCGAGATCACGTTGCTGGTCGCAGAAGCTGCTCGCTGGAGAAGTAGGTACTGCCTGAAGAGAACCATCGGATCATCACGGTGCCCGATAGTGGTGGTCGAGAGGCCGCGAGATTCGTACGCCCCGCGGACGGCAGCGTCCTCGAAATCCTTCCAGAAGAGACACACGACGATCTCACGTGAGCTCCGAGACGACAACAGGTGTTGCGCATATCGCTCATGCGCCTTGGCCGCGATGAGATGAGTACGGGCATGGCCTGGAAAGCTGACATGTATCTGAGCAGCTGTGACCGTGGATCCCTGGGCCTCCGATTCCAGAGTCTTCAGCAGATACAGGAAAGGGCTGCCGATCGCGACAACACGTGTTGCGCCGGATTCCTTCGCTGTCGCAAGGTCGCGGCTGTTCCAAACGAGCAATCGTGACCCAGGCCAGGTCGGGTCGCCACCCCGAAACTGACTGTGCGCATCCCAACCATGTTGGAGAAAGCCAAGGATGGGCGCATCCAGCTTCGTGAGGCCAGCATAGAGCGCGAGGATCAGTCGGTGGCCGTAGAAACGGTTCTCGAAGTGCACTCTGCTACCTCTTTGCGGGGAACTCCCGCGTTGCTCCCGCTCATGACCGCGGTGAACGCGTGGACCTTCGACTCAGGTGGGGAACTCGTCGGAAGCCGTTGGCCCTGCCGCTCGGCGGGGCCTTGCGCGGTCCGACGGCTCGAGACCAGCGGCTGGACGAACGTGACACCCGGTTCCTATGGACCTCCAGTCACCTCCCGGGCGGAGCGACGAACAGCGCCGTGCTGGGCGCGATGCGTGCCCCATGGCGCCGCCCTGCCGCACGGACGTTGCTCCAGCAGGAACGCCCGTCGATCCCGGCAGGACGTCGACAGTGCCCGGTGGTCTCTGCCACCTCCCTGTGTCGCGACTGGGTCATCGAAGCTCGGTGTCGCCCGATGCCTCGGTCAGATAGTACGAGTCGGCCGTATCAGCACGGGCTTTAGCGAGCCGCTTCAGCACGCACTCGGCTCGATCCACCTCCAGGGCTACCTTGACGATCAACGTCGATGACGTGCGAGACAAGCTTCATCTGCACGCTCCGACACTGCGCCGCGATTCGTCTGTCCAGACCCAACATCGGCGCGGTCAGAAGCCGAGCTAGAGCCGATCTAGACCCGCATCCTTCGTATCGCGTTCGCGATCTCTTGGGCGGTCTCTTGTGGCGGAGCGCGCTGCGAGTTCACCGTGAGGACGGGCACCGGAAGTGTCCGCAACAACGTGGTGAGCGACTGCTCGTACGCATCGTACAAACGTCCGATCTCCCGTGGTGGTTGGTCGGCGAGGATCGCGCCACGCGCGACCACTCTTGCTACTGCTGTGTCTCGATCTGCGTGCACGCGCACGACAAGGTCTGGCGCGGATAACACCCGCGACAGACGTGGAATCGCCCCGGTGTGACCGCCCTCAGCCAACCACAAACAAGCGGCGCTGATCGGTCCCTCCTCACGGAGGATGTCGAGCTTTCCACGCTGTTGTCGACGGGCCTCCCGGTTCCTTCTCGCGAGATTCACAGACCAACTCGACGCTGCACTGGTGCCGCAGCGGATGAGAGTACGGAGCACCAACCAAGTGAGATAGGGCTGGCGTGAGAGGGCTAACACGCGATCGATCCGGACAGCAGCCTGGGTCTGCTGTGAGTGGAAGCCGGTAAGGTTCGACAGATGTATCGAGTCGCGACCCAGATCCTCGACGACATGCTGGGCCAAGGTCGACTTCCCCACACCGGGTGGGCCAACAAACTCGGCTATGAAGTGGCTGTACTCTGACGAACGTCTTGTTGAAGAGTTCACGGTGTTCTCAGGCTCTTGGGAGCATTCCTGCGCCGGGCGACACAAGCTCGTATGGGAACCACCGAGCTTGCTGCTTCTGGGTGTCAGGCTGTTCGATCGAGATCTCTCGCACGAGTGCCAGGGAGCGTGGCTTGGCTCACGGACCCCGTCTTCGGGGCGTTGCTGGTATGCCGGTTGCAGCACATCGCTGCCGGCAGCGATGATCCCCTGGGAGCGGCTGGAGTGCACGTCAGCAACGCCCAGCAGCGCGATCCCGGAGTAGCGGTGCAGATAGTTGTACCAAGCGAAGAGGCCGGACCTCCTCCTTCCAACCAGTTGCGAGGGGGGATCGGGCATCAACGTCCTCTGGTCCGCGCTCCCTCCTGCACCCGCCGCGCACGTCGAGCTCCGGCCGCTGAGAAGTGCTGGGATCCGGCGAGCAGTGTGAGGCTGGGCGCCACCCGGTATCCCGGGGCCGTCCACCAGCCGAGCCTATGCTCACACTTCGCGGTGCGGTTTCCTCCGTGTCTGGATGTGGTCGGTGCCCGTTCCTGGACCGGATCGAGCCAGGCCGACAGCCCTGCGACGCTCGTGTGGCCCACGTCGTCGAGTTGTCGCTATCCGCAACTGCCCGACCGGCCTATGCGACGGCACTCGGTCGAGACATCATCCTTCGGCCGGTCGGTGGCCCGGGTCTGGCCGCAGCTGCCTGACACGACGGTGGTCGGCCCGCGCGAGCCGCGGCCAGGTCGCTGTGGGCGCCGAGGCGCCCCTGCCACGCGATCCCAGCTCGTCGCGCCACGCCGAGGAGAAGACCCCGGATGACGGTGCTTCCTCGGGAGCTAGACTGGCGTCGCCAGCGGAGCCCATGGAAGAGGCTTGCGTAGTGGAAACTCCTCGCATCGCGGAGATCGCTATGCCGAGCCCTCTCACGCTCAGAGCTCCTGCAGTATGGATCACGGCAAGGACGTGGTCCCTGGCTGCCGAAGCATGCTTCGGTGCCAGTTCTATTCGCACCCCCGACGGCAGATACTCACCGAACGCTGCGCTAGGGTTGATCGACAGTCTTCTTGACAACACACCAAGTCAGTCGGGGCGGCCAAGCCGGGTACTGGCCGAGGCGAGGACGTTCGGGAAAGACGTACGCGTCGCGAGACTGCACGCTTCTGGCAGCCGCCTCAGTGGCGCAGGATCCGAAGCTTCTGCACTCGAACCAGCCCTTGTCTGGCAACACCATGACCCGTTCTTTCGTCTCGGGGAGCGCCTCGCCCGTAGCCACGACGCCCCACTGCTGCAGTTCGTTGATGCACCCCACGTTTGGGAGGGCCGCAGATGGGGTGTTCGCCGACCCGGTTGGGCGTCGCTCCTCCAACAACTCGGCGAAGCGATTCCACTTCGACAAGCAGATGCGATCGCGTGCGTATCCGAAGAGGTTGCTGATGCGGTGTATCGCATAGCGAAACCACGATGCCCTATCGCCGTGACACCATGCACTCCGGATCGAACCTTCTTCAACGTCGGCACAGAGCGCGAAAGGTGGCGAAGAAGTCTGGATCTAACACCCGAAGATGTCGCGATCGGATGGGCCGGAAGCTTCCGCCGCTTCCATGCAGTGGAGGATCTCATCCACGCCTTCGAGCTTTCGGCGGAGGCGCTGCCGCAAGCGAGGCTCGTCCTGTTCGGGAACGGCAGCGATCGGCGGCGTCTTGAAGCTATCGCGAGCGCGTCGAGGCACGCCGAACGTATCCACTTCGCCGGCCAGATCGCCTACAGCCAGATGCCCGACGCGGTGTCTGCGCTGGACATCGCCGTCCTGACAGCACGTTCGTCGCAAGACTTCCACTACAGCCCGCTCAAGCTCCGCGAATACCGAGCTGCAGGGCGCGCGATCATTGCTCCATACGCGGGTCAAGTGGCATCGACTGTTGTCGACGGGGAGGATGGCTTGCTCTACGAACCCGGTGATGTTTCCTCGCTGACGCACGCCATCCAGCGGATAGCCACCGATCAGGAGCTCCAACGCCGCCTCGGCCGCGCAGCTGCGGCTGCCGAATCGAGAACCGGGGGCGCGAGCGCCCAACTCCGGCACGTCCTCTCGCTCATCGATGCGCACCCATCGAAGCCCGCTACCGGCTCCTGACGCTCATCCCGTACGTCAGCGAGCCGCTCGCCACACAGCCCTCGAAGGCCAAGCGACGGTGTCGAGAGACTTCCCGACGTGGTCGGTGAACCACGACGCCGGACGTCGGTGAGGGGACCATCGTCCGCTGCGCGCGAGGACGAAGGGTGGCTGTGGTCGTCCGGGAGGTGTCGGGCAGCGAGCGCGATATCCGGGTCGAGAGCCGGGGTTCCACGGACCCCGCCGTGGACGAGGTCGACGAGGACGCGACTGCACGCAACCGACGGGTCGAGATCAGCTACCACGGCTGCGTCGCCGCGACGCCCACGATCTACCGGTTCTTGCCGACGCTTGACCCGTGTCGCGATACGCAACAGCGGTGTTCCGCGACCCGCGGGTTCTGTGCGACCACGAGCCGGATGCGCCGATGACGCGCAGCCACGGCTGCCTCGTTTCGGCGAGCACGGTCCCGCATCCGCCGTGCAGGCGACGACCGGCACCCGCCGAGCGGGGCTTGCACGCCGGTGGGTGGACCTCCGGCACCTCCTGGACCTGCTCGCAGCTTCCAGCCTGCTGCCCGGCCCGAACTCCACCCCGATGACCATGCACAACGGCGACGTCCAGCGCGGCAACATCGGGATGTGGGCCGCCAGCGGGGGCCTTCCTGCTCCCCGTCGTCGCGCTGAGCCAACGGTCGTTCGGGGGCAACGAGCTGATCGTTCTCACCCCAGGCCCCTGTGCCGCGGCCAGGACCGGGACGGACGTCAATCCGGCGGCACCGTCGGTGGGCTGCGGCGCGGTCGGCTCACGCTGCCCACTCGCCGCGGGGACGGAGCCGGGCAGCCCACCCGCGCCACGGTCACCGGGCGCCGGCGACCTGCGGGAGCGCGCAACGGAACGCGAATGCACGTACGTTCGATGTACAAGCTGGGTGCAGCGAGGTGTACATGTCCCGGCAGTGCGCCCATGAGGGCGCCTGTCAGCGAACCCGGTGCGGGGGAGGCATCGACGAGCCCGGCGCCCGCACCGGCACGTGGTGGCCTGTCGACGCGGGCCCACCGAGCCCAGCCGCACGATCCTCGAACCCGCCCCGACCACCACCGAGTGCTGAGACACCGCGCAGCCGCATCCCGACCTCGACGTCGCGCCGAGCACAGGCCGGGAGGCAGCCGCCGGCACAAGACCTCGGTCGACGACGTGCTTGGATTGTTGCTGCTGCAGCCCCGCTGCCATAGTTGCGCTGCACGGATACGCCCGGTTGACACACCGCCCGCGACGTAGAGGGAGCACTCCGATGGCCATCACCCACCTCCTCGCCGCCGCTGCAGGAGCCGGCGCCGCCGTCGCCACCGACCGTGTCGCGAGCCGCCTCCGTGGCACACATCCAGGCTCGACGGTTCGCCAGGTCGGCACCACGGTCGCCGCTCCCACCGCGGCCCTGTGGATCACCGACTTCCTGAACGCCGCCTACTACGCCCGCCCCGCGGACCAGCGCTCCCTCGACGATCTGCGCCTCGCCTTCGCGGTCGTGACCACCTTCTGGCACGAGCAGGGGCATCGCGCGATCGGCGCCCGCGACCTCGTGCGGTTCCACCGGGCGTTCGGCACCGCACGCTTCCAACGCGCGGGAGGGCGCACGGGAACGCTCGACACCGAGGCGCTGCTCGCCGGCGGGGCCCAGCTGTTCGGCGACTGGTTCCCCTCGGCGGCCGAAGACCCGGATCGGCGTGGCTGGGGCATCGTGTTCCGCACGACGGCGGACAAGGCCGCGTACGACCCACAGCGCCGCCTCGAGCAGGCGCAACTGGGACCGCTGACACCGCCGATCGCTCCAACAGCGGAGCAGATCCTGTCGACCTACCCGCCCGTCGCGGTCGTGGACGCCAACCGGACGCTCGCCGCCCTGCAGGCGGTCGAACAGTGGCCGGAGTACGGCAGCGAACTCGGCCGGTTCACGCCGCTGCGGGCCGGTGGTCTCCGCGGGCAGACCTTCGAGATCGAGGTGGTCGGGTTCCCCAGCCCCCGCACACCGGTCCTGCTGCGCTCCTACGTCACCGTCGATCAGCTCGCCACCGCGGACGACGACGAGGAGGCGCGCGACGCGTGGCTCACCCACCTGCGCCTCGGCTTCACCGACCGCGGCGAGGAACCACCGATCCCCGGAGGTGCCGAGGTCCACGCGATCCTGGCCCTGGTCAGCCACGAGGGCCACTTCATGGGGCGGGCCAGGAGCCAGTTGGTGCTCTACAGCTCCGAGGGCAGCAGCTATCTGCGGGCGATCGGGCAGTGGGATCCGATGCCCTGGCACCTCGCCGAGATGTACGAGCAGGTCGGGCAGGCGTCCCAGCACGCCTTCTGGGGCATGGGTTCCCCGGAGGAGTCGATGCTGCACCAGATCGCCGCAGCGGTGGAACGTCAGCTGACCCCTGGCTGAGGTCGCCTGGCGGTCGTCGACCACCGGAGGGGCACAGACGCGGTTGGGTGACGCAACCGGCCTCGTCTCCGTCCAGCCGCGGGGGGCAACACCGTCGCCTACCCGCGACCGGCGATGGCACGCGTTGCACGAACGGGCGGGCTCGGCCTCGTGCGGAAGGCGCCGGTGCGGGATTCGCTGGTGGACCACCCACAACTGGACCGCAGCCGATGGACCATGCGCACGCCCGCGCGCCCGAGGACGTGCTCGAGGCCTACGAGACCAGCACCCGCGGCCTCGACGCCGAGCAGGCCGCCGTACGCCTCGACCGTGACGGCCCCAACGAACTCCCCGAGCCGCCACCCGACCCGGCATGGCTACGACTCGCCCGGCACTTCAACGACGTGCTCATCTACGTGTTGCTGGCCGCTGCCGGCCTCAAGGCCGTGCTCGGGGACTGGGTCGACTTCGGCGTGATCCTTGCCGTCGCCGTCATCAACGCCGTGATCGGGTTCGTGCAGGAGGGACGCGCGGAACGGGCCCTGGAGGGGTTGAGCTCCATGCTGTCCCTCGAGGCCCAGGTGCTACGGGACGGCCGCTGGACCGAGGTTGATGCCGCGGACCTGGTGGTGGGCGACGTGGTGTCCCTGTCCTCCGGCGACCGGGTGCCCGCCGACGTGCGGCTGCTCGAGACCACCGAACTGCGCGCCGAGGAGTCCGGCCTCACCGGGGAGTCGGAGCCGGTGGAGAAGCAGACCGAGGCGGTCGAGGAGGACGCGGAGCTCGGTGACCGGGCCAGCATGGCCTACTCCGGGAGCCTGGTGGCTGGCGGCCGTGGGGTCGGGGTGGTGACCGCGATCGGCGCCGACACGGAGATCGGGCGCATCAGCGCCATGATCGAGGAGGCGGAGGACACCACCACCCCGCTGGAGCGCAACATCCAGCGGTTCAGCATCCTGTTGTCGCGCGGCATCCTCGGCGTCGCCGCCTTCCTGCTGGTGTTCGGCCGCACGGTCCACGACATGGACATCATCGTGCTGCTGACCTCCGCGGTGGCCTTCGCTGTCGCAGCCATCCCCGAGGGGCTGCCCGCCGTCGTGACCATCACCCTGGCCCGGGGCGTGCAGCAGATGGCCGGGCGCAACGCCATCACCCGCCAACTCAACAGGGTGGAGACGCTCGGCTCGGTCACCGTGATCTGCTCGGACAAGACCGGGACCCTGACCCGCAACGAGATGACCGTCCAACAGCTCCGCACACCCAGCCACCACTACGACGTCGACGGCATCGGCTACGCACCGGACGGTCACGTGCTGGCCGGCGACGAGCCGGCTGCGCTGGAGGACCACGGGGACCTCGCCGCGCTGGTACGGATCAACGCCGCCGCCAACGACTCGAGCGTCGAGGAGCGTGACGGCCAGTGGCAGGTGGTCGGCGAGCCCACCGAGGGCGCCCTGGTCACCCTGGCGGCCAAGACCGGCTTCGACACCGCCGGGCTGACACGGATCGCGGTGGTCCCCTTCGAGTCCGAGCACAAGCTGATGGCCACCCTCGACGAGGTGGAGGGACAGGACCGCGTGCTCCACGTGAAGGGCGCGCCGGCACGGGTGCTCGACCGCTGCACGCAGCAGCGGACCGCTGACGGTGACGCCGACAGCGCTGACACCGAGCCCCTCGACCGCGACCACTGGGAACAGGCGGGGGAGGAGCTGAGCAACGAGGGCCTGCGCGTCCTCGCGGCCGCTGAGCGTCCCGCCTCGGACCACGGCGACGAGCTCCACCTCGACGACCTCGAGGACCTCACCTTCGTCGGCATCGTCGGCATCCTCGACCCGCCACGCCCGGAGGCCATCGAAGCGGTCGCGGAAGCCAGGGGCGCCGGCATCCAGGTGAAGATGATCACCGGCGACCACGCCGGCACGGCCACCGCCATCGGCCGCGAGATGGGCATCATCGATCCCGACGCCCCGGGCGCGGCGGGCCACGCCGACACCGCCATCACCGGCAGCGAACTCGACGGCTACGACGACGAGGAGCTGACAGCGGTCGCCCAGCGTTACGACGTCTTCGCCCGGGTCAGTCCCGAGCACAAGCTGCGGCTGGTGCGTGCCCTGCAGACGGGCGGCGAGGTGGTGGCGATGACCGGCGACGGGGTCAACGACGCCCCGGCACTGCGCCAGTCGGACGTCGGCGTGGCGATGGGCATCAAGGGCACGGAGGCGACGAAGGAGGCCGCCGCGATCGTGCTCGCCGACGACAACTTCGCCACGATCGAGCGGGCCGTCGAGGAGGGCCGCAGGACCTTCGACAACATCCAGAAGTCGATCGTGTTCCTGCTGCCGACCAACGGTGCGCAGTCCCTGGTGCTGCTCAGCGCCGTGCTGCTCGGGTTCGCCTCGCCGCTGGAACCGGTCCAGATCCTGTGGGTGAACCTGATCGCCGCCGTGACCCTGTCCCTGGCGCTGGCCTTCGAGCCGGCCGAGCCGGACGTGATGGAACGCCCGCCAAGGGCACCCGACGCCGGGATGGTGGACCGACCCTCCATGGTGCTGATCGCGCTGGCGTCGCTGCTCATCGGAGGGGCGACCATCGCGGTGTACTGGCTCGCCGGGAACCAGGGCATCGCGGAGGGCCAGCAGCAGACGATCGCGGTGACCATGCTCGCGGTCGGGCAGGTGGCCTTCCTCATCAACTGCCGCAACCTGCGCGGGACCAGCCTGCGCCGGGACCGGCTGTGGAACAACCGGATCGCCTGGCTGTCGATCGGCGCGCTGCTGCTCCTGCAACTGCTCTACGTGTACGTGCCCGTCATGCACACCCTCTTCGGCTCCGCGGCCATCACCGCGACCGACTGGGCGATCACCGTCGGTGCGGCGCTCGGCATCCTCGCGCTCGTCGAGGTGGTGAAGCTCGCCGTCGTACGCACCGGAACCGGGACGCTCCAGCAGCGTGACGACGCCGCAGACGCGGAGCCAGCACGGGAGCTCCAGGGCTCCGGGGGCTGAGGCCACGACACCCGCGCGGCCCGGCCGGGGCGTCCACGGCCATCAGGTCGGGGGGCCGAGACCACGGTTACTACGGTAAGTGGCGCGCTACACCGGTATCGAGAAGACGGGGAACCATGCGACGCCTACTGCTGACGGTCACAGCGGCAGCGGCGATCACCGCCGGCTGCACCGGAGAGGACGACGCAGACGTTGCAGCGCTCGGGGAACTCGAGCCCGACAGCTGCCTGCCCATCGAACCCCCGGAGGACCCACCCGGCGCGGTGACCGGCGTGACGAGCGACGACGAGGAGATCCTGGACGAACTCGCTACGCAGGTCGCGGACATCCGGGACCTCGAGTGGGTCGAGGACCTCGTGACGCTCCTGCTCGAGCCGGGGCGGCTCGGCGAGGTGATCGAGATGGTGCGCACCCCCGATCCGCTCGACGTGGAGCGACGGCTGCTGGTCGCCGTCGGAGCTGCCCCCGCCGACCTCGATCTCCAGGCAGCCGTCATCGACCACGAGACGTCGCGCGCCGGCTACTACTTCTGGGAGCCACCGCAGGCGGTCGCGGCACAGGAGACCGCGGGTGAGCTCACGCCGCTCGAGCGGCTCGTACTCGCGCACGAGTACACCCACGCACTTGCTGACCAGGCGGTCGGCATGCCACGGGACGCGATGGTCGGCACCGACGGCGACACCGACGCTTCGCTCGCGGCCCACGCACTGGTCGAGGGTGAAGCGATGCTCCTCGAGCGCCTCTGGGCGTTCCTGCACCTGACAGCGGAGGACCGACCGGAACGCCTGGAGCAGGACATCTTCTCTGCCGTCGACAGCGACCTGCCCCACCTGGTCCAGCGCCGCAACGCCTTCCCCTACGACGAAGGCCTGGCCATGGTGTGCGACGCCTACCGCGAGGGCGGCTGGGACGCGGTCAACTCGCTCTACGAGGACCCACCGGCCACCACCGCAGAGGTCATAACGGGCACCGAGGTGGAGGTTGCGGCGCCGCCCGAGGTGACGGCCCCCGGTGAGCCCGGCATCGACTGGACCGACATCGGCAACACCACCGTCGGCGTGGCGGAGCTCGCCTGGCACTTCGAGGCGCCTGGCAACGACACCGACGCGGCCCTCGACGAACCGCTCGAGCGCGCCCTGGCGTGGGCCGGTGGTGAGGTCACGGTGTGGACCGACACCACCGCCGGCGACACGGATCTGGTGGCGCTCGCACTCCGGGACAACGGAGCAACCGCCACCCCGCTCTGCGACTCGATCGACGCGTGGCAGACCGCAGCCTTCCCCGACGCGAAGCGCACGGCGTCAGGCTCCGAGGTGGTGTTCGACCGCGGTGACAGCACGGCCGTCCTGCACTGCGACGGCGACGAGGTCGTGCTCGCCGTCGCCCCGGAGGAACAGCTCGCCCTCGAGGTCGCGGGCGCCGACCGCTAACGCCCCGGCGCGGACCCACCCTGGGCAACGCTGATCCCGCGCACTGCCGCGCGGGGTGGCGCCGCTGAGTGCTGCGTCAACGGCGCACGGGGCTAGCGTGCCCCCGACCGTGCTCTGGGAGGGGCGAGCGTGCCGCGGATCGACAGCCTGGACCTGCCCACCATCGGACTGGACGCCTTGGACGGCTCCGCCGGGACGCACCACCAGGTGCTCGGCTCGCTGGCGACGGCGCACGACTTCGCCCACGTCGAGGGGCTCGGCTACCTCGTCCTGGCGCGGGGCGCGGTCGACGCCACGCTCAGGGCACGTGACACCTCGATGCCCGCCCTGGCGCTGCTCGAGCTGCAGGGGGTCACCGACGGGCCGGTGCACCGCTACCTGCAGGGCAACCTGCTCAACCTCTCGGGAGAGGTCCACCGGGACCGTCGCCGACGGGTGTCCAAGGCACTCGGCCCGGCCCGGGCTGCGGAGCTGCGACCGACGATGCGCCACCACCTCGACGCGTTGCTCGACGCCGTTGACGGCGACGAGGTGGAGTTCGTCGCTGCCGTGGCACGGCCCTACCCGGCGCGGATGATCGCGGAGATCGTCGGTGCCCCGCTCGCCGACGCGGAGCGCCTCGGTCACTGGGCCTACTGGATCCAGGCGGCGCTGGACCCGCTGCAGCTGGCTACCCACCTCGAGCAGATCCAGGCAGCCGCGGCCGGCTTCGACGCCTACGTGCACGATGAGCTGTTCACGATCCCACCGGCCGCGGCGACCGGACTGCTCGCCGACCTCCTGCCGCAGGTGGTCGCGGGCGAACTGGAGGAAGCGGACGCCGCAGCCCTGATCAGCTCCGTGCTGGTCGGTGGCGTGGACACCACCCAGGCCCAGCTCGCACACGCCATGCGGTTGTTCGCCGAGCACCCGGACCAGTGGCAGTTGCTCTGTGCCGACCCGTCCCTGCTCCCCGCGGCGGTTGCCGAGGTACTGCGCTTCGAGCCCATCACCCCCTTCACGGCGCGCCTGACCACGGACGATCTGGAGCTCGATGGGGTTGCGGTACCCCGGGGCACCCTGCTGATCGCCTGCACCGCCACGGCCAACCGCGATCCCGCGACCTACACCGACCCCGGGGTCTTCGATATCACCGCCGCGCGCGGGGATGCGGCGACCCTGACCTTCGGTGCCGGGGCGCACTTCTGCATCGGTCACGCCCTGGCCCGCGCCGAGCTCGAGGAGGCGCTGGCGGTCCTCACGGCGCGCTTCGAGGCGGTGGAGCTCGCCGGGTCGCCGGTGTTCGACACACCCTCGGGGGTGTACGGCCTGCTCGAGCTGCCGCTGCGTGTCCGACGGCGGCCGTGACCACGCGACCGCTGCGCCGACGAGCCGGTGCGGCGTACGGTCGAGCGCAGCCGACTCCGGAAAGGCACACCATGGACGAGATGCGCACACGGATCAGCGAGGGCAGGGGCTTCCTGGCCGCCCTCGACCAGTCCGGCGGCTCCACACCAAAGGCACTCGCCGCCTACGGCATCGAGGAGGACGCCTACGAGGGCGAGGAGGAGATGTTCGATCTCGTGCACGCGATGCGCACGCGCATCATCACCTCGCCGGCCTTCACCGGCGAGCGCATCCTCGGCGCGATCCTGTTCGAAGGCACGATGGAACGCGACATCGAGGGGCTGCCCTCCGCCCGGTACCTCTGGGACACCAAGGGCGTGGTCCCCTTCGTGAAGGTGGACAAGGGGCTCGCGGAGCTCGCCGACGGGGTGCAGCTGATGCGCCCGATGCCGGCGCTCGACGACCTGCTCGACCGGGCCCGCGCACACGGGGTCTTCGGGACCAAGATGCGCTCGGTGGTGCAGACCGCGACCGCGTCCGGCGTGGCCGCCATCGTCGAGCAGCAGGCGGAAGTGGGACGCCGGATCCTGGACGCCGGCCTCGTGCCGATCCTGGAGCCGGAGGTCGACATCCACGCGCCGGACAAGGTCGCCGCGGAGCAGTTGCTCCGCGACGAGCTCGTGACCGCCCTGGACGCCATGCCGGAGCCGGTGATGCTCAAGCTCACCATCCCGTCCGAGGACGGCTTCTACACCCCGCTCATCGAGCACCCCAAGGTGCTGCGGGTGGTCGCGCTGTCCGGGGGCTACAGCCGCGAGGACGCGAACGACCGCTTGGCCCGCAACCCCGGGCTGATCGCCTCGTTCTCGCGGGCGCTGATCGGGGACCTCGCCCACCAGCAGAGCGACGAGGAGTTCGACCGCACCCTCGATGCGGCGATCCAGAGCATCTACGACGCCTCGGTCACCTGAGGCGATCAGCTGCCCGGCACCAGCCCGGGCGCGCTCAGGGCCGGGAGCGCCACGCGGGCCGGGCGCGCTCAGGGCCGGGAGCGCCACGCGGGCCGGGCGCGCTCAGGGCCGGGAGCGCCACGCTGGCCGGGCGCGCTCAGGGCCGGGCGCTCCGGGGCCGGGAGCGCCACGCGGGCCGGGCGCGTCCAGGGCCGGGAGCGCCACGCTGGCCGGGCGCGCTCAGGTGTTGCTCCGCGGCGTTACCTCGACACGGTCGGGGAAGCGCCGTGGAGCATCGACGGACGTCGCGTCGCGCAGGCTCCTCTCGCGGGGACCGCACCGGGATACATGCGAAATCTTCTTCGCATCTAGGTATGCTGTGTGAGGGCCTTCGGGAGGGGTATCGCATGCCGCGGCGTTCGGGTGGGACCTGGACCTTCCTCACCAACCACGCACACGTGCTGGTGTGCATCGCCGAGAACCCCGATATCCGCGGGCGGGAGATCGCCGACGAGGTCGGGATCAGCGAACGTGCCGTGCAGGGGATCATCAGCGATCTCGTCGACGCTGGCTACGTCGTGCGTGAGCGTGAGGGCCGGCGCAACCACTACACGGTCAACGCCGAGGGCGGTCTGCGGCACCCCCTCGAGGAGGACCACACCGTCGGGGAACTCCTGAAGATGCTCGGGCGGCTCTCCTAGCCACCGGGCGCGACCGACCTGTCACCGCCTCAGCGTGCGGCGACGGCGACCGCCCGCTGGCCACGGCCAGGCGGGTCCGGCGTACTGCAACCGTGCCCACACGGAACCCCGTGGCGTGACGCCGGCCTCTGGCCACCGGCTGCCTGTGCGCGCGGAGGCCGAACGGGTGCCGAACCGACCCATACATACGCTATAGTTTTCGCGTATCAAAGTGCATACTTTAGGAGGTGTTCCCGTGACCCAGGCCGCTGCTGCGCATCCGTCGCGTCGCTCCCACCCTGCACGAACGCCGGGCCACGGACGCGGGATCCCGACCTCCCAGGGGCGGCGATGATCAGCGCCCTGCACTGGTTCGCCTTCGCGTTCCTGGTCGGCGGCGGCGTGGCGCTGTTCCGGAGCCGTCGACGTCGTCACCGCCTTGAGGGGCTGGCCGCCCTGGCCCTGGGCGGTGCGCTGCTGACCCTGCTCTCCGGACCGGACCGGGCCACCGCCGCAGCCGTCGCCGTGCTGAGCAGCCTGACCCTCGCGGGCCTGCTCGCGGTAGCCGCGGCGATGGAGCGCACCGCTCGCCGGGAGAGCGCGTCGGATCTGGCACTCGACCGGGACCCGCTGCGATGGTCGTGATCCTCGCCGCACTGGTGCTGCCGCTGCTCGGCGCGGGGCTCACGGCAGTGCTGGCACCGAGGTGGCGCGCACCGAGCACGCTCGCGACCCTCGCACTGACCCTGGTGGCGGCCATCGCGCTGGTCCGGGCCGTCCTGCACGATGGGGCCCATCAGGTGCGGCTCGGCGGCGACGAGCTCGCGATCGGCCTGTTCATCGCCGACGGCCTGAGCAGCGCGATGGTGCTGCTCAGCGTCGTGGTCACCCTGCACGTCGCTGCCTTCGCGGTGCTGCAGTCGCGGGAGCTACCGGCACCCCGGACGAGCTACTGGCCGCTCGCGCTGGCCCTGCTCGCCGGGCTCCATGGTCTGTTCCTGGCGGGCGATCTGCTGACGGCCTACCTGATGCTCGAGGTCGTGGCCGTGGCCGGCGCTGCCATGGTCGCCTGGGCTGGTGGTCGGCGGCTACTGGCTGCCGGCACGCGCTACTACTACGCCGAGCTGGTCGCTTCCGTCACCTTCCTGGCGGGAGCCGGGCTGGTGTGGACCGCGACCGGCACCACCGTGATCGCCGAGCTCCCCGGGCGACTCGCCGACGAGCCGACGGCCCTGGTCGGCCTCGCCCTGATGACCGTCGGCCTGCTGCTCAAGGTGCCCGTGGTGCCCTTGCACTTCTGGCTGCCGGCGGCGCACGCCCTGGCACCGACCGCGGTCAGCCCCCTGCTCTCCGGGCTGGTGGTGAAGAGCGCCTTCGTGGTGCTGCTGCGGCTATGGGGCGGCGCTACCGCCGAGGTGGCGACCCCGGTGCTCGCCCAACTGTTGGGCGCCCTCGGCGCGGTCGCCATCCTCTGGGGTGGTCTGCTCGCCCTGCGGTCACAGCGGGTGAAGCAGGTCGTCGCCTACTCCACCGTTGCGCAGCTCGGGTTGCTCCTGGTCGCCGTGCCCATGGTGCTGGCGGGCTCAGCGGATGCCTGGAAGGGCGGAGTGTTCCACGCGATCGCCCACGCGCTGCCCAAGGCGGCCGTGCTGCTCGCGGTCGCGCTGCTGGCCGTCAGCCTCGGCGGCGACACCGTCGACCGGCTGGAGGGAGCCGCCGCGCACCGGCCCCTCGCGGCCTTCGCCGTGGGGCTCGCCGCCATCAGCCTGATCGGTCTGCCGCCGACCGGCGGCTTCGTGGCCAAGTGGTACCTGGTGGTGGCCAGCATCACGACCGGCCAGTGGTGGTGGGCCGCCACCATCGTGCTCGGGAGCCTGCTCACCGCGGCCTACCTGGCGCGGCTGTTGCAACGCTGCTTCTCGTCGGCCGGGCGCAACCACCACCTCGACGTCCCCGCCAGCCCTCAGCGGCACGGCATCGACGGCATCGCGCTCACCCTGGCCACCTCGGCCCTGGTGCTGGGGCTGTACCCCAACCTGCTGCTCGGCCTGCTGGAGATCGGGGCACCTCTGGCGACCGGGGTACCGCTGCTGACCGACGGGTCGTTCGGGGCCGATGCGCCGCTGCCCATCGGGTGGTCGACGGAGGCGAGCGCGCATGCCTGAGCTCGACCTGAACACCGCCCTGCCGGTACTGCTCCTGCTGACCTCGCTGGTGCCGGCAGCGGTCATCTTCCTGCTGGCTGAGGAGCAGGAGCGTCCGCGCCGGATCGTCAACATGGCTGGCGCGCTCGCCAAGGTGGCGCTCACCGGCGTACTGATCGCCGGGGTGCTCCGCGGCGCGGAGTACGAGTGGCGCCGCGCGCTGCTCCCGGGGATCGACCTGGTGCTCAGGGTCGACCCGATCCCGCTGCTGTTCGTGACGCTGTCCTCCCTGCTGTGGCTGACCACCACCATGTACGCGATCGGCTACCTGGAGCAGGGTGAGCGCCGTTCGCGGTTCTTCGGGTTCTTCAGCCTCTGCGTCACCGCCACGATCGGCATCGCGCTGGCCGGCAACCTCGTGACCTTCCTGCTGTTCTACGAGCTGCTGACCATCGCGACCTACCCACTGGTCGTCCACAAGGGCGACCGCAAGGCGCTGATCGGCGGCCGCGCCTACCTGCTGTACAGCGTCACCGGGGGGGCCGTGCTGCTGGTCGGCATCGCGTGGCTGCACGCGCTGGCGGGACCGGTGGAGTTCCTCGACTACGTCCCCCTCGCGGGACTCGTCGACGCGCACGCCACCTCGCTCACCTGGATCTTCGTGCTGCTGGTCGCCGGGCTCGGCGTCAAGACCGCCGTCGTGCCCCTCCACGGCTGGTTGCCGAAGGCCATGGTCGCGCCGGCCCCGGTGAGCTCCCTATTGCACGCCGTCGCGGTGGTCAAGGCCGGCGCGTACGGCATCGTGCGCGTGGTCTACGACCTGTACGGCCTGGCGCTGGCGCAGGAACTGCAGCTGCTCACCCCACTCCTGGTGCTGGCGGCGGTCACCATCGTGTACGGCTCCCTGCGCGCCCTCGCCCAGGACGACCTCAAGCGCCGGCTGGCGTACTCGACGGTCAGCCAGCTGTCCTACATCGTGCTCGGGGTCGGCATCGCGAGCCTCGCCGGAGTGACGGGCGGGCTGGTGCACCTGATCCACCAGGGGATCCAGAAGGTCACCCTCTTCTACTGCGCGGGCAACCTGTCCAAGCAGCTGGGAGTGACCCGCATCAGCCAGATGCGCGGGGTGGGTCGGCGCATGCCGCTGACGATGGGGGCGTTCACCGTCGCCGCGCTCGGGATGATCGGCATCCCGCCGACCGCCGGCTTCGTCACCAAGTGGCACCTCGGGCTCGGTGGTCTGCAGGCGGGTCAGGGGTGGGTCATCTGGATCCTGCTGCTGTCCAGCGTCCTGAACGCCGCCTACTTCCTTCCGGTCATCGGGCGGATCTGGTTCCTGCGTCCCGAGGGCGAGGAGGCCGGCGCGCCGACCATGGAGCGCGACCACGAGCGGGACCCGTGGCTGGTGCTGCCGGCGGTGGCGACGGGCGTGAGCGTGCTGGTGGTGGGTCTGCTCGCGGGCGCACCGCTGAGCCCACTGAACTGGGCGGCGTCCATCGCCGGCGAGGTGGTGGGATCATGAACCTCGTGCTGTGGCTCTCACCGATCCTGGTGCCGCTGACCGTGGGGGCGGTGCTGACCCTCCGGCCCGGACGCGGCACCTCGTGGTTGCTGGCCGCCGCCCCCGCACCGGCACTGCTGCTCGCGGTGATCGGTCCCGTGCTGCCCGCGCCGGAGCTGCCGTGGCTGCTGCTGGAGCCACGGCTGGCACTCGACGGGGTGGGCCGCGTGCTGCTCGCGCTGACCGCACTGGTGTGGATCGTGGCGGGGGTGTACGCCCGCTCAGAGGCCGAGCAGCGCGGCGGCTACGCCGACTGGTGGCTGCTCTCGCTCACCGGCAACATCGGGCTGCTGCTGTCCGACGACATCCTCACCTTCTACACCGCCTTCGTGGTCATGACCCTGGCCGCCTACGGCCTGGTGGTGCACACCCGCACCGTGGCGGCACGGCGGGCCGGCCGGGTCTACCTGGTGCTGGGTGTCGCCGGCGAGACGCTGCTGCTGGCAGGTCTGCTGCTCGCGGCCACGGACGCAGCGGGGCTGCGCATGAACGACATCGCCGCCGCGGTCGCCGGCTCGGCCAACCGCGACGTCATCGTGGGCCTGCTGCTGGCCGGCTTCGGCATCAAAGCGGGGGTCATCGGCCTCCACATATGGCTGCCCCTGGCCCACCCGGCCGCACCCTTCGCCGCAAGCGCCGTGCTGAGCGGCGCGATGATCAAGGCCGGTCTGGTCGGGTGGCTGCGGCTGCTCCCGATCGGCGAGGTGGCGCTGCCCGGCTGGTCGCAGCTGCTGGTGGCCCTCGGCCTGGCCACTGCGGTGCTCGGGGTCGCGATCGGGTTGACCCAGCGCAGCCCGAAGGTGCTGCTGGCCTACTCGAGCGTCAGCCAGATGGGTTTCATCACCCTGTTGGTCGGGGTGGCGCTGGCAGCGCCCGAGGTGGCGCCAGTGGTTGCCGCGGCCGCGGCGGTCTACGCCCTGCACCACGGCATCGCGAAGGCGGTGCTGTTCCTGGCCGTGGGACTGCTCCCCCGCACCGGCGCCGGCTGGCGGCGGAACGCGCTGTTGGGTGGGGTCGTCGCGGCCGGCCTGGCGCTGGCCGGAGCGCCCCTGTCGAGCGGTGCCTTCGCGAAGGCCTGGATGAAGCAGGCCATCGACCTCGCGCTCCCCGGTGGGAACCTGACGAGGTTGGCCTCCCTGGCGGCGGTCGGCACCACCCTGCTGATGGTGCGTCTCCTGGGGCTGCTGCTGCGCACGCAACCGACGCCCGAGAGCAGCACTGCCGGTGGCGACCGCAGCCGTGCGGCAGCCCGGCTCGCCCCCTGGGCGTCGCTCGTGGTCGCCATGTTCGCCCTCGCGCCGCTGGCCGCGCCGGCGCTGCTCCCGGTCCTGGCACCGCCCACGGCCAGTTCGCTGCTCAGGGAGGCGTTGTGGCCGGTGGTGGTCGGCGTCCTACTCGCCGCCGGGGCGGCGCTCGTACAGCGACGGATCGGGGTGCGGGTCCCCGAGGTGTGGCCGGGCGATCTGGTCGTCCTGGGTGAGCGCGTCGTCGCCGGTACCGCACGTGGCCTGCGCGCCGCGGCACCTCCGATCGCCACCGCCTTCTCGCGCGCGACCGCTGGTCCGCAGGCCGCGGCCCTGGCGCTCGGGCGCACGGACGAGGGCATCGACCGGCTCGAGGATCGCCTGACCCGCTGGCGGACCGGCGGCGCGATGGTTGCGCTGGTCGCCATCGCCGTCACCGCGGCGCTGCTGCTCCCCGATCTCACCGGCCGCTGAATCGCTGACGCCCCCGAGGCCAGCGCCCCCGAGGCCAGCGACCCCGACCAACCTTTCCGACCGACACCGACGACACCCGACGAGCGAGACGAGGAACGACGATGCGAACGACGATCCACGACCGCGACGCGCCCCTCGGCGGCGCCGGGACCACCGCGGCCAGCGACCCCCCGCACGGCCAGCCCGCCGAGGAGGTGCTCCGCCACCTCGATGCGGATGCCGACGGCCTCTCGAGCGACGAGGCACGGGCACGCCTCGAGCGCGTCGGACCCAACCGCCTCCCCGAGAGCCCGCCGGACCCGGCGTGGTTGCGGTTGGCGCGCCACTTCAACGACGTCCTCATCTACGTGCTGCTGGCCGCAGCGGCGCTCAAGGCGGTACTCGGCGAGTGGGTGGACTTCGGGGTGATCCTGGCGGTCGCCGTGATCAACGCGGTGATCGGGTTCGTCCAGGAGGACCGCGCCGAGCGGGCCCTGGCGGGGCTGCGCTCCATGCTCTCCCTGACCGCCCAAGCCCGTCGCGACGGCGAGTGGGCCGAGGTGGAAGCCGAGTCGCTGGTACCGGGCGACGTGGTCCGCCTGTCGTCCGGAGATCGGGTCCCCGCGGACCTGCGCGTGCTCGAGTCGGTGGAGCTACGCACCGAGGAGTCCGGGCTCACCGGCGAGTCGGAGCCGATCACCAAGCAGTCGGCGCCGGTGGCGCCCGACGCCGGCATCGGTGACCGGTTCAGCATGGCGTACTCCGGCAGCCTGGTCGCCGGCGGGCGCGGCATAGGGGTGGTGACCGCCACGGGTGCCGGGACGGAGATCGGGCGCATCAGCGCCATGATCGACGAGGTGGAGGACCTCGCCACGCCCCTGGAGCGGCAGATCCGCCGGTTCAGCGCGCTGCTGTCGAAGGTCATCCTCGGCGTCGCTGCCGGCATGCTGCTGTTCGGCTGGGGCGTCCACGACCTCGAGATCGTGCTGCTGCTGACCGCGGCCGCCGCCTTCGCCGTCGCCGCGATCCCGGAAGGCCTGCCCGCGGTGGTGACCATCACCCTGGCACGTGGGGTGCAGGCGATGGCCCGACGCAACGCCATCACTCGGAGCCTGACCTCGGTGGAGACCCTCGGCTCGGTCACCGTGATCTGCTCCGACAAGACCGGGACGCTGACCAAGAACGAGATGACCGCGCAGCGGCTGGTCACGCCCGTCCGGTCGTACGTCGTGGAGGGGGTCGGCTACGTCCCCGAAGGCCGCATCCTGCACGGTGGCCGGGCCGTCGACACCGCCGTCGACACCGATCTGGCGACGTTGGTCACGGTCAACGCGGCCGCCAACGACGCGACGGTACGCGAGGTGGACGGCCAGTGGCAGGTGGTGGGCGAGCCGACCGAGGGCGCGCTGCGCACCCTGGCACTCAAGACCGGGGTCGACACCTCGGCGTTGCGGCGGCTCGCGGTGGTGCCCTTCGAGTCCGAGCACAAGCTGATGGCGACCCTCGATGAGGACGCCGAGGGCGCACGTTGGATCCACGTCAAGGGCGCCCCGGACCGCATCCTCGACCGCTGCGTGGCTGAGCTGGACGGCGAGGGTCGTCCGCAGCCGCTGCAGCGCGACCGGTGGGAGTCGGAGATCGACGGGCTCAGCGACCACGGGCTGCGTGTGCTGGCTGCCGCCCGACGCCCGGCCGAGGCGGACCGGGACAGCCTCACCCTCGGCGACCTCGACGACGACCTGGTGCTGGTCGGCCTGGTCGGCATCCTCGACCCCCCGCGCCCGGAGGCCATCGAGGCCGTCACGGAGGCCAAGGCCGCAGGCATCCAGGTGAAGATGATCACCGGCGACCACGCCGGCACCGCCACCGCCATCGGCCGCGAGATGGGCATCATCGACCCGGACGACGCAGGTCACGCCCCTCGGGCGATCACCGGCACGGAACTGGACGCCGCCTCCGAGGAGGAGCTCCGCGACATCGCCGAGCGCTACGACACCTTCGCCCGGGTCAGCCCCGAGCACAAGCTGCGCCTGGTCGAAGCACTCCAGGCCAACGGCGAGGTGGTGGCGATGACCGGCGACGGGGTGAACGACGCCCCGGCGCTGCGGCGTGCGGACGTCGGTGTCGCCATGGGCATCAAGGGCACCGAGGCGACCAAGGAGGCCGCGGAGATCGTGCTCGCCGACGACAACTTCGCCACGATCGAGCGCGCGGTTGAGGAGGGACGGCGGACCTTCGACAACATCCAGAAGTCGATCGTGTTCCTCCTGCCCACCAACGGCGCGCAGTCCCTGGTGCTGCTGATCGCGGTGCTGTTCGCGCTGCCACTGCCGCTGGAGCCGGTGCAGATCCTGTGGGTGAACCTGATCGCCGCCGTCACCCTGTCCCTGGCGCTGGCCTTCGAGCCGGCGGAGCCGGACGTGATGCGACGTCCTCCCCGGGTACCGGGTGCGGCCATCATCGACCGGAGTGCCGTGGGCAAGATCCTGACGGCGTCGCTGCTGATCGGCGGCGGGACCCTCGCCGTGTACTTCCTGGCACGCGCGCAGGGCATGGATGCGGCGACCCGGCAGACCATGGCGGTGACGATGCTGGCGGTGGCGCAGGTGGCCTACCTGTTCAACTGCCGCAACCTGCGCGGCACCAGCCTGCGCCGGGAGTCGCTGTTCAGCAACCGCATCGCCTGGCTGTCGGTCGCCGCGCTGTTCGGCCTCCAGGCGCTGTTCGTGTACGCGCCGTTCATGCACACCCTGTTCGGATCCAGCCCGCTGCCCGCCAGCGCGTGGGCCGTGACGATCGGTATCGCCGCCGCGATCTTCCTGATCGTGGAAGCGGGGAAGGCGGTCGTTCACCGGCGCCTTCGGTGACCCGCGACCGGCGGCACGCTCCAGCGTGCCGCCGGCGGCGAGGCTCCCACGACCCGCGCGCCTGCGCTCCCTCCACCGATCCTTCCTGCCATCACAGACCAGGGATCTCTCCACGGACGGTCCCCGGCCACCCGTCACCCAACGACGAAGGGGTTCCCTATGCGCTCCCGGAACGAGGTTGCTGCTCCCAGCGACGCACGTGCACGTGCCATCGACCGACTCATCCTGCTCGACCGGGCCGTGGTCGGGTGGCTGCGCCGCGCCAGCGTCCCGCTGATGCGGATCGTGCTCGGCGTGGTCTTCGTGTGGTTCGGCTGGCTGAAGGTGATCGACTACACCCCTGCCACGGAACTGATCGTCGGCACCATCTACCTGTTCGACCCCGACATCTTCGTGCGCTTCCTCGGCGGTGTGGAGATCCTCATCGGCCTCGGGTTCCTGCTGAACCGGGCGATGCGGTTGGTGCTGCTCGCCTTCACCGGGCTGATGGTCGGCACCATGCTCACCTTCGTGATGCTGCCCGACGTCATGTTCGAGGGCTACAACCCGCTGCTGATCACCGTGGAGGGCGGCTACGTGGCCAAGAACGTGGTGCTGCTGGTCGCCGGGATGGTCGTGGCCTCGCAGCTGCAGCCCTCGCGGCCCCGCAGCCAGGAAGCACGCGAGGACGAGGCCACCGCACGGGCGTGAGACCACCGGCATCGACCGCCTGACGGCTGGCGGTCTGGCGGGCGGCCCGCCCGGGGCCACCACGCGCCGCAGTTCACCGTCGTCCCTACCGTTGCCCCACGACGCTTCCCCCGACTGCTGGGGGAAGCGTCGTGGGGCAAGCCGCGTCATCGCACCCGCCACCGCGGTCCAACACCGCAGGGCTTCCGAACCCGAAGGCCCCATACGTCCTTCAGGGAGTCCCCACATGATCGTCAAGCGCATGCAGCAACTCGGTATCAGCAGCGACCTGCTCCAGATCCTCGGTTTCGCATCGATCTTCGCCAGCATCGCCACCTGGCGGAAGGCCAAGAGCTCCGGCGACGCCGCCCACGCCGAGCGCTTCGGCATCTTCGTCGGGCTCTGGGCCCCGACCTTCTTCGCGCTCGCCAGCGAGGTCGCGGTCGTGGAGAACACCGACAGCGACGACTGAGCACCCGGTCCCCGTGGGCGTCGCCAGCGACGCCCACGGGGACAGCGCACCGCTCAGGCCGTGGGTACGCGGCCGACGGCCCGCAGCCGGGGCATCCGTCACGATGGTCACCCCGAGGATGGCCACCAGACGCGAGGCAACACCGTCGCACGGCGTGACCGCGACGATGCGTCGCGCCTCGTACGCACAGCCCGCAGCTGGGCGTCAGTCGCCAGCAGGTGGCCGCTGCGCCTGTGGACGCGGCGGCCGCGGCGGCCAACGCCGCGTCGCTGTAGGCGTCGCGGCACCGTCCCCAGCACGCGGGGCCGGCCCGGATGGGCCGGCCCCGCGTTCCGCCAGCGTGCTGCTCAGCGCCGGACTGGACGTCCTCGACGCCGGAGGACGATCCCGGATCCGCCTGCGAGCAGGAGCAGCCCCAGCAGCACCAGCGGCACCGCTTCGACACCGGTGCGGACCAGGCGTCCGGATCCGGTCGGGTTGTTGGTAGCGGTCGAGCCGGCCACCACCGCTCCTTCCGCCTCGAGCGCAGCGTCCGCTCCCAGGACGCGCGCGACGTTGGTCAGGGTCGTCCCGTCCGGGGCGTCGACCGCCGTCTCCAGCGTCAGCACGGAGGTGGCGCCGGCCTCCAGCGCAGCGTCGTGCGCACAGGTCACCACCTGCCCCTCCACCTCGCACGCCCACCCATCGCCGGCAGCTGCGACGAAGGCCAGCTCGTCCACCAGCTCGTCGATCACCACGATCGGGGTCGAGGTGGAACGCTGACCCTGGTTGGTGACGGCGATCTCCCACGTGACCTGCCCGTCAGACTGGGCCACGGCGCGCTTCGAACCCTCCAGTTGCGCGGGGAGCGCCTCGTCCTCCTGAGCGGCCGACTCCGGGGTCACGTCAGGGATGTCGACGGCCGCGCTGTCCTCGACGGCCGTGTCGCCCGCCTCGGCGACCGCGACGTTCTCCACGGTGCCGGACACGTCCTCAGCGGCGTGCGCCGTCACCGTCACCGCCGCACTGCCGCCGGGCACCAGCGCGCCGGGGAGGGCGCAGGAGGCGGTCGCACCGTCGACGTCGCAGTCCCAACCGTCCTCGTCGCCGTCGACGGTGACCACGGTGAGCCCATCGGGCAGCACGTCGGTGATGGTGACCCCAGTGGCGTTCGACGGGCCGTCGTTGCTCACGACGATCGTGAAGTCGACCTCGCGGCTCTCCTCATCGACGTCGCTGGCGTCCTTGCTCACGCTCAGGCTGTTCTGTGGGTCCACCGGGTCGGTGGTCGATGCCGCGTTGTTCCCGTGGTCGGGGTCGGAGTGATCGACGGGGCTGACAACGACCTCGTTGGTGATCTCACCGGTCGTCGACAGTGCGACATCGGCGGTCACCTGCAGCACGATCGTGGAACCGGGCGCCAAGGTCACCCCATCCCACAGCGCGGTCGCCTCGTCGTACGTGCCGGTCTGGGGCGTGAAGACGGGATCGCTGAGCGCCGACGGGAGGGTGTCGACCAGCGTCAGCGCGGTGACGGTCTCGGGACCGGCGTTCGCGACGACGATGTCATAGCTCACGGTCGCGCCCGGCACGGGCGGATCCACGGCCTCCTTCGTTACCGAGAGGTCCGCACCGGTGGTGACGGTGGCGTCGTCGGCGTTGTTGCCGGGGGTGGGGTCGGCGCCGTTGGTCCCGTCGTCGGCAACGGTCGCGGTGTTGGTCAGCGCGGTCGTCCCGTCCGGCAGCGTGGAGTCCACGGTCGCGGTGAGTTCGACGGTGAGACCGTCGCCGGCGGGCAGCGCCCCGGGGAAGATCCAGGTGACCTCACCGCCGTCGTGGCTGCCCCCGGCGGTGGCGCTCTGATAGCTGAGGCCGTCCGGCAGTTGGTCGATGAGGGTCACGCCCGTCGCCGCCTGATCGCCGATGTTGTCGACCACGAAGGTGTAGGTGAGCGTGTCACCGGTGGCGGCCGTGCCGGCGTCGACCGTTTTGGTCAGACGCAGGTCTGGGCGGGCATCCACGGTGACGGACGCCTCGTCCGCGTCGTTGCTGTCGTCGATGTCCCCCGGCGCATCGACGGTGGCGGTGTTGACCAGCGTGTCCAGACCTGCGGGGACGGTGTCGTCCACCTCGACCGTCAGCGTGCGGGTGGTGGAGTTGTCGTCGCCGAGCCCTTCCAGCTCGATACCGGTCCAGCTCACCTCTCCGTCGTCTACAGCGCCGCCGGAGGAGGCCGACACCACGGTGGTGTGGTCGGGGAGGAGGTCGGTGACGGTGACGTCCGCGACGCCTTCGTTGCCGAGGTTGACCACCTCGAGGGTGTAGGTGATCTGCCCGCCGGGCGTGACCTCGGCCACGTCGGCGGTCTTGGTGACCGCGACGTCCACGAACGCGTCCAGTGGGATCACGGCGGTGTCGGTGTTGTTGCCGGGGGTCGGGTCGCTGCCGCGGGTGCCGTCATCGGTGGCGGTCGCGGTGTTGGTCAGCGTGGCGGTCCCGGCGGGCACCGGGTCGTCCACCTCGAGGGTGAGGGTGACGGTGGCCCTGTCGCTGGCATCGATCTCGCCGAGATCCCAGGTCACCTCTCCACCATCGTGGCTGCCGCCGGCGGAGGCGGAGACGAAGGTGGTGTGGTCGGGGAGGGTGTCGGTGAGCGACACGCCGACGGCCTGACGGCCCCCGTCGTTGTGGACGGAGATGTCGAAGGTGACCTCATCGCCCGGTTCGACGAGGCCGGTGCCGTCACGGGTCTTCTCCACCCGCAGGTCGGGGACGGAGACGTCGAAGGCGTCGTCACCGATGGCGGGCCCGTACCCGCGGATGTCCGGTCCGGTCCCGGGCAGGCTCTGCCAGGTGACCTCGGCGGAGTTGACGTAGGTGTCACCGGGGCTCGAGCCGGGGCGGAGTTCCAGCTCGAGGCTGATGGTCACGCTGTCGCCGGCCGCGAGCTCAGTCCCGGTTGCGGTGAGGATCGGGTCGGTGCCGGAGGTGTCGATCGTCGCCGTCCATCCGGCGGGGGTGGCGGTCAGGATCGGGGTGGTGAACGCGTCGCTGTCGAGCGGATCGGTGACCGTCAGGGAGAACGCGTCGATGTCGCCGGTGTTCTCCACCTCCAGGTCGAGGGTGAGCGTGTCGCCCGTCGCGGCGGTCCCGGGATCGTCCCCCGGGGCGGCGTCGGGGAATCCGAAGGTCTTGGTGAGGGCCAGCTCCGGTTCGACCACGGTGACGGGGACGTCGTTAGAGGTGACGGTCACCCCGTCAACGGTCGCACTGGCCGTGTTGGTGCGCACCGTCTGGTCGGTGTTGCCAGCGGTGTCGAGCACCCGCGCGTCGAAGGTGACGGCGAAGGTGGCGGTGTCCGGATCGCCGTCGGTGGCCGCTTCCACGTCCTCGAAGGTGAGGATCAGGGGTGCCCCCTCGATGGGTGTGCCACCGTCGAGGTTCACGTCGTTCAGTGCGAGCTGCCCGTCGAAGCCGTCGGCATCGAGCGCTGCGGTGCCGGGGAGATAGGCCATGCCCCCGGGGATGAGGTCGGTGACGGTCACCGTCCCCAGGTCGTCGCCTTCGGGCAGCTGGACGGTGAGGGTGTAGGTGGCGGTCTCGCCGACGACGAGCTCGCTGCCGGAGGTGTGCGTCGCACCGGTGCCGGTCAGCGCCTTGGTGATGACGGGGTTGTTCAGCCGGGTGGTGGTCGTGTCGTCGTCGCCCGTCGGTTCGTCCGAGTTGTCACCGTCGTCGGTGACCTCGGCGAGGTTGACCAGCTCGGCGGTGCCGGCGGGAAGCGTGTCGTCGACCGCGACGGTCACGGTCAGCGCACGGTCGTCGCCGGCGGCGAGCTCCTCGCTGAGCGTCCAGGTGACCTCCCCATCGGTGTGGGACCCGCCGTCGGAGGCAGAGACGAAGCCCACCTCGTCGGGAAGCGTGTCGGTCACGACGATCCCCGTGGCGCCCTGGTCGCCTTCGTTGGCGATCGTGAGGGTGTAGGTGAGCGTGTCACCGGGGGCGACGAGCCCGCCGGCGGTGTCATCCTCTTTGGCGATGGTCAGTGCGGGGGCGGCGTCGAGGGGCGTGGTGGTGGACGCGTCGTCGTTGGTGGCGTTCTCGTCGCCGGGGGCGTCGACGGCGGCGTTGTTGGTCACGCCGTCCAGGCCGGCGGGGACGGTGTCATCCACCTCGATGGTGACGGTCAGGGTCGTGGAGGTACCCGGGCCGCTGCCGGCGGCGAGGTCGATGCCGGTCCAGGTGACCTCGCCGTCGTCCTCGGTGCCGCCGGCGGAGGCGGAGATGAAGGTGGTGTGGTCGGGGAGGGTGTCGGTGACGGTGATGTCCTCGACGTCCTCGTTGCCGACGTTGGTGACGGTCAGGTCGTAGGTGAGCGTGTCGCCGGTGGCGACCTCACTGGACTGTGCGGACTTGTCGAGCGCCACGTCGATCGTCGCGTCGAGGGTGACGGTGTGGTCGTCGTCGTTGTTCTCCGGGGTCGGGTCCGGTCCGCTGGACCCGTCGTGCTGGGCGTCGGCGGTGTTGGTGAAGGTCGCCCCGTCGGTGCCGACCGGCACGGTCGGATCGACGGTCAGGTCGATGGTGACGGTGGCGGTAGCACCTGCGGCGAGGTCGCCGATGCTCCAGGTGACGACACCGTTCGCACCACCGGCGGGGTCGAAGCTGCCGTCGTCGCTGCTGTCGTCGTAGGTCAGCCAGGGGCGGTCGGCGAGTTCGTCGGTGATGACGACACCGGAGGCGTCACGGTCGCCGACGTTCTCCACCTCGATGGTGTAGGTGAAGGTCTGCCCGGGGGTGACGGCGGTCGGTCCGGTCTTGGTGGTGACCAGGTCCGGGACGATCAGTGCGAGGTCGTCGCTGTCCTCGTCGCTGTAGGTGCGGCGCTCGTCGGAGGTGCCGTCGGGAACGGACGCAGCGGCGACGGTGGCGGTGTTGGTGTGGCTGCCGGGCACGGCGGCGTTCTCGTGCAGGTCAGCGACCAGGGTCGCGTCGATCTCGAACGTGGCGGTGTCGCCGGGGGCGAGCGGCCCGTCGAAGGTGAACGTGACGGTGGTGTCGCCTGCCGGTCCTGTGGCGGTCTGGTCGTCCCAGCCGGCCTCCACGGCGGTGATGGTGACGTCGGTGAACACCGCCGCGTCCAGGGTGTCCTCCACCTCCAGGTCGAAGGCGTCGGACGTCCCGCCGTTGGTGACGGCGAGGGTGACGGTGGTGGTGTCGTTGGCGGCGGCCTCGTCCGGGTCGAAGCGCTTGTCGATCTCCACGTCCGGTTCGACGAGCGTGATGGTGGCGGAGGTCGGGTCGGAGTCCTCGCCTGCGACCGTCACCCAGGCGCTGTTGGTGCGTTCCTCCCCGTCGCTGTTGTCGGTCTCGTCGAGCACGATCGCGTCGTAGGTGATGCTGAAGGTCGTTCCGGTGGTCCCGGAGGTCGGGGTCGAGCTCACCCCGGGCCCGGAACCGTCGCCGGTGTCGCCGTCGAAGGTGAGGACGAGCGCCTCACCGCTGTCCCCACCGTCCGGGTCGAGGTGGCTGGCAGGTGTGCCGAGTGTGCCGCCGAAGCCGGCGTCGTCGATGGTCACACTGTTGCCGACGTAGGCCATCCCGTCGGGCAGGTCGTCGGTGACGGTGACGGTGCCGATGTCGCCTTCGGGGAGGACCACCTCAAGGGTGTAGGTAGCGGTCTCGCCGATGGTCAGGTCATCACCAACGGTGTGGGTCTGGTCGCCACCGTCGAAGGTCTTGGTGAGCTCGGAGGGGATGGGGTCGAGGGTCGCGTCGTCGTCGGCGGTGTAGTCGTTGACGCCGCCGTCCCCGGTGCGTTGTACGTCGTCGCCGACGTGGGGTGAGGCGGAGGCCGGGTCACCGTCGAGGCTGGTCCAGGTCACCTCGGCGGTGTTGGTGATGCTGGCACCACCCACGAGCACGGCGTCGGCGTCGACGGTGACCTCGTAGGTCAGCGTCGACGTGTCGTCGACCTCGAAGCTGTCCCAGGCGGCGGTCAGCTCCGGCACGTCCGTGTCGTCGAGGTCGTCCGGGGCGGTACCGCCGTCGTGGGCGAAGCTGCCGGTGACGTAGGTCAGCCCGTCGGGGATGAGGTCCAGGAGGGCGACGTCGTAGGCGGTGGCGTTGCGGCTGTCGTCGGGGTGGGTGATCTCGAGGGTGTAGGTGAGCGTGTCGCCGGCGTCGGCAGTGGTCGGGTCGAGGGTCTTGACCACCTCGAGGGACGGTTCGACGATCCTGATCCCGTCGCTCTGGCCGCCGGCGAGCGTGTCACCGTTCGCGAGGAGCGCGGCGCTGTTGCGCCGCTGGTTCGGGTTCATGGTGTCCTGGTTGCCGGGGAAGTTGCGGACCGCGGCGGTGAACGCGAAGGTGAGCGTGGCGGGGGAGGAACCGGCGTTGGTGAGCTCGCCGAGGTCGACGTCCACGGCACGGCCGCCGTTGGTCACATCGGAGGTGCCAAGGGAGGTGAGGATGTCGTTGAAGGTGCCGTGTGCGGAGCTGAGGTCGGCGTCGGCGGACAGTTCATCGAAGCTGACGAAGGCCAGACCGGGCGGCAGCTGGTCGTGCAGGACGACGTCGGTGGTGGCGCTGGGTGGGACGGTGACCTGGACCTCGTAGGTGACCTGTTCACCGATGGTCGCGTCGGGGGAGGTGGTGTGGGGCGCGAGCGTGTCGGTCAGGGTCTTGGACACCGTGGGGCTGGCGATCGTGACGGTCGCGTCGTCGCTGCGTTCCGGGTAGGACGGCCCGCCCGCAGCGGCGGCGTAGTTGGTGAGCGTGGCCTCGTTCACCAGCTGTTCGGTCATGGCGGCGTCGTCGACCTCGAGCTCGTAGGTGATGACCGCGACGTTGACGCCGCTGTCCGGGTCGGAGGCGGGGAGCGGGTCGTCGAGGGTGAGCTCGGAGGCGAACAGGTCGCCGGCGTGGTCGAGCGTGGCGCCGTTGCCGTCGGTGACCTGGAGCTGCAGGCCGGAGGAGGGGATGGCCATCCCGGCGGGCAGGTCGTCGGAGACGGCGACGTCGAAGGCACCGTTGAGGCCGGAGCCGGTGTTCTCCACCACGATCGCGTAGGTGATGGTGTCGCCGACGAAGGCACCGGTGACGTCGGTGCCGACGGTGGTGCCCTCCAGTGCCTCGGAGGTCAGCGGGTCGGTGAACCGGGGGGTGCCTGAGGGGTCCCACGGTCCGCCAGGGCCGGCCGAGCCGGCGAGCGAGCCACCACCGTCGACGGCGACGGCACCCTTGGTCAGGTCGAGGACCGGGTTGGTCAGTTGGAACTGGACGATCTCGTCACGGGCGTCGACGTCGGCGAAGCTGTCGGCGTAGAGCAGCCGTGCCTGGTTGGTGAGGAACAGCCCGTCAGCGAAGGGTTCGTCGGTGAGGGTCACGGTGAAGAGCAGATCGATGGTCGCGGCGCCCTGGCCGTCCTGGTCCTGGAGGTCGGGGCTGTAGTCGAAGGTGAGGCTGTTGCCGTCCGGATCCACGGAGAGGGTGGGGGCGTGTCCGGGACCGCCGGCGGCGTCGGCGAGGGTCTCGGCGGGCCCGAAGGACACGGCACCTGCCGGGGGCGGGGTCGCGCTGGGCGGCTCGGAGAGCCGGGTGGTGTCGGTGACCTCGGTGGCGTCGAGGGTGGGCAGGGGGAGGAAGTCGAGGAGGGCCACGTCCTCGAAGTTGGTGATCGGCAGGGTGGTGGTCAGCCGGTAGGTGATGCGATCGCCGGCGGCGAACTGCGGGCCGGTGTCGCCGGTGTCGCCGTTGCGGGCGTAGATGTCCTTGGACAGGGTGGGGACCACGATCGTGACGCTGTCGCCGGATCCGTCGGTGACGGTGTGGCCGGTGGGCACACCCGTGTCGTTGTCGAGGACGGCGCCGGCGATGGTGACGGTGTTGGAGATACGGTCGTTCGAGTCGACGGCCTGCCCGTTGTCGAGGCAGCGGTAGGCGTCGTCGATGACGGTACGGAAGGTGATGGTGCCCGCGGTGGGCCCGTCATCGGTGCCGTCCACCAGCCCGCCGGTCAGCACCCCGCCCGTGGCAGGCACGGCAGCGGCGACCGCGTCGGACAGCGCGATGTCGTAGGCGATGTTCCCGTCGTCGTCGCAGCTCGGGGCAGCATCGGTGTCGACGGTGACGTAGGGGTCCAGGTCGACGTCGGAGGCGGAGCCGGCCGCGTCGTCGAAGGTGAGGGTCGGGGTGAAGGTGGCGTCGATCGACTGGCCGTCGGAGAGCACGTCTTCGACCACGAGGTCGTCGAAGGTGTAGAAGTCCGAGACCTGGAAGTCGAGGGTCCACTCGAGTGTGTCGGCGGGGGAGGTCCCCTCCGTGTTCGGCCCGTCGATCACCGAGACGGACTTCTGGATGGCGAGGGACCGGTCGATGAGCGTGTGGAGCGGGCCGGAGGGGGTGATGTCGATGGCCGTGGTGGGGTCGCGCGGATCGATCGGGTCCCAGGAACCTGCTGCCTGGCCGGTGTTCGGGGAGAGCTCGGACGCGCCGGTGGTCGGGGACAGGACCGGAGCACCCGCGGCGTCCACCTCGGGAACGAAGAACTCGACGGCGAGGGTTGCGGACACGCCGCCGTTGCCCTCGACCTCGTCGAACGCGGCGACGACCTCATCGTCCGGTGCGTCGGAGGCCACGCCGACCGGTGGTTCGTCGGTCAGGGTGCCGCTGGCGACACCGGGGGTGGCGGAGAGGTAGGCGACGTTGTCCGGCAGCGTGTCGGTGAGGGTGACGTCCTCGAGGGTCTGCCCGTCGGCGACGGTCAGCTCCAGCGTCCAGGTGCGCGGGAAGTTCGGACCGGTCGCCGTCTCGTTCTCCGGGCCACTGTAGGTCTTGTCCAGCTGGGCGATCGCGGGGGTGATCTCGGCGGTGGTCGCGACCGCCTGGAGGATCGGCGGGTCGGTGTCGGGGTTGTCGAGGGGGTCGGAGCCGTAGCGGAACCCGGCACGTGCGGTGATGGGAAGGGGGGTGTCGAGGGTGGCGAGCTCGCTGACGTCGGCGGTGAGCTCGACCGCTGCGGCGGGCTGGCTCCCCGTGAAGGAGCCGAAGGGCAGCTCGAGGACGTGGAGGGTGTCGCCGGTGTCCAGGTCGGCTGGGCAGGTGATGGTCTGGCCGGTGAAGGGGTGGGTGTCGGTCCCATCACAGGCCAGCTCGAGGTCGATGGTGGTGACGGGTGCCCCGAGGTAGGTCGCGCCCGTCAGCTCGAGCCCGTCCGCCGGTTCGGGCGGGGTGGTGGTCGGGTCGCCGCTGGTGCCCTGGGTGGGCATGTAGAGGTCGATGTAGGGCCCGTAGCCGGTGTCGGCGGTGTTGTCGAAGGTGGCCGTGAAGGTGAGTGCACTGCCGATCAGTGCGGAGGCGGGTACCGAGAGGTCCGCCTGGGGCGCGGGCCCGCTCGCCCGGGCAGGGGTGGCGGTCGTGACCAGCGGAGTGACGAGGAGCAGGAGCGTCAGCGTCGTCGCCATCACCCGTCGCCAACGACAGGACCCTGGCGCGGTCGGACCTGCACCCTCGTGCCGCGCTACCTGGGTGCCCAGCATCTGCGTCATCAGCTACGTCCCTCCAGCGGGATGCGACTCCTCGACAGCTCCCCGCACCGGCCGCGCGAACGGCCGGGGGCCGACACGGCCGTACCGGGGTCCTGCCCCCGATCGGCCACGTCCCCCTGGCGCACAAGCGGTTCCTCACGAGCGATCGGTCCGCCACCGCCCGTCCCGGGGCCGCGTGAGGGTGCCCACCCGTGCGGATCGCAGGCGGACCGCAGGCGGATCGCGGGCGGATCGCGGACGGACCGCGGGCGGATCGCCGGCTGACGGCGAGCCCGGAGTAGGCTTCTCATCGCTGTCCGCACGGGCCGGGGCTGACAGGACGCCCGGTCCCGGGTGACGGGAGGTCGTGCCATGCGTGCGTTCACCGCCCCGCGGCCCGCGGCGTACGCGCCCGTGCCGCCGCCGCTGCGGCGACGTCGCGGCGACAGCTCCCTACCGCCCGGACCCGGCCGCGCTGTGCCAGGGGTGACGACCGCCCGGTTCCTCGCCGACACCCCCGGGTTCCTCCTCGAACTCCACCGCCGGCACGGCGACGCGGTCGCCTTCGAGCTGCGCCGGCAGCTGTTCCTCGGCCTGTTCGCCCCGGAGATGGTGGACGGGGTGCTGGTGCGCCACACCCGCTCCTTCGTCAAGGGTGTGGGCTTCGAGCGGATGCGCAAGGTGCTCGGTGAGGGCCTGCTCACCAACGAGGAGCCGATCCACCTCCGCCACCGCCGGATGCTGCAGGCGCCCTTCCACCGTGACCGCCTCGACGGCTACGCCGCGACGATGGCCGAGGCGACCGACCTCGAGCTCGAGCAGTGGCAGCCGGGTAGCACCGTGGCGACCGGCCCCCGCATGATGGCGCTGACCCTCGACATCGTGGCCCGCACGCTGTTCGGCACCGACGCCTCCGCCCACAGCGAGCGGATCGCCACCTCCATGGAGGTGGCCATCGACCGGATCGAGCGCACGATGCTGCCGGGCCTCGACCGCCTCGACCGGCTGCCGCTGCCGTGGTTCCACGCCTTCCCGCGCGCCGCCGACGACCTCGCCGAGGTGGCGGAGGAGCTGATCGCGGGACGGCGGGCCACCCCCGACCCCCACGCCGACGACCTCCTCGGCCTGCTGCTGGCGCTGCGTGACGAGGACGGCAGCCGGCTGACCGACGACGAGGTCCGCGACGAGGTGCTCACCCTCATCCTCAGCGGCCACGAGACCACCGCCAACGTGCTCACCTGGGCGCTGAGCTTCCTCGCCGCCGACCCCGCGACACGGGAGGCGCTGGAAGCGGAGGCCGACGCACAGTCCTGGCTGGCCGAGGGCCGCGCGCCGGTCGTCGAGGAGGTCATGGGCACCGAGGTGGCAGGTCGCGTGCTCTCGGAGACGATGCGGCTCGCCCCGCCGGTGTGGGTGGCACCTCGGCGCGCGCTCGAGGACGTCGAGGTGGCCGGGGTGACGGTGCCCGCGGGCGCCCACGTGCTGGTCAGCCAGTACGTCACCCACCGCGACCCCCGGTGGTTCCCTGATCCCGAGCGCTTCGACCCGGACCGGTGGCTGCGCACCCCGGAGCGGGAGCTGCCCCGGGGTGCCTACACGCCCTTCGGCGGGGGCAACCGCCGCTGCCTCGGTGAGCACTTCGCCCTGCTGGAGTCGCGCATCATCCTGCTGGCGATCGCGCACCGGTTCCGGATGGAGCCGGCCGACGCGGCACGGCCTCTCCCGGTGGCGCAGCCACGGGCCACCTACCGGCCGAAGGGTGCGGTGCCGATGCGGGTGGTGACCCGGGCCTGAGACGTGGCGCACCCGGCCGACCGGCACCTCCGCCAGGGCCCTTCGGCCGCTCCGTGACGTGGCCGACCTGCACTCGACGGCTGCCGTGCGCTGCATAGCGTGGAACGCGTCGCGGCCTGGGCGCACCCTCACCCTGGTCGCCCCGGGGCACGCGATGTCCGCGCGTGTCCGCCACGTGCGTCACCCACGACCTCGGGAGAACCATGTCCGCCACCGCCAGCTACAGCGACCGCCTGCGCAGCCCCCACGACGCCATCGACCTGGTGGAGGACGGTGACACCATCGTCGTACCGATCGCTGCCGGTGAGCCGCCCGCGCTGCTCGACGCGCTGTCGGACCGCCGTCGGGAGCTCCACGACGTCACGGTGCTGCAGATGCTGCCGCTGCGCCAACCCGGCTACCTCGACCCGGACACCGTGCAGCACGTGCGCCACAGCTCCCCCTTCCTCGGACCGGCCAACCGCGGCGGGGTGCACGACGGGTGGATCGACTACACCCCCGCCCACTTCTCCGAGCTGCCGGAGATGTTCCGCCGGGGCCAGCTGCGCGCCGATGTGGTCTTCACCCAGGCTTCCGAGATGGACGAGTACGGGTACTTCTCCCTCAGCCTCTCACCTGATTACACGATGGCAGCCCTCACCCAGGCGCGGGCCATCGTGGTCGAGGTCAACCCGAACGTGCCCTTCTGCTTCGGGGACTGCCACATCCACATCTCGCAGGTCACCGCGGTGGTGGAGGATGACACCCCGCTGTTCGAGCTGCCGCCGGCCACGATCGGCCCGGTGGAGGAGGCGATCGGCGGGTACGTGTCCGAGCGGATCCCCGACGGTGCCACGCTGCAGATCGGCATCGGCGCGATCCCGGACGCCGTGGTGCAGCAGCTCAGCGACAAGAAGGATCTGGGCGTCCACACGGAGATGTTCGGCGACGGGATCCACTCCCTGCTCGAAGCAGGCGTCGTCAACAACCGCCGCAAGGAACTCCACCGGGGGAAGATGTACGCCACCTTCGCGCTGGGGTCCGAGCGGCTGTACCGGTTCATGGACCGCAACCCGGTCATCGAGATGCACCCGGTCGACATCACCAACGACCCGTTCCTGGCCGGCGGCAACGACCGGCTGCACTCCATCAACGGTGCGCTGCAGATCGACCTGATCGGACAGTGCGGCTCCGAGAGCCTCGGGCACAAGCCCTACTCCGGTACCGGCGGGCAGGTGGACTTCGTCCGCGCCGCCAACCGGTCACGCGACGGGCGGTCCTTCATCGTGATCCCCTCCACCGCCAAGGGCGGCACCATCTCGCGGATCGCGCCGACGCTCACCCCCGGGACCCACACCACCACGGGCAAGAACGACGTGAGCACCGTGGTGACCGAGCACGGCGTGGCGGACCTGCGCGGTCGGACCGCACGACAGCGCGCGAAGGCGCTGATCGGGATCGCGCACCCCGACTTCCGCGACGAGCTCACCGAGGCGGCACAGCGGATGCGCCTGGCCTGAAGTCCGCGGCCGACCTGCCGACAGGATGACGCGCGAACGGTGTGGTTCGGGCGCAAGGAGTGGTGCGGGCGCACCGGTCGCTGCGGGCACAGCCGCCGGTGGCGCCGTCGTGGTGTCGTGGTGTCGGAGGGGGTCGGGGATGACCAACGGGTTCGGCGAGGTCTACATCAACGTGCCGAGCGGCCTGCTCGAGGACGGAACCCTCCTCGACCTGCCCGCCGCCGGCCTGATGCTGGAGGTGCTCGAGGACGTCACCGATCCCGACCGGTTCCGGCCCGTCCTCCAGCGGCACCGCGCGGCGGGCTTCCGGCCGACGGTGGGCGGCAGCACGGAGATGGAACTGCTGCGCGCCGTGCGCGGCGAGGAACTCGACCTCAGCCGGGTGGAGACGCTGATCCGCAACGACGTCCGGATGGCCGACCGTTTCCTGCGTCTCGTGCGGCTGCATGCGGGGTGGCGACAGGTGGAGTCGATCCGCCACGGTCTGGTCCTGCTCGGCCACCGGTCGCTGCGCCGTTGGCTGACGCTGGTGGCACTCAGCTCCGCGTCCCAGGGGGCACCCACCGAGCTGTTGACCATGGCCGGCATCCGAGCCAGCTACTGCGAAGGGCTGGAACGCCTACGGCCAGGTGGCGCATCCCTGGAGGCCTTCGGGTTGGGGATGTTCTCCGTGCTCGGTGACGAGGGGATCCTGACGGAAGCATTGGCGGCGCAGCTCCCGGTGGGACCCGCTGTCGCCGCGGCGCTCGCCGGCCGACAGGGGGTCTACCGCTCGCAGCTCTCCATCGCTCTCGCCGCGGAACGCGCCGACTGGGAAACGATGGTCCGCGCCGGCGAGGAGCTCGGGCTGGGCTGTCAGCAGCTCACGCAGGTGCACGTGGAGGCGCTGCGTTCGGGCCAGGAGATGGCCTTGGGGCTCGTTGCCTGACCCGGTCCGGTGCCTGCCGATGGCGGCCCGTACCGTGCACCGCTGCGGCCACGGTGGCGCCGCAGGCCGCCCTCATCGACCGGCCATCTCCTCCAGACCGAGATCGGGGAGCTGCTCGGGTTCGAAGAACAGGTCCACGCCCACCACGGTCAGCACCCCGGCGACGGCCGCCCAGACGACCACACCTGCGGACAGCCACACGGCGGTGGCCCGGCGCGGGGCGCCGGCCGCGATCGCCGCGAACGCCGCGATGTGCACGCCGGTCAACAGCGGGCCGAGGAAGGCCAGTCCCGGTAGCCCGTACCGCTCGAGGACCTGACGTGCCCGAGCACCCCGCGCGGAGCCATCACCCCGACCTCGGTGGCGGCGCCGCCCCCGCCACCACGTGCGGAGGCGTTCCAGACCGAGCACCAGCGGTACCAACGATGCGACGTTGCCGGCCGCCGCGACGGCGACGACCACCGGTGCGGGCAACCCGGCGACGATCGCGACGGGCACCACCAGCAGCACCTCGAGCCACGGCGTCGCCGCGGCGAGGAACACCACCAGCCAGGCGAGCAGCACCTCAACCGCCCCGCGCGGCCGCGACCGGCCGGCGACGACGTCGCCACGTCGACCAGGCACCGGTGGACCACAGCGCCCAGGCGACCAGCACCGGCTGGAACGCCAGACGTCCCCAGCGGGCCGCCGCGCTGTCGAGCCCGAAGGCGGCCTCGCCGGTGACCGCCTGGGAGATGTTGCCGGGGAAGATCACGACGAAGAAGGCGGCGACGATCCACCCCACCGCGGGACGGAACCGCACCGGTCCGAGCAGTGCCGCGCCGAGGAGGAGTTCGACCACGCCGGACACGTAGACCACCAGCAGCGGCGCCGGCATCCACGGCGGTACCTGCGCGAGGAACTCCTCGGGCGCCACGAAGTGCCCGACGCCGGCGAACAGCAGGAACGCGGCCAGGCCGACCCGCGCGAGGGTACGCACGGGCGACGACGGGGCGGGAGCGGAGACGGTGTCCATCCACCCACCGTACGCCACCGGTCACCCTCGTGGACGTGGCCCCGGCCGACGGCGCTCGACGTCGGGGTCGCCGCCGAAGATGTCGAGGTAGAGGTCCCGCCCGTAGCTGGTCGGCTCCGGCGCGCCCGGTTCGAGACGGAAGGGCCGGCTGCCGTCCTCCTCGCGACGGGCCCTGAGGAACAGCGTGTCGTCCCGGCCCGCCTCCCGGAGCCGACGCGCGAACTCGTAGAGGTGGGTCACCACCACCACCCGCACGCCCGCGTCGGCCAGGGCGGTGAACAGCCCGTGGGCCAGGGCCGATCCCTCGGCCTCGTTGGTGGAGGCGAAGGACTCGTTGGCCAGCAGCAGGTCCCCCGCACGGATCCGCTCCGCGATGCGCTGCATCCGCGCAAGCTCCTCCTCCAGCCGCCCACGAGTCAGCCCACGGTCCTCCTCGCGACCGAAGTGGGCGTACACCCGGGGTCGCAGCTCCAGCCGTAGCGCTCGTGCGGGGACGAACAGCCCGGCCTGCGCGAGCACCTGCGTCGCACCGATCGCGCGCAGCAGCGTCGACTTTCCGCCCTGGTTGGCGCCGGTGACCACCACCAGCGCGGCCCCGTCCGCGTCGAGGTCACCAGGTACCACCGCGGCGCCGATGCGCAGGGCCAGGGCGGGGTCGTACAGCCCACGTCCCGACCACCTCGGCGGTGACGTGCGCGGATCATGCCCACCCACGACCTCGGGGAAGCAGGTGTCGAGCCCGGCACCCGACAACCGGTCGGCGAGATGGATCGCGCCGAGCAGGAAGGCCAGCTCGTCCCGCAGGCGACGCAGGAACGCCTCCAGATCGTCCGCAGCACCGGAGAGCTCCGTGGCCACCGGTCCCAGCGCCCGCTCCCGCCAGGCGCCGAGGGCGGCGACCGCCTCGTCATCACGCTCGGGGAGCTCGAAGCTGTCGCCGCTGCGGTCGACGGAGCGGGACAACCACCCCTGCGCCCGGGGACGCCGCAGCACGTGGTTCACCCCCGTTGCACCGCGTCCGACCCGCGCGCTGAGCAGCATGCCGCGCGGGAAGGTCAGCTCCTCGAGCAGGCTCTCCATCTCGTTGTCGGCGGCCTCGTCCACCACCGTCACCAACTGCTCGACGAAGGCCTGCCACGGACGAGAGCGCACCGAACGCTGTACCCGGCGTGCCTGTCCACGCAGCCGGCGCAGCACGTCGAGGAGGACCCGCAGCCGCTCCACGCTCCGGCGCACCACCGGCTCCGGGGACTCGCGGTACAGCCCTGCGGCGGATCGCCGTGCGGTCTCGAGGCCGGAGCCGATGGCGGCGTACATCGCCGCGACCGCCTCGGGATGGGCGAGCGCGTCGGCGACGACCCCCTGTCGGCGGGTCACCACCTCGGCGTCCTCGAGTCCGTGCAGCAGCACGTGCGTGCACACCCCGTGGACGTGGTCATCACCCGCGGCCATCGCCTCCAGCAGCAGGTCGAGACCGAGGTCGGCGACCAGGTCCTGCTGGTGCTCGGACAGCTCCGCCGCACCGTCGAGCACCAGGTCGTCGTCCGCGTGCAGCAGGCCGACCTTCACGGCGCGAACCGTCGACGTAGGGCGTCCTCGCTCAACCCGTACCGTTCGGCGAGCGCCATGGCGTGGGCGAGCCCGTCGGGCGGACGTCGCTCGATACGGAAGGTGCGCCGGGGGGGGTCGTCCTCCGCGACACCGGCCACCATGCTGACCACGCTGCCACCGGTGGTGGCCAACTCCTCCACGAAGGTGACGTAGACCACCCGCGCACCCAAGGCGGTGAGCCGGTCGAGGAAGGTCCTGCCCAGGGTGCGGGCGTCCTCGAGGGTGGTGGAGCTGAAGGTCTCGTTCAGCACGACCACGCTCGCATCGGTCGCCGCGGCGAGGAGCTCGTGCAGACGTAGCAGCTCGTCCTGGAGCTTGCCGCGCAGGCTGGTCATCCGCTCCTGGCGCTCGAAGTGGGTCCGCAGCCGGTCGTGCAGCCCGACGGTGGCGGCCCGGGCGGGGACCGGCAGGCCGATCGCGGCGAGGTGGTGCAGCTGGGCGAAAGCCCGCGCGAAGGTGGTCTTGCCCCCCTGGTTCGCGCCGGTGACCACCAGGATGCGCTCGGGCGGGTCGAGGCGCCAGCCGTTGGCGACCACCTCCTCCCCGTCCGACAGCCGGCGCAGACCCACCGCGAGGTCGTAGCTGTCCTGCGCGCCGCACGCGGCGTCGTGGGCCACCAGCTCCGGGTAGGCCACGGGCAGGCCGGCTGCGTCCAGCCGCCGGAAGACCGACATGACGCCGAGGTAGAAGGGGAGCTCCGCAACGAGGTCGGCGACGACGGGATCGATGAGCGGTTGGCCGTGATCGTGCAGCGTGGCGAGCCGGGCGAAGGCGGTCGGGTGCTGGGCGGCCACCAGCTCCAGGATGCGGGCCGTGATCTGGTCGCCGCCGGCCTCCGTGGCGGTGGGCTCCACCGGCGTGGGGGTCCGGGTACGGAACCGCCCGAAGGTGGCGGTCACCTGGGCGGCCAGGTCGGGTTCGTCCCGCAACCGGTCGACGGTGACGCGACCACCCTGCATCCGCACGGTGAAGTCGATCCGATCGAGCGCCGATCGGACCGCGGCGGTCTCCTCGGTCAGCGCGCGGTGGTGCGCGCCGACGACCAGGGTGGCGATGCGATCGCGCGCAGTCACCAACCCCGCGGCGCGCAGCTCCACGTGGCGGATCGCCGTGTGGAAGGTCGCCACCACCTCGAGGTAGCGCTCGGCCGCCGCGAGGAACCAGCTGTGCCGAGCGACGGCATGCGGCACCCGGGAGGTGGCTTGGAGGCGCAACTGCAGCCGTCGGACATCCGCGACGAGCCGCTCGAAGGGGCCGGCCACCTCGGGGTCGGCGAGCCCCGCAGCGATCTCCTGGCGATAGCGGATCGTGACGGGGTCGGCGCAGGGGCGGCGGTAGAGGTCGTCGAGCCACGGCGCATCCTCGATCGCCGGGGCGAACAGCCGGTCGAGACCGAGGTCGGCGAGCGCCTGGTCGGTGAGCGGCTCGGTGTCGGCGGCGGTCGGCAGCGTGGCCGCACCCTCCGGCGGGTGCAGCAACCCGCCCGGACGACCGATGCGCCCCGCGTCCGTCACCACCACCCCCGCTCAGGCGCCGAGGTGGATGACCTCCGCCGGCCTCTCCGCCATCGTACGGGTGATCCCGGCGCGGTGGTGGGCCCGGCACAGGACCTCGTAGGCCACCTCGGCGGTGTCGACGTCGCCCACCACCACCTGCTCGCCCTCGCGCTGGATGCGCCCGTCGACGGTGCGGGCGTTGAGGTTGCCCCGCTCACCGCACCAGCAGCGGGCTTCGACCTGGAGTTCCTGGCGACGGTCTGCGAGCTCGAGCAGCCGCTGCGAGCCGGGGAACAGCGTGGTGGTGAAGTCGGTGAGCAGACCGAAGGCCTGCACCTCGACGTCGAGCTCGTCGACCGCCGCGGCCAGCTGTTCGATCTGCGCCGGGGTGTAGAACTGGACCTCATCGCAGATCACGACGTCGATCGGGTCCGTCGCCGTGACGCGTTCGCGGACGAGGCGGCCGAGATCGAGGTCGTCGGTGACCACCTCGGCGGGCTGCGCGAGCCCGATCCGTGAGCTGATCGCACCCGCCTGCCGGTCGTGCTTGGTCAGCAGCAGGCAGCGCTTCCCGGCGCTCACGGCGTTGTGGTGGATCTGCAGGGCGAGGGTCGACTTCCCGCAGTTCATCGTGCCGTAGAAGAAGGTCAGCTCGGCCACGCCAGGAGCTCCTGGTCATCGGTGGTGGGCAGCGTCCGCGGGGAAGGGTGTGGTTGTAGCGCACCGTACGGGTGCAACGGTGGAGGCGTGACCGGATCGCCGGGCGCCGAACGAGAACGAGCCCGGACCTCGCGGTCCGGGCTCGAAGGCTCTGTGCGACGCAGGCGCCGCGTGAGCGTGGCAGGCTCAGGCGGGCGAGACGTCGGAGGCCTGCGGCCCCTTCTGCCCCTGGGTGACCTCGAAGGTGACGGCCTGGCCGTCCTCGAGGGTCTTGTACCCCTGAACGTTGATGGCGGAGAAGTGG